>JBNLDR010000075.1:0-11941 GCA_050304495.1 Altererythrobacter sp.
GGTTCTGCCATCGAAACAAGGCGAGTGAGCGGAATATCCGCCAGGGCTTCCCGCAAGGCGTTATTGATCACCGGCCAATGCGGCTTGACCGTGCAGCCTTGCTCATAATCGCATTCATGCGCATCCACGCATTGGGTCAACGCGATTGGGCCTTCTACTGCCTCCACAATGTCGGCCACGGTGATTGCCGCAGCCGGGCGCGCGAGCTGCAAGCCACCGCCGGTGCCGCGAGCCGAACGCAGCAATCCCGCAGCAGAGAGCTTGCTGACCAGCTTCTGCACAGTCGGCACCGGCAGGCCCGTTTCCGCCGCCAGCTCGGCCGCGCTCGTACGCCCGCCACCGCAATGGCGCGAGGCAGCGCACATCGCCACGACGGCATAATCAGCAAGGTTTGACAGTCTCATCGCAGTTTCACGCCATAATCGGACCAATTCGTTCCGATTGGGCAATTAAGCCTCGAATCCGTCGATTTCAACGCCAAAGCACTTGTTGCGAGTCGTTAGCAACTCGGCCTATTTGTCATATTGGGCAAGCTGTTCGGCTTCGTTTCCGGCAAACACATCGACAATCCCATAGCCATCTTCGCGCAGGGTTGCCTGAACGATGGATCCCGAACCGTTCGCCAACACTCGCGGTGTGCGTCCGGTAAATTCGCGAATCTCACGAATCATGTGAGCCTGGTCGTAAAATGCGTTGAGCACTTCCGCCCGCAGACGGGGCTCGAGTCTTGGATTGGCCAGCAAGGTTGCCGCGCGAATGGCACGATAGCGACGCATCAATCGATGCGGAGGCAGGCCGAAGAAACGATTGACCAATCGCTGCACCTGTCGCCGCGACATGGGCAGCCTGTCATACAGCGCCTCGCTGGGCGGATTGAAGCCGCTGCTTATCCAGCCATAGGTCGTCTCGATCAATTGGCGATGCTGATCAGGCAACGGCGTGGCGCAGGGCCGCAGAATGTTCGCCAGGCGCTCGAGCGCTGGCCTCGCTTCGATCCGGCCGGCCCGAAATTCGTCCGCCAGTTCCATGATCGCCGCGCTTGCCGCATCGTCAAATGCGGTTGCCACCCTGAGGAATTTGTCGCCATATTCCGTCGCCGGCAGTTTCGTCATTGCCGCCCAGCCATAAAATGACATGGAGGCCCCCAGGATCACCGAAGGCCCATCAACCTCCAATGGGCAAGCGTGGCTCAGTGGGCCGACAACGGTCGCTTGCGGCGTCGCTTCTGCATAACCCTGGCCGAAGTCCAACCGTCCCGATGCCCCACTGGAAATCAATAGCTGCCCGGAATAGGCGGGCAGCATCTCCTTCAGCCCCTGGGGCGCGATCCGCAGCACATATAGTGAGTTGAGATAGGGCGCGAGGTCCGCCGGGGCAGGCACAAATTCGAAAGCGTGGGCGGGAACATCATGCATGCAAGACTTGGCCTACAGATGATTTAGAAACCAGTCGAGCCAAAGAAGATTGCCCACTGGAATGCCAAGCCTCACCCGGATTGCGCAAACCGACCAAGAACTGTTCGGGCACATATGAAAACAGGCCAGAAATTGTATTCCTGCGTCCCCGCGCAATAAAAAAAGGGGCGGCCCCATTAGTAAGAGACCGCCCGCTAAAAGTTGAGGAACTCTTCGCATCGCTGCTCCGAGCCCTTCGGGTCGCATTTCTCTGCTAGACGATTCGAACGAGAAAGAATTGTATGCAAACGACAAGTCTTGTTGCGGGACAGTGTGATGCCCGAGCGTTAATACCCCAAATCTTTTCAATTCAGATAGTTAACCTCAGTACTCGACAGTTGGGGCGGTGATTGCCATAGGCACCGACGATGATTTTCAATCTGCTACGCCCCGCGCTTTTCCTGCTCGATTCGGAAAAAGGACACCGAATCGGGATCAACGCGTTGAGCATGATGCCGCTGCGCAAGCCGCCAGCGCCCGGTAAATTGCAGGTCAGGATTGCCGGAATCAGCTTTCCCAACCCGGTCGGACTTGCAGCGGGCTTCGATAAGGATGCCGAAGTACCCGACGCAGTGCTGGGCCTTGGCTTTGGGTTTGCCGAAGTCGGTTCGATCACGCCCCTGCCACAACCGGGAAACCCCAAACCCCGCCTTTTCCGGTTGGTCGAAGATCGCGGCGTCATCAATCGCATGGGATTCAACAATGGCGGTGCCGACGCAGCGCTGCAGCGACTTGAACGGCGCCAGGGGCGCCCTGGCGTGGTCGGCATCAATATCGGCGCGAACAAGGACAGCGCAGACCGGATTGCCGATTACGCCCAGATGACGCGGGCCATGGCCCCGTACGCGTCTTATCTGGCGGTCAATATCTCCAGCCCGAACACGCCCGGCCTGCGCGCCCTGCAGGATGAAGCTGCGCTAACTGCACTGCTTGATGCCGTGAGAGAGGCGCGCGCCGACACGATGTCCGAAGGTGCGCCCCCAATCTTCCTCAAGGTTGCGCCCGATCTTGAGCCTGCAGATGTGGATGCGATTGCGCGGATTGCCATGGAAAAGCACCTCGGCGCGCTGATCGTCTCCAACACTACCATCTCGCGCCCGCCGCTAAGATCGCCCCACGCGCATGAAACTGGCGGCCTGTCAGGTGCCCCGCTCCGCGCGCTTGCACTCGAACGGTTGCGCGATTTCCGCAAGGCAACGGGCGGCGCACTGCCACTGGTGGGCGTTGGCGGGATCAGTTCTGCCGAAGATGCCTGGGAACGCATCCGAGCCGGGGCGAGCCTGGTTCAGGTCTATAGTGCGCTGGTCTATGAAGGCCCCACCCTTGGCAGCAGGATTGTGCGCGGGCTCGAAAAATTGATGGAACGTGACGGATTCACCAGCATTGCTGAGGCCGTTGGGAGCGAATAGCGCTTAACGTTCGCCCACCAGCACCACGCCTTCTCGGCGCGGATCATAACCGCCATCAACCGCACCATCCCGGATCAGGACTGCGTGGACACCCGAGTCCTCTCCCTGGCCAGGGGCAAGAGCGATACCGCGCCGGGCGAGCCCAGCAAGCACTTCCGGACCGAACTTGTCCACTTCGCCCATTGGCCTGTCTCCACGCGCAACCAGATTGGGTAAGGCCAAAGCGTCCTGCATCGGCAGACCCCAGTCGATCGCGCCGACCAGCGATTTGGCGACATATGCCAGAATCGAATTGCCACCGGCCGATCCGATCGCTCCGGCAAAATCGCCGTTCTGGTCAAACAGGATCAACGGAGTCATCGACGATCGCGGACGCTTGAAAGGCGCAACCGCATTGGCGGCCAGGCTGCCATCCGGCTGGTAAGGGTTGAATGAGAAGTCGGTCAGCTGATTGTTGAGGAAAAAGCCATCGACCATCCGCCCACTGCCGAAGATCGATTCGACAGTCGTTGTCATCGAAACCACATTGCCCTGCGCATCCTGCACGATGAAATGCGACGTGCCGGCGGGCTCGCGGGTTTGGTCGGCGACATGCTCCGGCGCGCCGCGCGGCGTTCCTGCCACGACATGCGGTGCGGCCACTTCGCCGATCATGGCGGCACGCTGGTCCAGATATTCGGGATCGAGCATGCCTTCGACCGGGACTGCGACAAAATCGCCATCGCCGACATAGGTGTCGCGATCAGCATACATCAGCCGACTGGCTTCGGCGAACAAATACCATGCTTGAGGATCGTCAGGCCCCCGGTCGGCAATATCGGTCCGCTCGAGGATTCCGAGCAATTCGATCAACCCGACCCCGCTCGATGGCGGCGGCGGCGCACAAACGCGAAACTGGCGATAGAGGCCGCACACCGGTTCACGCTTGACCACCTCATACGCCGCAAGGTCGGCCATGGTCATCGTGCCGCCAAGCGGGGCTGCACGAGTCCGCTCAACGATCCTGGCAGCCGTGCTGCCGCGATAGAGCGCGTCCGTGCCGTCGCGCGCCAGGCGCCGCAAGAAATTGGCATATTCCGGATTCTTGAGCCGGTCGCCCGCCCCCATTCTGGTTCCATCGGGACGGGAGAAATATCTGTCGGCATCGGGAACCGAAAGTTGCGGCCACTGCTGCGCCAGGAATCTGCCTAGCCTCGGGCTGATATTGAAGCCTTCGTCCGCAGTCGCGATTGCCGCATCGAACAGGCTGTTCCAGGGCAATGCCCCATGTTCGGATTGCGCCTTCGCCAAAGCGGCCACTGCCCCCGGGACGCCGGTTGCCCGGCCCCCTACCACCGCGTCACGAAAGGGAATTGGCTTTCCCTCTGCATCAAGGAACATGGTGCGACTGGCCTGGGCTGGCGCGCGCTCGCGCCCATCATATATGACCATCTTTCCGCTGGCATGGTCATAGTAGTCCAGGAACGCACCCCCACCCATTCCCGAAGACTGTGGTTCGACCAAGGACAGCATGGCCTGAACGGCAACTGCCGCATCGGCTGCACTCCCCCCTTTGTCCAGCACCTCCATCCCGGCTTGCGCCGCGAGGGGGTTGGCTGCGATCACAAACGGCTGTGTGACCTGAACCGCTGGGCGGTCGATTGGCGCTTGCACTGTCGAACAGGCAGCGAGAAACATGGCCAGGACGACGGCAAACTTCCGGTAAATCATCATCTCAGGACTATTAGGCATAGCCCGCTTGTGTGGCAACGCAGGCCAGTGCTGATTGCAGACCCCCGCACCAGCGCTTGCCGTTCGCCGTTCAGCGCCTTAATCCTGCCGGTAATGGCTGAAATGCAGCAGAATCGGCTTTGGGGGATGCTGAAGTGCTGAACGATATCGACAATGCGAAGAATCTGGTCGAACTGTTTCTGACCCAAGCCAAACACAAGGGCGATGCGCCCTTCCTGGGCCGCAAACTGGGCGATACCTGGCTTACGCAGACCTGGCAGGAAGTGGCCGATCAGGTGTGCCTGTTGGCGCAGAACCTGCGCGCGCTGGGGCTGGAGCAGGGCGACCGGGTGGCGCTGATTTCGGAAAATCGGCCCGAATGGTGCATTGCGGACCTCGCGATCATGGCCGCCGGCTGCGTCACAGTACCCGCCTATGTCACCAATACCGAACGCGATCACATCCACATCCTGGATAATTCGGGTGCGCGGGCGGTGATCGTCTCCAATGAGAAATTGCTGATGCCGCTGCATGGCGCGATCCAGGCGACCGGCATTGTCGAACATGTGATCGGGATCGACGATCTCAAGCGCCACCAGGCGGGCAGCTTTGAATTCCACGATTGGGCCGAGATGGTCGCAGGCGACGCGGCGCAGGCGCGCAAGGCGGTGGCCGCGCGGATCGCCGGCATCAAGCGTGAGGACGTCGCCTGCATCATCTACACCAGCGGGACGGGCGGGGCGCCGCGCGGCGTGATGCAGCACCACGGATCGATATTGTGCAATGCGGCGGGTGCGGCCGAGATCCTGATCGAGGATTTTGGAATCAAGGACGAACGTTTCCTCTCCTTCCTCCCGCTGAGCCACGCCTACGAACATACGGGCGGACAGTATCTGCCGATCGGGGTCGGGGCCGAAATCTTCTATGCCGAGGGGCTGGAAAAGCTCGCCAGCAATATCGAGGAGACCCGCCCAACGATCATGGTCGTCGTGCCGCGCCTGTTCGAGGTGTTGCGTGCGCGGATCATGAAGCAGGTCGAAAGGCAGGGCCGCCTCGCGAATTTCCTGATGGATCGTGCGCTGACCATCAGCGTGAACGAAGGCGGCGGCAAGAAGCGCAAGCGTGACCTGCCAATGAACTTCCTGCTGGAACGCACGCTTCGTCCCAAGATTCGCAAGCGCTTTGGCGGACGGATCAAGGCGATGGTTTCGGGCGGCGCGCCGCTCAATCCCGAAGTCGGCAGTTTCTTCGATGCCATGGGCCTCACCATGTTGCAGGGGTATGGCCAGACAGAGGCGGGGCCAGTGATCAGCTGTAACCGGCCTGCTGCCGGCCTCAAGATGGACACGGTCGGCCCACCCTTGCGGGGAGTGGAGATCAAGATCGCGGAAGATGGCGAGATCCTGTGCCGCGGCGAGCTGGTGATGAAAGGCTATTGGCGTAACCGGGCAGAGACTGACCGGACGATTGTCGATGGATGGCTGCATACCGGAGATATTGGCCATCTTGATGATGCGGGCCGCATTGTGATCACCGATCGCAAGAAGGACATGATCGTCAACGACAAGGGTGACAATGTCGCGCCGCAAAAGCTGGAGGGCATGCTGACGCTGCAGCCGGAGATCGCCCAGGCCATGGTCAGCGGTGACAAGCGGCCCTATGTCGTGGGCCTGATCGTGCCCGATGCCGAATGGGCGATCGAATGGGCCCGCGCCAATGACGAGAAGTTCGATATGGCGGCGCTGCAAGGCCTGCCCGCTTTCAAGAGCGCGGTGCGCGCAGCGATCGACCGGGTCAACAAGGATCTCTCGGTGATCGAGAAGGTCCGGCAATTCGCTTTCGCCGATGAACCCTTCACCATCGACAACGAAGAGCTGACGCCCAAGCAATCGATCCGCCGACACAAGATCAAGGAACGATATGCCGAGCGGATTGATAGCCTGTACAAGGGTTAGGCTTGGTGGTTGGCGCAAGCAGTAATCCCGCCATTTCAACTCTGAACCCGGCATCCGGGCACTGCGACGCTTGCATCGCACCAGTGTGGCGCTAGTCTCTTTCCAAGCAATTTCATGGGGATGGGGCTGAAATGATCACTGTGCTGCGAAAGCTATGCCTTGCGTTTGTTATTGCAGTGATGGGCGCGTTTGCATCGCCTGCCCTCGCCAACCCGCCGCCGCTTTCCGCCTATGGCAGCCTGCCCGAAGTCGAGGATGCCGCCATTTCCCCTTCCGGCCAGAGATACGCCTTTCTGATGATGGCCCAGGGCGAGAGGAGGCTGATAGTCCTGGGTCCAGGCAATGAGTTGGTGAGGGCATTTACGGTTGGTGATCTTAAGGTCCGCAACTTCCGGTTTATCACCGATGATCTGATCATGCTGCAGATGAGCTCAACCGAAAATCTCGGGCACGGTTTCGCACAGGACAAGTACGAATTCTACCAGGCCTTGTTGATCCCTTTGCAAGAAGACGCCGACGTTGAAGTCGTATTTAGCGACAGGCGCATGCTGCTGAAGGCGGTGTTCGGATATTATGGAACACGTTGGATCGATGGACGGCCCATGGCCTTTTTCGGCGCCCTCGAATTGCGCCGATCGAGTCGAGACACCTCCGGCTATGAGTTCGACCACGGCAGGCCAGCGCTCTATTCAGTCGATCTCCTGACTAACAAGAGCAATCATGTGGCTAGCTCGGCATCGGAGAACTCAACTCGCGACTGGTTGATTGGAGCGAACGGAACGGTGCTGGCGGAGCTCAACGTTTCCCGGCAGACCGGGCGCTGGTCGATCGACGGACTGAAGGGCAAGATCGCGTCCGGTGTGAACCCGGCAGGAGACATTTATCTGGTCACGATCGGCCAGGATGGTTCCACAATCATCTATGGTTCGCGTGACGAAGATACCGGTTCGACGCGTTGGTACGAGGTTCCGGTGGATGGCTCGGCGGAGCCGGAAGCTGTCTATGAGGATATGAATATACTCAGCGTCTACACTGACCCCAGAACCGGCCAGATGATCGGTTATATGACGGAGACGGGGCGGGATGAGCCGGTATTCTTCGATGCTACCGTGAGCAGGCGAGCCAGGGCAACCAAACAGGCCTTCGCAAAATATCGCAACCGGATCATCGATCGGACCGATGATTTTGGCCATGTCCTGGTCCACACCGATGGATATCGGGACAGCGGAACCTACTTTTCTGTCGATCTTGCCACCAAACGGGCGAACGCGATCGCCTATGAAAGAATGGCGATCGAACCTGATGCTGTGGGACCAATTTCAACCGTCAATTATTCTGCCGGTGACGGGCTGGAGATGGACGGCATTCTGACGCTGCCTCCAGACAGGGAACCCAAGAACCTGCCCTTGGTGATGCTGCCACATGGCGGCCCGCATAGCCAGGATTCCGAAGGTTTCGACTGGTGGGCTCAGGCCTTCGCCTCGCGTGGCTATGCCGTGTTCCAGCCCAATTTTCGTGGCTCCACCAATCGAGGCGAGGCCTTTATTCAAGCCGGTTACGGGCAATGGGGCCGAAAAATGCAGACCGACATCTCTGACGGTCTGGCCGCCCTAGCGGAAAAAGGGATCGTGGACCCCAGCCGAACCTGCATCGTTGGCGCAAGCTATGGCGGATATGCCGCCTTGGCCGGGGTCACGCTGCAACAGGGGCTCTACCGCTGTGCGGTTTCTGTGGCAGGTGTCGCCGATGTCAGCCTGATGTCTCGCGTAGAAAATCGCGAAAGCGGCAACAGCAAGATCGCCAAGCGCTCATTGGAAGAAGAGCTGGGTCCGCGCTCCGCCTATAAGGAGATTTCGCCGCGCTTTAATGCAGAGAGGGCAGATGCGCCGATCCTGTTGATCCATGGCCGCGACGATACGGTTGTCCCATATCAGCAGAGCCAGAAGATGGCGGATGCGCTCAAGGATGCAGGCAAGCCATTCGAATTTGTCGAACTCGAAGGCGAAGATCACTGGTTGTCATTGAGCGAGACGCGTCAGGCCATGCTCAAGGCTGCTGTGGCCTTTGTCGAGAAACACAACCCGCCCAACTGAACAGCGCGCTCAAGCCGCCTCTGCCTGCTCGACATATTCGGGAAAGAAGCATGGCGCCCTGTCCGACCAGCCGGGCGCTGTTGCGGCGGCTTCCGACAGGCTCTGCAGCAGGATCTTGCGGCGTTCTGGCCGAATCTGTGGCAGCGCTGCGGCGGCACAGAATGCGCTGGGCAGCCACGGACGCGCTTCGGCGCCCAACAGGCGCTCGTACAGAAAGCGGAAGGACGAGAAACAAGCGATGCGTTCCTGCGCCAGGTCGAACGCGGCAACCCGGGTCAGCTTGCCGATAAAGGCTTCGATCTCGCCAAACCCGCTGGCATTCGGGATCGATGCACGCAGGGTTTTCAATTCCTGATAGGCGACATACTGGCTGCGGATCGCGGCGCTTTCGCCTTCGCTTCGCGCCCACAATTTGAACGCATCCTGACGGCCCAGCCCGATATCCAGGCTGCGCTTGATGTAACGCTGCTCTGCAGGTTCGAAGCCAGCGAACTCGCGCATCTCGGCGATGGTCATGGATGCACTGTTGGTAACGGCCATTGCATTTGTCCCCTGTTGTGAGAGGAGCTTCGCGCAATGTGGTTAACATCGGGTTAGTCTTGTTTTCCGCACTCACACTCTTCGAGTGCGAGATCATCGCTCACACGGCCCAAGGGTCGCATCGATGTGGGCGCACTGCCCTTAAATCAATCCCGCGAGTGGACTGGAGGGATCGGCATATTTGCGGCGGCCCATGCGCCCCGCAAGATAGGCCTCTCGCCCGGCCTCGACGCTGAGCTTCATCGCGCGGGCCATGCGGATAGGGTCCTTTGCCTCGGCTATGGCGGTGTTCATCAGCACGCCGTCACAGCCGAGTTCCATCGCCACTGCGGCATCGCTGGCCGTGCCCACGCCCGCGTCGACCAGCACCGGCACGCTCGCACCTTCCACGATCAACCGAATCGTGACTTGGTTCTGGATCCCCAACCCTGAACCGATCGGCGCGCCAAGCGGCATGACCGCCACTGCGCCCGCCTCTTCCAGCTGTTTCGCCGCGATCGGGTCATCGACGCAATAGACCATCGGCAGGAAACCTTCCTTGGCCAGGACTTCCGTCGTCTTCAGCGTTTCGCGCATGTTGGGATAAAGCGTGCGCGCCTCTCCCAGCACTTCCAGCTTGACGAGATCCCACCCGCCCGCTTCGCGCGCCAGCCGCAGGGTGCGGATCGCGTCTTCGGCAGTGAAGCAGCCTGCAGTATTGGGCAGGTAGGTGATTTTCTTGGGGTCTATAAAATCGGTCAGCATCGGCGCCTTCGGGTCGCTGACATTGACCCGGCGAACCGCAACGGTGACGATTTCGGCACCCGAAGCCTCGACCGCAGCAGCGTTCTGCTCGAAATCCTTATATTTGCCGGTTCCTACAATCAGGCGGCTGTTGAAGGTGCGCCCTGCTACACTCCAACTATCGTCCGCGCTCGATCCTCCGCCTACGAAATGCACGATCTCCAGTACATCGCCAGTGGCCAGCTGCACATCTGCAAGTGTTGAGCGCGGCGCGATCTCCCCATTGCGCTCAACCGCGACCTTGGCCGGATCGAGCCCCAGCTCGGAAGCCAGCGCCGCAATTGTCGCTGCTGAAGTCTTGCGGCTTTCGCCGTTCACGGTGATCTCGATCTGTGCGCTCATGACGCGGCAGATAGCGTTCAATGAAAATGACGCAAGTTGAGGATGTGTCCGGTCGAGACCAAAGTCACGCCGATAATGGTCAGAATTGCCTCTTCATAACCATGCGGCACGGCGAGAGCGCCGCCCATGAAGCTGAGGCCCATCATGGCTGTCACGAAAGGCGCGGCCTTGCGGTGGCGCAGCGCGCCCCAGCCGATCGCAACCGCGGCGATCACCAGTGCGAACACCAGACCAATGCGATGGATTTCCGGTGCCAGCAAGAATTGCCCGCCAAGGCCCAGGGCAGACACCAGAACAAGGCTGGCCAGGCAATGCAGAAGGCAAAGGCTAGAAAGCCAGATGCCCGCGCGATCAAGCACGCGGCGAATCGATGTGGAAACGCTGCTCATGATGCAAGCTATCTATGTTATGGTGTAACATCATGCAAGGGGGTGTTGTGGGGAGTGTTTGGTCGAAAGAGGGCTTGCACTTTTCACGCGCGCTGCGCAGTTAGCGCTGGCGATGAACAGCCCCGCCCCCGCCAAACCACTCGCAATTTCCAACTGGCTGTTGGTTGTTGCAGCGATGGTTGTCATGATCGTGGTGGTGGGTGGCATCACCCGCCTAACCGAAAGCGGGCTTTCGATCACACAGTGGAACCCGATCACCGGGGTGCTTCCGCCGTTGAACGAAGCGGCATGGCAGGCTGAGTTCGAGCGCTATCGCGCTTCGCCCGAATTTATCTATGAATCCGGCCCGGCCGGAATGGAGCTGGCCGATTTCAAGTTCATATTCTTCTGGGAGTGGTTCCATCGCCTGATCGGGCGGCTGATCGGTATGGCATTCGCGCTGCCGCTCGCCTGGTTCTGGATCAAGGGCGCGATCCCCCGGGGTTACAAATGGCGCTTGGTCGCGCTGCTGGGTCTTGGCGGGCTGCAAGGGCTGTTCGGCTGGCTGATGGTTCGTTCCGGACTCAGCGGACAGATGACCGATGTCAGCCATTTCTGGCTCTCAGTACACCTGCTGACGGCGCTCTTCACCCTTTCGGCGTTGGTCTGGACCGCACTGGACCTGCGTAGCTTGGCGCGCGACCCTGCATCTCGCCCGGCACGTTTGACGGGATTTGGCGCATCGGCGGCGCTTGTCCTTGCGCTGCAATTGCTGCTGGGTGCGTGGGTGGCCGGCCTAAATGCCGGGCACGCTTCAAATGACTGGCCGTTGATGCAGGGCCGGTTCCTGCCGGAATTCGACATGACCCATGGGCTTGGATGGGCGATGACGCATGACCCCTTCCTGCTGCACTTCATGCACAGATGGTGGGCCTGGGTTGCAGTCGGCATGCTGATCTGGCTCGCCCGCAGGATTCGTCACAATGCACGGCCAGCTTCGATCGCAATACATACTGCCTTCGGAACGCAAATCATTCTGGGGATCGCCACGGTGCTGAGCGGGGTATCGCTGTGGCTGGCAGTGGCCCACCAATTGGTCGGCGCCCTGCTGGTCGCTTCGACCGCATGGGGCATACACGCATTGGGCAAGCGTTCATGAGCGCGCTGATCTGGTGCCCTTTCCCCGATCGGGAGACGGCACGGGACATTTCGGACCAGATGCTCAGCGAAGGACTGATCGCCTGTGCGAACTTGATCGGCCCATTTGAATCGCTTTTCATGTGGAAG
>JBNLDR010000076.1:0-11858 GCA_050304495.1 Altererythrobacter sp.
ATCAGCAGGAAATCCATTGGCCTCGCGACTATCGCCATTGGCGGTCTGGTCGCTGTTATTGCGACCCCAGGCTATGCAGATCACTCGTGGGCAAACTATCATTGGGCGACGACAGATGCAGGGCATACGGCAACGCCTGACGTGATCGATAACACGCAAGGCGCGTGGAAGACGCGAGTTGGTATCGCCCTGGCCGATTGGAACGGCTCTTCACATATCGACAGTGTCTTGAAGTTGGGCTCGACGAACCAGAAGCGCTGCCCAATGGCATCGGGCACAATCCAGGTCTGCAACTCCTCCTATGGGCAGACGGGTTGGCTGGGGATCGCTTCGATCAGCATTTCGGGTGACCACATCATCGCTGGGTCGACCAAGCTCAATGACACATATTTCGCCTATCCGACCTACAATACCGAAAGCTGGAAGCAGCTGGTAGCCTGCCAGGAGATCGGACATAATTACGGCCTTGGCCATCAGAATGAGGATTTCAGTACGGATTTGACCTCATCCTGCATGGAATACACCAGCAATCCGATTGGCAATGAACACCCGGATAAACATGACTTTGCCCAGCTGGATACAATCTACAATCATACCGATAGCGGTAGCAGCGGGGGCAGCAGCGGCGGCGGCCCGGGCGGTGGCAAAGGCGGCGGCAAGGGCAAGCCGCTGGGTATTGAACCCGGCAATTCGCCTTCCGATTGGGGCCAGCCGGTTGGCAAGGATGCGGCAGGTCGCGACAATGCCTACGTTCGCAACGTCAACGGCTATACCGTGATTACGCATGTCACATGGACGATCGAAGCGGCAGCCGAGCATGATCACGAGGATAGCCCGCGCCAACACAGCGGCGATCACTATTTCAATTTCTGACGTCAACTGATCAGTCATGAATGTAAGGGCCTGGGCGCAAGCTCGGGCCCTTTTCCATTGATGCTTGCATTTCGATCAGGCCGCGCCTATCTGCGCCTCATCCCGACATTGTCGATACAAGGTTTGGATGCTGGCGCCGCAAGGGGCCGGCCCGAAACCCCATTGTCGCAATGCCAGTGTAACCGGAGAGTGAATGGCGGATATCGCACGCCTGACTGAGATCATAGAGCCCGAGGCGCAAGCTCTCGGCTTCGATCTCGTGCGCGTGAAGATGATGCCGTCCGAAGCGGGTGATGGCGGCATGGCGCTGCAGATCATGGCCGAGGATCCAGCAACCGGGCAGCTGATCATCGATCAGTGCGCGGCACTGAGTCGCAGGGTGTCCGATGCGATCGACGCAGCTGAAGAGAATGGCGAAGTGCTGATCGAAGGCGCCTATCACCTCGAGGTTTCCTCGCCGGGGATCGACCGCCCGCTGACCCGCCAGAAGGATTTCGTCAATTGGGCGGGGCACGAAGCCAAAGTGAGCCTGACTGAAAAAGCTGACGGCCACCGTAATCTTCGTGGTATATTGCGCGGGATAGAGGGTGACCAGATCACGATCGCGGACAACAAGGCGGGGGAAATCTCTTTCGCCTTCAACCAGATTCACAGCGCCCGGCTGGTCCTGACGGACGAGTTGATCGCTGCCACCAAACCGCTCGACACCACTGGTGCCGAGGACATTGTAGAAGACGAAGAAGAGAAGGCTGATAGCTGATGGCCAGTGCAATTTCCGCCAATAAGGCAGAGCTGCTCGCAATTGCGAACGCGGTCGCCACCGAAAAGATGATCGACAAGGCGATTGTCATCGAGGCGATGGAAGAAGCGATCCAGAAGAGCGCGCGCAACCGCTATGGCGCGGAAAATGACATTCGCGCCAAGCTCGATCCGCAGACCGGCGATCTGCGCCTGTGGCGTGTGGTCGAAGTGGTCGAAGAGGTAGAGGATTACTTCAAGCAGATCGATCTCAAGGCCGCACAGAAGCTGGAAGCCGATGCCAAGATCGGTGACTTCATCGTTGATCCGCTGCCGCCGGTCGATCTGGGCCGCATTGACGCGCAGAGCGCCAAGCAGGTGATCTTCCAGAAGGTCCGCGATGCCGAGCGTGAGCGTCAGTACGAGGAATATAAGGACCGCGCCGGCGAAGTGATCACCGGTGTGATCAAATCGGTCGAATTCGGCCATGTGATCGTCAATCTGGGCCGCGCCGAAGGCGTGATCCGGCGCGATCAGCAGATCCCGCGCGAAGCTGCCCGTGTTGGCGAACGCGTCCGCGCGCTGATCACCAAGGTGGAGCGCAATAATCGCGGCCCGCAGATCTTCCTCAGCCGCGCGCATCCCGATTTCATGAAGAAGCTGTTCGCGCAGGAAGTGCCCGAAATCTATGACGGCATCATTGAGATCAAGGCCGCCGCCCGCGATCCCGGCAGCCGTGCCAAGATCGGCGTGATCAGCCATGACAGCTCGATCGATCCGGTTGGCGCCTGTGTCGGCATGAAGGGCAGCCGCGTTCAGGCCGTGGTGCAGGAACTGCAGGGCGAAAAGATCGATATCATCCCCTGGAGCGAGGATACCGCCACTTTCGTCGTCAATGCGTTGCAGCCGGCCACGGTGGCGCGCGTTGTGCTTGACGAAGAAGAAGGTCGCATCGAAGTGGTCGTGCCCGATGACCAGCTTTCGCTGGCGATCGGCCGACGCGGCCAGAACGTGCGGCTCGCCAGCCAGCTCACCGGTCACCAGATCGATATCATGACCGAGGAAGAGGCGAGCGAGAAGCGCAGCAAGGAATTCGCCGAACGTTCGAAGATGTTCGAGGAAGAGCTCGATGTCGATGAAACGCTGTCCCAGCTGCTGGTGGCCGAAGGCTTCGCCGAACTTGAAGAAGTCGCCTATGTAGAACTGGCGGAACTCGCCAGCATCGAAGGCTTCGACGAGGAATTGGCCGAAGAGCTGCAGAGCCGTGCGCTCGAAGCGATCGAGCGGCAGGAAGCTACCTATCGCGAAGAACGCCGCGCGTTGGGCGTGGAAGACGATCTGGCCGAGATGCCGCATCTTAGCGAAGCCATGCTGGTCACTTTGGGCAAGGCTGGCATCAAGACGCTCGATGATCTGGCCGATCTCGCCACCGATGAACTGATCGCCAAGAAGCGCGAAGCACCGCGTCGCCGCAACAATGCCGATGGGCCGCCGCTGCGCCGCCCGCAGCGTGAACAGGACAAGGGCGGTGTGCTGGGCGAATATGGCCTGAGTGAAGAGCAGGGCAATGAGATCATCATGGCTGCCCGTGCGCATTGGTTCGAAGATGAAGAGCCGGCTGCACCAGCGGCCACGGAAACCGTCACCGAGGAGGCCGCCGATGCGGACTCCACCCAATGAGCGCCTGACGTCCGACATCATTGACGCTCCCAAGGCACGGAAGGCTTCCGAGCCTGAACGCCGCTGTGTGCTTTCCGGAGAGATCGCGCCGCGCGACCGGCTCATGCGGCTGGCGATTTCGCCCGATGGCGATGTGCTGCCCGATCCCGCCGCCAAGGCGCCGGGGCGGGGGGCATGGCTTGGCGTGACGCTGGCGGAGCTGGAACAAGCCATGGCCAAGGGTCAGCTACGCGGTGCATTGGCCCGTGCCTTCAAAGGCGCGTCGCTGAATATCCCGCAAGACCTGCCGCAAATGGTCGAGGCTGCGTTGATGCGCAATTTCTGTGACCGGCTGGGGCTGGAAATGAGGGCCGGCAATATCGTGCTGGGGTCCGATCGGATTGCCGAGCAGGCGCGTACGGGGCGAATTGGGCTGCTGATGCATGCCGCAGATGCCAGCGAAGATGGGCGCAAAAAGCTCGATCAGGCCTGGCGCGTAGGGCGCGATGCAGAGGGCAGCGGTGAACGTGGTGCAGTCTTGCCACTGGACCGCGCGGCTTTGTCTGTGGCATTGGGCCGCGACAATGTCGTCCACCTGGCGCTGAATAATGGCGCAGCAGCGGGACGGGTCCAGGGGGCTTTGGCACGCTTGCTGCATTTCAAGGGGGCTATTGGGCCCGCTTTTGACGATGGCGATCAGGGATCTCCCGGTCGCCAGGACGAACAATTGAATGTGTGAAGGACGTACGAGCTAAATGAGCGACGAAGAAACAAAACCCGCCCGTAAACCGCTTGGCCTAAAGCGGTCGGTCGATGCTGGGGAGGTCAAGCAGACCTTCAGCCACGGCCGTACCAACAAAGTGGTGGTCGAGGTGAAGCAGCGTCGCCGTCTGGTTGGCAAGCCGGGCGAAGTCGCACCCCCTCCTCCACCACCGCCTCCACCGCCGCCGCAACCTGCGGCAGCGGCGCCGAAGGCTGCGCCAAAGAAGCCCGCCGCAGCGGCAGAAACCCCGCAGGAACGCGTTGCCCGCCTTCAGCGCGAGGCTGAGGAAGAACGCCTGCGTCTGGCCGAGGAAGCCCGCAAGCGTGAAGACGAAGCTGCGCGACAGGCCGCCGAGGATGAAAAGAGGCGCGCCGGAGACAATCGCAAGGCCGAAGAAGTGGCCGAACAGCGCCGCGTCGAAGAGGCCAAGGTCGCTGCTGAACCGCCTGCTCCGGAAGATGACGAAGCGGCCCCGGCTCCGGCAGAGAAGGGCACGCCGGCACCTGCACCGCGCCGTTTCACCCCGGTAGAACGGCCCGAAGTCAAGCGGCCCGAAAAGGAAGCAAAGAAGAAAAAGGACGACAAGGCCGGCCGCGCCGAACGTCCGGACAATCGCCGTTCGGGCAAGCTTACCGTTTCACGCGCGCTCAACGCGGATGAGGGGCGCCGTGCGCGCTCGCTCGCCGCACTCAAGCGTGCGCGCGAAAAGGAACGGCGCCTGCATGGCGGCCCCTCCGCCCCACGCGAAAAGCAGGTGCGCGACGTGGTCGTGCCCGAAGCGATCACGGTGCAGGAACTCGCCAACCGCATGGCGGAAAAGGGCGCTGATCTGGTGAAGGCGCTTTTCAACATGGGTATGATGGTCACCGTCAACCAGACGATCGACCAGGACACCGCCGAACTGCTGGTCGAGGAATTCGGCCACAACATTACCCGCGTTTCGGAAAGCGACGTCGATATTGACACGTCCGAGGATCAGGATCCCGAAGATACGCTGAAGGTTCGTCCGCCGGTGATTACAATCATGGGGCATGTCGATCACGGCAAGACCAGTCTGCTCGATGCACTGCGCGGAACCGACGTGGTAAAGGGCGAAGCGGGCGGGATTACCCAGCATATCGGCGCTTACCAGATCCAGACCAAGGACAAGCACAAGCTGACCTTCCTCGATACGCCGGGCCACGCCGCCTTTACCGAAATGCGTGCGCGGGGCGCCAATGTCACCGATATCGTGGTGCTGGTGGTGGCGGCTGATGACGGGATCATGCCGCAGACGATTGAAGCCATCAATCACACCAAGGCGGCAGGCGTGCCGATGATCGTGGCGATCAACAAATGCGACAAGCCCGAGGCCAATCCGGACAATATCCGCAACCGCCTGCTTGAACACGAAGTGGTTGTTGAGAAGATGTCGGGCGATGTGCAGGATGTCGAGGTTTCGGCCAAGACCGGCGCTGGCCTGGACAATTTGATCGAGAAGATCCTGCTTCAGGCCGAACTGCTCGAACTCAAGGCACGGCCGGATCGCGATGCCGAGGCAACTGTGATCGAGGCGCAGCTCGATAAGGGCCGCGGCCCGGTCGCAACCGTGCTGGTGACACGCGGCACGCTGAAGCGGGGCGACACCTTTGTGGTCGGCACCCAAAGCGGACGCGTGCGTGCGCTGGTCGATGACAAGGGCAAGCAGGTGAAAGAGGCCGGGCCATCGGTTCCGGTCGAGGTGCTGGGCCTGGGCGGCGTGCCCTCTGCAGGCGACTTGCTGACCGTGGTCGAGAACGAACAGCGCGCCCGCGAAGTAGCGCAATATCGCCAGGAAAAGGCGACCGAAAAGCGTACAGCGCTCGCGCCGACCAATTTCGACACCATGTTCGCTGGTCTCCAATCGAACGTCATCGAATGGCCGGTAGTGGTGAAGGCCGATGTGCAAGGTTCGGTCGAGGCGATCGTCAACGCGCTGCACAACCTCTCGAATGATGAGATCAAGGTCCGCGTGCTCCATGCTGGCGTTGGTGCCATTACCGAAAGCGATGTGACGCTGGCGGCGGCCTCCAAGGCGCCGATTATCGGCTTCAACGTGCGTCCCAATGCCAAGGCGCGCCAGCTGGTCGAACGCGAGAAGGTGCGGATGATGTATTACGATGTCATCTATCACCTGACCGAGGAAGTCGCGAAGGAAATGGCGGGCGAACTGGGTCCCGAACGGATCGAGCATGTCGTCGGTCGGGCCGAGGTCAAGCAGGTCTTCCCTGCGGGCAAGAAGGACAAGGCCGCCGGCCTGCTGGTGCTCGAAGGAGCCATCCGCAAGGGGCTCCATGCGCGTCTTACCCGCGAAGATGTTATCGTTTCGGCGACCACCATCGCCTCGTTGCGGCGGTTCAAGGACGATGTGGACGAAGTCCGCGCTGGCCTGGAGTGCGGCGTGGTGCTGAGCGATACCAACGACATCAAGCCGGGCGACAACCTCGAAGTCTTCGAGGTCGAGGAGCGTGAGCGGGTGCTTTAGCACCGCTCGCGTGCCAGGCCATGCCCCGCCAGCAATTCACGCCAGAGCAGCACTCGGTTCGTGTCCTCAAGGTCAGCGAGCGGGTGCGCCATATCCTGAGCGAACTTCTCGCGCGGCAGGAAGTGCATGACGAACGCGTTTCGGCGGCCAATATCGCGGTCACCGAAGTGCGCATGACACCCGATTTGCGCAATGCCGTCGCTTACGTGAAGCCCCTGCTCGGCGCAGATGAGGATGGAATCGTCAAGGCTCTGCAGCAGAATACCGCCTTCCTGCAGAAGGAAGTGGCCAAGCGGCTAGGCCTGAAATTCGCGCCCAAGCTGCAATTCCGCGGGGATGAGAGCTTTGACGAAGCCGACCGAATCGAGCGGCTGCTGCGCGATCCCAAGGTCGCGCGCGATCTGGGCGATGACTGAACAAGGCTGGCAATTGCGCACATTCCGCCCCGGCGATGTTGGCATGATCGGGGCGCGCCAGGCGCTGCTCTATGCGCAGGAGCATGGCTGGGGTGCTGAACTTGAAGCGTTGATCTATGAAATCTGCGCGCGTTTCTTGCGCGAATTCAGGCCGGGCCGCGAACAATGCTGGGTGGCAGAGCGCAATGGCCACATGCTGGGCGGCGTCATGCTGGTAGCGGAAGAGGGCGAACCCGATACCGCTCGGCTGCGACTGCTCTATGTCGAACCGGCTGGGCGCGGCATGGGCATCGGCGGCGCGTTGGTGCGGCAATGCACCGAGTTTGCACGGGAAGCCGGATACAAGCGCATAGTGCTGTGGACCCACGCCGTGCTCGACAGCGCGCGCAAGATCTACGCTGCCGAGGGCTATCGCGTCACCTCAACCGAAACGCAGGAGGAATTCGGCAAACCCGAGGTGAGCGAGCACTGGCTGATTGAGCTATAGGCCCTGTTTGCGGCCTAGCCTTGCGGCACCATTCGTGCCTGGAGCTTGATCGTCACCTCTTTGCCGACAACGAAGCGATAGGCGGTCATGCCGTAATTACGGCGATCGATCTGCATCTCACCGTTCAGCGTGATTGCCTTGCCGTGCGCGGCTTTGGCTGGCGGTTCGTCAAAGGTCACGAACAGTTGTTCCTGCCGGGTAACGCCCCGCGCGGTCAATTTGCCGTCCACACTGCCATGCGTCGGATCGCGCATGGTCAGCTTATGCCCAACGAAGTGCACTGTGGGGTATTTATCGACCCAGAAGAACTTCTCGCCGCGCAGCCGCGCCAGGGTAACCTTGTCGGGGGCAACCAACTGTGTGGCATCAATCGTAACATCGACCAGCGCCTCTGACGGGTGATCGGGCACGATCGTGACCTTGCCGCTCATGGTGGGAAACCCAGCCGTCTTGCTCGCCAATCCCAGGAAGGCGACCTTGGCTGAAACCGCGCTGGTTTGTGCATCAAGTGTGTAATTGAGCGGGGCCGATGCTGTGGCGATCAACGCCAGAACGGGCAACACCAGCAAACGAGTAAACTTCATCAAATTCTCCATTCAGCCCCACGCTCGCAGTGTAACCCATTTGTGGATTTGTGGTTAGGGTACTTTTCCAAATCCTGTTGGTTGGGCAAGGATGCTGAATGGCCAAACTATATTTCTATTACGCCAGCATGAATGCGGGGAAATCGACCACGCTGCTGCAGGCCGATTTCAACTATCGCGAGCGGGGCATGTGCACCATGCTGTGGACCGCGCAGCTTGATGATCGCAGCGCGGGCAAGGCGATAGAAAGTCGGATCGGGCTCGGCGCGGACGCGTATCGCTTTACTGCGGATACCGATTTGTGGGACGCTGTCATGGCCTCGCATGCGGAAAAGCAGGTGGATTGCGTCCTGGTGGACGAAGCGCAATTCCTGACGAAAGAGCAGGTTTGGCAATTGGCGCGTTTGGCTGACGAGGCAGGGATTCCGGTGCTCTGCTATGGCCTGCGAACCGATTTCCAGGGCGAATTGTTTCCCGGCTCTGCCGCCTTGCTGGGGATCGCTGATGCGCTGGTTGAGCTCAAGGCGGTGTGCCATTGCGGGCGCAAGGCGACGATGAATTTGCGCGTCGACGAACAGGGCAAGGCGGTGAAGCAGGGCGCCCAGACCGAGATCGGCGGGAACGACCGCTATTTGGCGCTATGTCGCAAGCATTTCAGCGAGGCACTGGCGGGTTAGCCCAAGCCTGCCTATCTAGGTGAAATGAACGAAACTCTCGCGCTCGCGATCGTCCTGATCCCCTCGCTAATCATCGCAATCGTGTTTCACGAGGTGGCGCATGGGCTAGTCGCTAGTTGGCTGGGCGATCCGACAGCCAAGGAGCGCAACCGCTTGAGCCTCAACCCGCTGCGCCACGTCGATCCGGTTGGAACCCTGCTGGTGCCGGGCTTTCTGGCCATGGCGGGCGGGCCAATCTTCGGCTGGGCCAAGCCCGTGCCGGTGGTGAAGCAGCGCCTCAACAATCCGCGCTATGGCATGATGGCGGTGGCAGCGGCGGGACCGGGGACGAATTTCATTCTGGCTGCAATGGGCGCGATCGCGCTGGGCTTCCTGGCACCCGGTGCAAGCGAAGTGCCGGGCTTGCTGGCAACCAGCTTTTCCTATTTCATCTTGGTCAACACATTCCTCGGCATATTCAACCTGCTGCCGATCCCGCCCTTTGACGGATCGCACATTGTCGAAGGGCTGATGCCGCGCAAATATGTCCACCTTTATGAAAAGCTGCGTCCGTTCGGCTTGCTGCTGTTCTTTGGCCTGGTCGCGCTGACCTGGTTTGCCCCCCAGCTCAATGTGCTGGAGAACACGATTGGCCAGCCGGTCAATTGGGCGTTGAAACGCTATTCCGCGCTGGCAGAGGCGGTTGCCAGCTGAGTTTTCGCCGCGAACCACTCCGCCACTTTGCGTTGAGCCGCTTCATCCAGATGCAGGCCCAGCTTGCTGCGCCGCCACAGCACGTCTTCGGCGGTTTGCGCGAATTCCTCAGCCACGAGATATTTGAGCTCGGCTGCGTATAGATCGCCTCCCATATGCGCGCCCAGCTCGTCCAGTCCCTGCGCATCGCCCAGCACCCGCGCGATCCGCGTGCCATAGCTGCGCGCCAGCCGGTGAACGCCCTCTGGTCCGAACCAGCCAAAGCGCGCCATGCAATCGGCGTAGAAAGTGTCGAAGCGCGCCGGGTCGATATCGCCGCCGGGGAGCGGCTCGTTCGCCGTCCAGCTGCCATCGCCAAACCCGCCCAGCTTCTGCAGCGCATGCTCGGCCAGTTTGCGATAGGTGGTGATCTTGCCGCCGAAGATCGAGAGGATCGGCGCGCCGCCCTCACGCTCAAGATCGAAGACATAGTCGCGGGTAACTGTCGAATTATCCGATTTGTGATCGTCATAGAGCGGGCGCACGCCCGAATAGCTCCACACCGCCTGATCGGGTGATACGGGTTCGCGCAGATATTCATTCACCGCATCGCAGATATAGGTCTTTTCCTCACTTGAGATGTGGACCTCGTTCGGATCGCCGGTGAACAGCACATCAGTGGTGCCGACCAGCGTGAATTCGTGTTCATAGGGGATTGCGAAGACGATCCTATTGTCCCGGTTCTGGAAGATATAGGCGTGGCGGCCCTCAAACAGCTTCGGGAAAATCAGGTGGCTGCCCTTGACCAGCCGTAAGTGCTGGTGCGCTTCGGCAGGCATGGCACGGTCAAGTACGCCATCGACCCACGGCCCAGCGGCGTTGATCACAGCGCGGGCGACTACCCGATATTCCTTGCCTGACTCCATTCGCATGGTTGCGATCCAAACGTCCTTGCGGCGATCGAGCGCCACGCATTCGGTGCGGGTGCAGATTTCCGCCCCGCGATCGCGCGCATCCATGCAATTGAGCGTTACCAGCCGCGCATCATCGTCCCAGCAATCCGAATATTCGAAGCCCTTGACCAGCCGATCCTGCAAGATCTGTCCATGCGGCGGATGGCGCAGGTTCACCGTGCTGGTGCCGGGCAGCAGCCTGCGGCCGCCCAGATTGTCATAGAGGAACAGCCCCAATCGCAGCATCCATTTGGGCCGCAGCCCCTTGTCATGCGGTAGAACGAAGCGCAGCGGGCGGATGATATGCGGCGCGATTCGCAGCAATCGCTCACGTTCGATCAGGCTTTCGCGCACCAGCCGGAATTCGAAATGCTCCAGATAGCGCAGCCCGCCGTGGACCAGCTTGGTCGAAGCGCTGGAAGTGTGATTGGCGAGGTCGTCTTTCTCGACCAGCAGCACTGTCGCGCCGCGTCCGGCGGCATCGCGCGCGATCCCCGCACCGTTGATCCCGCCGCCAATGATCAAGAGGTCGTATATCTCACTCATTACAGGAATGTTTGGCCTGTCACGGGCAGTTTGGCTAGGGCCCCGATATGACCGAAGCGAAGAAACCTGCGCCGAACGGCTGGATCATTCTCGACAAGCCACATGGGCTCGGGTCGACCCAGGCGGTTGCCGCGGTGAAGCGCAATCTGCGGCAGGGTGGCTTTGCTAAGACCAAGGTTGGCCATGGCGGCACGCTTGATCCGCTGGCCGAAGGGGTATTGCCGATCGCGCTGGGCGAAGCGACCCAATTGTGCGGCCGCATGCTTGCTGCCAGCAAGATCTACGAATTCACGATCCAGTTTGGCGAGGAGACCGACACGCTGGATGCCGAGGGCGAAGTGATCGAGCGGTCCAGCCACTTTCCGCCCATGGCCGCGATTGCCGCAGTGCTGGAAAACTTCACGGGCGAAATCGAGCAAGTCCCGCCGGCCTATTCCGCGGTGAAGGTCGACGGCAGGCGCGCCTATGACAGGGCTAGGGCGGGCGAAACGATCGAGATGAAGCTGCGGGCGGTGACGGTGTATGACCTATCCCTTGCGCGTCATCCCTGCTTTAGGCGAGATGACGAAGTAAGTAGCGTCACGCTGATCGCTCATGTTTCCAAGGGGACCTATGTCCGCAGCCTGGCCCGCGATATTGCGTATGCCCTTGGAACCTGCGGTCACGTCACCTATCTAAGGCGGATCAAGGCCGGTCCCTTCCGCGAAAATCAGGCGATTTCGCTGGACAAACTCAACGAAATCGGTAAGGGCGCGCCACTTCAAGACCTCCTCCTGCCGCTCGAGGCGGGGCTGGACGACATCCCGGCCTTGCAACTCGATTCCGTTAGCGCGCAGGCGGTCCGCCAGGGCCGGGTGCTTACGGAGATGCCCCAAAGCGACGGGCTCTATTGTGCGATGCTGGAAAATGTTCCCGTGGCGCTGATGGAACTCAATGCTGGGACGGCGAAGGTCGTCAGGGGTTTCAACCTTCCCGATGTCGCAGAGT
>JBNLDR010000077.1:0-11721 GCA_050304495.1 Altererythrobacter sp.
ATATCGGCATCCAGGTACACTGCCCCGAAGATACTCTCCAGGGCATCAGCCAGAATAGATTCTCTGCGAAAACCACCGCTTTTTAGCTCACCTGAGCCAAGATGCAGGTAATCACCCAGGGACAACTCCATCGCCAGTTTGGCCAGCGTTTCGCCGAACACGTTTTGGTAGGCTGGCGGTCCGCCCGCGCTTTTCTTCTGTTCGCCGGTTATGACATCGAATTTGGCAACGCCGTGATATTTGTCCGCGCTGTTTTCGGCCGGGGCATAGCCCTTGCCCTTTTGCGTCACCACATGGACCAGGATTGGCCCTTCAGTGGCATCGCGCACATTTTCCAACACAGGGATCAGCGCATCGAGATCGTGCCCATCGATCGGGCCGACATAGTAAAAGCCCAATTCTTCGAACAGCGTGCCGCCCATCGCCATGCCGCGGGCGAATTCATCGGTTTTGCGCGCCGCGACATGCAGCGGTTCGGGCAGCTTGCGAGCGAACTTGCGGGCCAGTTCGCGCAGACCCAGGAACCGCCCCGAAGACACCAGCCGCGCGAGGTAGGAGGAGAGCCCGCCCACCGGACGCGCGATCGACATATCATTGTCATTGAGGATCACGACCAGCCGGTTGCCCGCCGCCTCGGCATTGTTCATCGCCTCATAGGCCATGCCCGCACTCATCGCGCCGTCACCGATCACGGCAATCCCGCGACCCGGCTCACCCTTCAGTTTGTTGGCGATGGCAAATCCCAGCGCGGCCGAAATCGATGTGGAGCTGTGGGCCGCGCCGAAGGGATCGTATGCGCTTTCGCTACGCTTGGTGAAACCGCTCAACCCGCCAGCCTGGCGCAGCGTGCGAATCCGGTCGCGCCGACCGGTAATGATCTTGTGCGGATAGCATTGGTGGCCCACGTCCCACACCAGTCGGTCTTCTGGTGTGTTGAAGACATAGTGGATCGCCACAGTGAGCTCCACCACGCCCAGGCCCGAACCCAAATGCCCGCCTGTCTGGCCCACGGCATCGATCACCTCTGCGCGCAATTCATCGGCCAGCTGGCGCAAATCTTCCTTTGCGAGCTGGCGCAGATCAGCGGGCAGATTGACCCGGTCAAGCATGGGGGTGGCAGGCTGAGAAGTCATGGGCAGCGGGTTTACATCCGAATCTTGCAACTGTCGATGAATGCGGGTTGGCGGAAATGGCTTTGGATTCAGCCCTGACAGGCCTGGCAGAGACCGCGAATTTCGATCACGGGGCGCTCTGGCTTGAAGTGATGCGCCTGTGCAATTCCGCGCACGGTGCGGCTCACCTCGTCATCATCGACATGTGTCGCCTCGCCGCATTCATCGCACACCAGAAAGATGCAATCATGCTCGCAACCGGGATGCGTATTGGCGAGATAGGCATTGGCGCTCTCCACCCGCAGCGCAAGATTATTCGCCACGAACAGGTCAAGGATACGATAGACACTGTTGGGCGCGACGCGCTTGCCCCGCGTTTTGGAGAGATTGTCGGCAATATCATATGCGGACACCGGGCGTTCATGCTGGGCCAGTTCGGCAAAGACGCTTTCGCGCATGCCGGTCCATTGCTCGCCGGCGCGGGTTAGCGCCTGCTGCGCCGCATCCACCAGTTTGGCGCCTGAATGAACGTGGTGCGAATGATCGTGACTGAGTTTGTGTGCCTGGGCCATAGGGCGAATATAGGCGTAATTCGGCGATTGCGCTACTCGCCAATGCGATTAGCCGACCGCCTCGGGGTCAGGCCCCTATTCCGCGTCGCGCAGGAATGTAGCGCGATAGAGGTCCGGATAGAGCGCTTTGAGCCCGGCAATTTTGGGCTTGTCCCACCGCACAATATACCCGTGGCGCGGATTCCTGGCCATGAAATCCTGGTGATAGGATTCGGCCGGGTAGAATTTGCGATAGTTCTCGATCCCGGTGACGATGGGTGCACGCCATTTACCAGAGGCCGACATTTGCGCGAGATAGGCCTTGGCAACCGCACGTTGCTCGGCATTCATCGGCACCAGTGCGGCGCGATATTGCGTGCCCACGTCCGGGCCCTGGCGATTCTTCAACGTCGGATCGGCGACCACACTGAAGAAGATCTGCAGCAGCTGGTCATAGCGGATGATTTTGGGATCATAGACCACGCGCACCGCCTCTGCGTGATCGGTCGTGCCGGTTGAGGTGAGGCGATAGCTGGCCGTGGCGGCAGTGCCACCGTGATAGCCCGAAACGGCGGATTTCACACCCTTCACATGGCTGAACACGCCTTCGACACCCCAGAAGCAGCCGCCGGCGAAGACTGCGGTCTTGAGACCGGCGCCTTCTTTCGCCGCGCGTTTAGCTATGGGAGCTTCGACGGTGGTTTCAGCGGATGCGGGGTTGGCCTGACAGCTGGCAAGCGCCAGTCCGGCCAGCAGGGCGAATGCCGCGCTGCGGATTATTTCGAAGCGGCTTCTTCCTGGGCGGTGGCGGCGTATGCCGTGCCGGAAAGTTCCTGGGTCCAATCCTTCGCTGCCATCGCGCCAACTACCAAAGCGCCGACCAGAAAGCCGATGCCAAAATTGCGATAGAGGTCGGGTTTGAACAAGCCCATTGGGTAATCTCACCATGTGATTCGTCTTCGTTGCGGCCAGCTATAGGTGCCGACGCTTTCAACATAGTGAACGCGCGCCGGCATGAGGCTCATTCGCGACGAAGCGAGCTTTGGTTACGACAATCGTCGCATTGTCGGCCAAAATCGCCGCGCCGGATCAGTGCCGGAAGTGGCGCATCCCGGTGAAGACCATGGCCAGGCCAGCCTTGTTCGCGGCTTCAATCACATCGTCATCGCGGATTGATCCGCCCGGCTGGATGATCGCGGTCGCGCCCGCTTCGGCGGCAGCGAGCAGGCCATCGGCGAAGGGGAAGAAGGCGTCGGAAGCTACCGCGCTGCCTACAGTGCGCGATTGCGGCCAGCCATATTTCTCAGCCGCCTCGGCAGCCTTCATCGCGGCAATCCGCGAACTGTCACGCCGGTTCATCTGGCCCGCCCCGATGCCGGCGGTGGCCCCGTCCTTGGCATAGACGATGGCGTTGGACTTCACATGCCGCGCCACGGTCCAGGCGAACAGGCAATCCTTCAATTCCTGCTCGCTCGGCGCGCGTTCGGTCACCACTTTGAGGTCAGCCTCTGTGATCGCACCATTGTCGCGCGTCTGGACCAGCAATCCGCCGGTGATCGGCTTGACCGCCAGCCCACTGCGGCGGGGATCGGGCAGGTCGCCCACGGTCAGCAGCCGCAAATTCTTCTTCTTCGCGAAGGCCGCGCGCGCCTCTTCGGTCACGCTGGGCGCGATGACCACTTCGGTGAAGATCTCGCAGATCGCTTCGGCAGTCTTGCCGTCGAGCTCCTGGTTGACGGCCACGATTCCGCCAAAGGCCGACACGCTGTCACACGCCAACGCGGCTTCCCACGCCTCCAGCATGCTGCCTGCCTGCGCCACACCGCACGGATTCGCATGCTTGACGATCACGACAGCAGGTTGCTGCCCCTTGAATTCGGCGCAGAGCTCCAACGCGGCATCGGCATCGTTGTAATTGTTATAGCTCAGTTCCTTACCCTGAAGCTGTTCGGCCTGGGCGATCCCGCGTCCATGCGGCCCAACCGGCGTATAGAGCGCCGCCTGCTGGTGCGGGTTTTCGCCATAGCGCAGCACGCTGGGCGCCTTGCCATTGATCGCCAGCATATCGGGGAACAGCTGCTGCTGGTCGGCAAAGGCGAACCACTGGCTGATCATGCTGTCATAGGCGGCGGTGGCGGCAAAGGCCTTTGCCGCCATCTTCTTGCGGAAATCGAGCGAGGTTGCGCCATCGCTGCGCTCCAGTTCCGCCAGCAACGTATCGTAATCCGCCGGATCGGTGACAATAGTGACATATTGGTGATTCTTGGCCGACGAACGAACCATACTGGGTCCGCCAATATCGATATTCTCGATGATTTCGGGCCGCTCTGCGCCCTTGGCCACTGTCGCCTCAAATGGGTAGAGGTTGACCACCACCAGATCGATCGCACCGATTTCATGTTCGGCCATGGCCGCAGCATGCGCCGGATCGTCCCGCACTGCCAGCAATCCGCCGTGAACCTTGGGGTGGAGCGTCTTGACCCGGCCATCCATCATTTCCGGGAAACCGGTAAGGTCGGAGATATCGCGCACCTCCAGCCCAGCATCGCGCAGTGCCCTGGCCGTGCCGCCAGTCGAAACCAGATCGACCCCGCGCGCCGCCAAAGCCTGGCCCAGTTCCACCAATCCGCTCTTGTCGGACACCGAAAGCAGCGCCCGCCCGATCTTCACATCACTCACTTTGTAAATCACCCCATCTTCTTGAACAGCCAGGAGAATTGCCCCCCGCTGCGCGATGCCATTCCCTGGATTACCAATTGCTGGATCGGGTGCGGACGGCCTTCGCCATCGACCCAGAGGCTTTCTTCGAGCACAAGAGAGGCGCCGCTGTCATCCGCGCCAATCCGGAACTGCCACAGGCTGCCATTGGGCAGCAGCAGGCTGGCCCCGGCCTTGTCTTCCGACAGCCGCGCCTCGACCCGGGGGCCGAGATGAAAGCGGATCGCGAAATCCACCTTGCCGCGCTTGCCCTTCTGGCCCTTGGGTAGGAGGATATCCTCCCCGCGCAATTCCTCGCCGTCGCCCCGCAGCATCAGGATGCGGCGATGGGTCAGGCCGAAACGCGAGGCATAGCCATCATGGCTCGCTTCGACCCGCGCGGCCTCGCTGCCCTTGCTGCGCACCGCACGCCGCTCGACCTCGACCTGCTCGACCCCCTTGCCCAGCTGGCCATTGATCAGCACTGCGGTGGAATTGCTGTTATCGAGCACAAGGGTTGAATGCGCCGCCGTGGCGCGCAGGCCCTGTTCGATCCGGGCGGGCACCTGTCCCCCGGCCAGCGCCGCACCGCCGCAATTGACGATCAGGCGATGATTGCCTTCGGACATTTCCATCGCCAATGTCGAGGCACAGCCCCAGCGCGCATGACGCGGCTTGGGCGGCGGCGCAGCATCGAGCTGGACCACTGTCTTCCCGCCGACCAGCCTCTGAAAACCCCAATCGCGAACATCCTTGAGCGGGCGGGTGCGTACGCCGCTCGCCTCGATCAGCGCGGCGACGCGATCCGCACTGGTTGCGCCTGCGCCCTGCCAGCTACCCAGCCCGCCATCGCCATGGCGCAAGGTGAGCAGCGGCGGCACCAGCAATTCCAGCATGACCCCCAGTGACGAGGGCATGTCACGCCCCGCCGCATCGTAACAGGCCCTCAGATCCACCAGCAGCGCGATCGCGTCCATCTGCGCCAGCGGGCTGCGTGACAGCACTCCGCCATCCTCTGCCACCAGATCGCCCAGCGCGCGGATCAGCCCGGCCTCGCCATAAAGCCGCCGCGGCTTGCCGTCTGTCATCAACAGGCCAGCTGCCGTCACAGCGGCCCAGCCGGCCACTGCGCCCAATTGATCTTCGGCGCGCGCGGCCTTGCGATCGAGCCAGCGCGCGGTCTGATCGATCGCGCGCAGCATGCGCTTTTTGACTTTGGCATCCTGGCCCGAAAGCACCAGCGGGGCATGGACCAACCAGGCCAATAGCCGCTGCCCGACATGCTCCACCTTCCAAGCGGCGCATTTACCCGGCTCCGGGTTGGCATCGAGCCAGGCAGCGCAAATCCGCTCCGCCGTGCCAATGCACTGTTCGCGCGGAGCGCTGACGGCAAGGTCACGCAGCCAGCTGAAACCATGGACAACGCGTTCGAACGGCGGCGTCAGTCGCGAGGAGGAGGCAAACTCCATCTGCGCAAGCGGAGTCTTGACCCCGTGGACCAGGAAGTGCCCCGCCCTGAGCGCCATGCCAGCAGCGCGATCGCCCGCCAGCGGGCTTTCCACCGTTGCCAGCAGCCGCGCGCTCAGCGGCTTGCGGAACGGCGCGGTCAGGGTCGAACCGGAAAAGCCCATGCGATAGGCCAATCGGATCAGCTTGTCGCCCGCCCCAACAGATGGGGGCACAAAATCGCTCAACGCCAGTGCACGAGATGGCGCAAGCGGTGAAGCGCCGTCTTCGGCGCCCATGCCCTCTACAAGAGGCTGGTCATCCCGGCGATCAAGCGGAAAGGCGCTGGCTTCTTCCCCCGCGCCATCGGCAGGAGTGTCCGCAACGTCCTTGTCGTCCGATACATGACCGAACAGCGTATCCATCACGCGCCGCCCTTCAGCGCCGCGATATTGGCGGCATATTGCGACGGTCCGCCCTTGAAAGTGGCAGAACCGGCAACCAGCACATCCGCGCCCGCTTCAACGCACAGCCGGGCCGTTTCGGGATTGACCCCGCCATCAACTTCCAAGTGTACGTCCAGCCCGCGCTTGTCGATCTGGCCGCGGATCGCCTCGATCTTCTTGAGCTGACTGTAGATGAAGCTCTGCCCGCCAAAGCCGGGATTGACGCTCATCACCAACACCAGGTCGATCTCTTCATAGAGATAATCGAGCATCTTGGCCGGCGTGCCGGGGTTTAGCGAAACCCCCGCCTTGCAGCCCAGCGCCTTGATCGCCTGCACCGTGCGGTGGGCATGCGGCCCCGCTTCAGGGTGGAAGGTGATGATATCCGCACCAGCGGCAGCGAAATCTTCCAGATAGCAATCGACCGGAGAAATCATCAGATGGACGTCGAACACCTTGCTGCTGTGCGGCCGCAATGCCTTCACCACCATCGGGCCGATCGTGATATTGGGCACGAAATGACCATCCATCACATCGACATGGATCCAGTCTGCGCCCGCCTCGTCAATGGCGCGCACTTCTTCGCCCAGCCGGGCAAAATCGGCGGAAAGGATCGAGGGTGAAATCAGCGGGGTCGCCATGGCCGGATCGACAGACCTATCGTTAATGAGAGCGCTCTACCTTCGCCCTAGGATTCGCAGGGTTTCGCGACAAGCGAGCTCCCCACCTTTTCCCCAGAGGACAGAGGCACGAAGCAGCCTTTGCCCGCCAGATTGCCGCTCACGCCCCCTTAACCGCCGATATTCAGGCAATTCAGCCGCAATTCAGCCCTGAATCTGCATTTGACGACATATGTTTTGGCGCAGCCAGCCATTGCCTGCGCCACAGGAAGGATTATTTGCGTTCACCATGAACTGGACCGCATCAACAGGTTTGACAGCGGCTGCGTTTGGCGCGGCTGCCCTAGCGCTCGCCATGCCGGTTGGCGCGCAGGCCCTCTATCGCCAGAAGATTTCCAACGACATGAGCAAATGCGCCCCGGGCGCAGGACCTGCCGTGCGGGTGACGGTACGCGGAATTGACGGGTCTTCAGGTTTGCTGCGCGTACAAAGCTATCGCGGGACAAAAGAAGACTGGCTGCAAAAGGGGCGCTGGATCCACCGTATTGAGACCCCGGCGCGGGCCGGAACGATGGTAGTGTGCATGCCTCTGCCCGAAAGCGGCACCTATGGCATCGCCGTGCGGCATGACAAGAACGGCAACGGCAAGACGGATCTGCGCGAAGATGGCGGGGGCATGTCAAACAATCCTGCAATCAATATCTTCAACCTGGGCAAGCCAAGCTACACAAAGACCGCATTCACCGTGAATGGCGGAGTCGAATCGATCGCGATCGAGATGAAATATTTCTGACCGGTCGCGCCGGGACGCCTAACCGGCGCGCCGCCGCTTTTCGCGCCACAATCCCAGCAAGACACCGGGCGCAGCCAGCACCGGATGCTTTTCGCGCCATGGCGTGAGCTTGACCGGCACACCGGTATGCCGCTCTATCTTCCAGGCGGCATAGCGCGCCGCGCCATCGAAGGTGGTGCTGGCCTTGAGCAGGCGCGTGATATTGAGCAGCTTGCCCATGCGCCGCCGTTTGGCCCACCAGTACAGGGTATTCTGCCGCGCCGCCGGTTCGAGCTGCAGGTTTATCGTCTCACCGCCTCGCTCCAATCCGATACCTTGTGCTTCCAGCGCGATCGGTAACAGGCCTTCGAAATGCGCAGCATTGACGCTGAGGATCGAATCCTCGCGCCCGGCCTTCTCCACCCGCAATTCGGCCTGATAGGTCGCGCGGAACAGCGCCCGCCAATATTCTTCGGGCGTGCCGCTTTGAGGGCCGAGTGCCACAGCCAGCCGCGCCGCAGTCTTCGCCGCATCGCCCACCGCCGCGACCACCGCCAATCTCGCCGCATCATCGCGCTGCCAGATCAGCGCGCTGGGCTGCACAAAGCGTGCCCAGATGGTGGTGTCGAGCAATTCTCCTCGGGCCGCCTGGGCGAATGTTTCCAAAGACATGGTGGCGATCTTGGCGCGCAGCACTGTGCCGCCATGGGGCCACTCGCGATAGCTCACCCGCGGCCAGATGCGCTCTTTTTGCTCGCCCGGCAGCAGGACGTAGTAGTCAAGCACGCCTTCGAGCGATCCGGTCCTTAGGTTGGAACCATAGAACAAAACGGCCAAGGCTCCGCTCTCACCCGCCAAACGTCCGGCGAATTCAGCGATTGCCGGATCGACCGGCGCATCGAGCGACGCCGCAATACGTTGACCAAGCGCGTCCATCAGGGCGCGACGAATTCGAGTTCCGGCCCTTGCTCGATCCGGTAGTGGCCCGCTGGATAGGCCTCTCCATCGAGGATGAAGCGATCACCAAGCCGCCATTCGAACCATGGCGCGCTGATCTGGTGCAGGCCCTTGCGCCGCAGCATGGAGGGAGACCAGCCTGCCAGGATCACGGGCAGCAGCAGCAATATATGCCGCACCGGCTTGTCCATCACCGCCAGTTTCAACCCTCTCTTGAGCGAGCCGAACGGCTTGAGCCGCGCCGGAAACCGTTCAAGCGTGGAAGCGACCAGGATCTGTCGACGGTTGGGATCGCCAAGCCCGCTATGCTCCATCGGCGCGCCGCTTTCGCCCAGTAGCAGTTCCATTTCGACCCCGCGCCGCCACGGATTGCTATCCGTCCCGAAGACGGACTGGATCGCGCCCCACAATGTGGTGACCGCTACCGCCAGGCTGTTGAAAGCGCCGATGCGGTGGGCGTCCTGGCCAGCGGCAATGCCTGTGGTGAAGGCACCGGCGCCCAGGATAAAGCCGAGCATCGGCTCTGTCTCTCCTGCATGGGGCACGACACGGATCGGCCGCCGCCTGATCCGTCGCCCGTTGCGAAAAGCATCGATCGCGCATTGCAGCGACCAGTCCCCCGGCGCTTCCAGATCGACCGCCAGTGCATTGGTTTTGCCCTTGGGCAGGATCGCCACCACGGGCCAATCCGTGCCGAAAACCTGGTCGCCAGCGGAAAGCACATCCCGCACGGTTCCATCGCCGCCATTGATAACGAGCAGCTCTATCCCGCGCTCCTTGAAGCGCTGCAGCGCGGCGGGCAATTGCGCCTTCTTGCCGGGTTGGGCGAGATGAATATGCGGGGCCATGTCGCTGAGCAGGTCACGCCCGCGATTGCGATGGCTGCGCGGATTATAGATGACCCCAACCTGCGGCGCATGGGCTGCATCGGGTGAAACGCCATCAAGGGGCGTTTCCATCGTGCCGCGCCGGTCTCGCGCAAATTCGTGTACTGTTCCGCTCATCACCACCTATATTAGGCGCAAACCATAGATGTTCACTAGGGTTTTCTCGCCAAACACCACCACCCATGCGTGGACAGCGCAAAATCCGTGCGGCAATTTCAACGTTCTGCGCTAACAAACCGCCATGCTGACCAAGGAACTGCTTCAATCCGCCCAGGGCCTGGCCCCCGATATCGTAAGCCTGCGCCGCGCAATCCATGCAGAGCCCGAACTGGGCCTGGAAACGCCCAAGACGCTGGCCAAAGTGCGCGCAGCACTGGCCGATCTGCCGCTCGTCTGGCGCGAAGGGACCAGTTGCACTGGCGCGATCGCCACGCTTGAGGGCGCAAAACTGGGCCGCCGCGTGTTGCTGCGCGGAGATATGGACGCGCTGCCGCTGGATGAGAAGACCGGACTCGAATTCGCGTCGACCGTAGCGGGCCGGATGCACGCCTGCGGTCACGATACGCATACCGCCATGCTTGCCGGCGCAGCGCGGTTGCTTTGCGCGCGGCGCGAAGAAATCGCGGGCACAGTCGACTTCATGTTCCAGCCGGGTGAAGAGGGCTTTCACGGCGCGCGGCACATGATCGATGACGGCTTGCTCGCGCCGCAACCCGACGCGGCCTTTGCGCTCCACATCATGCCCAATGCGCCATTTGGCGTATTGGCAGGCCGGGCCGGACCGCTGATGGCCGCGGCCGACGAGTTCGTGATCACGGTGAAGGGGAGAGGCGGGCACGCCTCCATGCCGCATGACTGCGCCGATCCGGTGCCCGCCGCCGCAGCGATTATCGGCGCGATCCAGGCCATGGTGACCCGCCGTTTTAACGCCGGCAGCGCGGTGGTGGTGACCGTCACCAAGATCCGCGCAGGCACGGCGCACAATGTCATTCCCGATGATGTCACGCTGGGCGGGACGATCCGCACGCTCTCGCCCCACCACCGTGAGAAGGCGCACCGGCTGATCGCCGAAACCGCTGCCGCCATCGCTGCCGCCCATGGCATCGAGGCAAGTTGCGAGGTCACCCCGGGCTTCCCGGTGACGATCTGCGATGCCCGCGCGGTGGAGCTGGGCAGGCAGGTTGCGATCGACCTGGGTGGAGAAGGCGGATGGCGCGATCTGGGCGAGCCGATTATGGGAGCGGAGGATTTCTCCTATGTGCTTGAGCAGATCCCCGGCGCTATGTTCTTCCTCGGCGTTGCGGGCGAGGGGGAGGATTGGCGGCAATGCTGCGCGATCCACTCGCCGCGAATGATGGTGGACGAAAACGCCCTGCCGCGCGGCACCGCCATGCTGGCGGGCTGCGCGCTCAAATTCCTCGCTGAAGGCTGGAATCAGATTGATCCGCTCTCATAATCCTGAGGGGCTGGCGGCTACGCAAACAATTTTGCGTAATGCTCGGACGGCATTGCGCCCTAATAGCGGTCATTGGGCGGGCCCGCGAAATCTCCCATAAGCCGCCAATTGATCTGTCGACCAATCTCGTCAGCAAGTCGTTGGAAAGTAGCTCGTCGGATTCTGATAGGCAGGCTGGAAACCGGCGGAAAGCCAGTCACATAGGTGCATGACTGTCACTCTTTCTGCCAGCAAATCTTCGATATCGCGCAGGGTCAACGAGAATCGATAATAGATTCAAACACCGAGCCGATAACGTCCGCGGGAAGCGATGACGTTTGAAGGAAATGGATTTCATGCCGGTCCCACGAGGCGGCACTTTGTTCGAGCCAACGTTAGCGGGACGCCGACACACGCAGTTCGGCTCGGCGGCTTTGCCAGTCTTCCTTGCCGGTGGGCGCTGCGACTGCGTCAACGACCTCTAGGTCTATCGAACCCTCCGGCGCGCCCAATCCCGCTAGGATGCCCACAATCTTTTCCCCTCTCAAACGCGCCATGTCTTGCCGCTCTGTGAGGGTTTCACCATTGTCCAGCAAGGTGGCCCCTTGGAATGCGCGAACCGAAATTTTCGCTCCTGGTATCGCTTTCACAAGATCCGCAATTTCCAGCATCACCATAGCATCCGGGCCGGATGCACGATCACGCTCGAAAGGGAAGTAGATCGTCTCGGTCCGGCCAAGCGCCACTTTGGGCACAGGCAAAGCCGGCAGACGCATGATCTGCAACGAGCTGGATGGA
>JBNLDR010000078.1:0-11706 GCA_050304495.1 Altererythrobacter sp.
GAGTCGCGCACCACTTATTCGATTCAATACATCAAGCTGAAGGACGGAGCGGGAGAACGCTGGAGCGAATTGGGTGAAAAGTACTTCGGACCGGCGAGTGAGGCAGCGGGACTGCCCAAGGCACAGGTGCACTGGCTGATGGCCGGGCCATGGGACCTTATGGTGATCGTCACCATGCCGCGCGGAATGGCTTCGCTCGACACGCACGCTTCGCCTGAGCGCAAGGCTTTCCGCGAGGCGCTGATCAAGATCGCCGGATCGGAAGAAGCGGCCAAGAAAATCTTCGAAGAATCCGATTCTCTTACGAAGGATAGCATGCGGACCTTCAGCCACACGCATCCGTAACAACCATGCGCCCTTGATTGAGGGCGATTGATAAGTCAGAGGGGGCGTCAGTCTTGCAACGATTGGCGCCCCTTCTTCATGCCCGAATCCCTGACCTTCGAAGCCCGTATGGCCCGTGCCAAATTCCGCGCATGGCATCGCGGCACGCGCGAGGCGGATTACACTTTCGGCGGCTTCTTCGATCGCTATCACACACAGTGGGACGAAATTGGCCTGCGCTGGTTCGAGGCGCTGCTGGACGAAGAAGATGTGGACGTGATCGCCTGGGCATTCGGCACACAGCAAGTCCCGGCGCGGTTTGCCGGCGAATTGATGGAAAAGATGCAGCGGCTGGATTACGTCGACATCCCCCGTTGACCCTTGGCGGTTAGGCGCTATCGCGCTGCGCGTTCCCATGCCAGATAGTTCCCGCATCCTTTCGGCCAAATCGCCGCTCACGCTCGCCTCTGTTGCCCGCGGCGCACAGCCACTGGTGATGAGCGACCTTGCGCGCGCTGTGAAGGGCCGCGCAGTGTTTGTTGCCGCCGATGAGGCGGCCATGCGCTCGGTGGCAGAGGCGGCAAAGTTCTTCGCCCCTGAACTGGATGTGATCGAACTTCCAGCCTGGGATTGCCTTCCCTATGACCGTGCAAGTCCTGCCTTGTCGGTCAGCGCACGCAGGCTGGCGGCATTGCACCGGTTGCAGTCCAACCTGGCAGGATCGCAATTGCTGGTCACCACCGCGAATGCGCTGCTCCAACGCGTGCTCACCCCGTTCCGTATTCGCGAAAGCGTGCGCGAGTTCAGAACGGGCACCACAATCGGGCACAAGAGCCTGGCGGCACTGCTGCAGCGCCAAGGCTATGCCCGCACCGACACCGTCATCGACCATGGCGAATATGCCCTGCGCGGCAGCATCGTCGACATCTTCCCGTCCAGTCTGGAGCAGGGCCTGCGGCTCGATTTCTTCGGCGATGAGTTGGAAAGCCTGCGCCTGTTCGATCCGTCGACCCAGATGAGCACGGGCACGGTTGATCATCACCTGCTCTTGCCTGCGTCCGAAGCCCTGCTGGACGAGGAATCGATCAAGCGTTTCCGGGGGCGTTACCGCGAAATGTTCGGCGCCAATGCCACGCAAGACCCGCTCTATGAGGCGGTGAGCGATGGCAGGCGGCTTGCCGGGATGGAACACTGGTTGCCGCTGTTCGAAGGGCAGCTGGCCACCATTTTCGACTACCTTGGGCCGCAAGACGTCATCGTGGTGGACAGCGCCGCCACCGCCGCTGCCGAAGAACGCTTCAAGGATATCGACGACTACCATTCGTCGCGCCGGAAGTCCGCAGGCCAGGCGGCGGGCAGCTTCCGCCCGTTGGAACCCGACGCACTATATCTGGGGCAAGGCGAATATTCGGCGCTGCTGGAAAAACATTGCGCCCATCGCAGCGTGATCTTTGCCGAACCGGAAAGCGACAGCGTGGTCGATTTCGGCTTTGCCTCGGCCCGCGATTTCGCGCCTGAGCGCGCGCGGGGCGACAATGTCTACCAAGTGGCGGCGAAACACCTTGTCCAGCTGGGCAAGACAGGAAAACGCCCCCTGCTGGCCGCCTATTCAACTGGCAGCCGCGCCCGCATCGCCTCTATCCTGTCAGAGGCAGGAACCGAAACCAGGCTGGCCGATAGCTGGCAGGAAGCGCTTGGCCTCGCCGCCAATGGCAGCCCGGTGGCTATGGTGCTGCCGCTGGAAACCGGATTTGCCAATGATCAGCTGGAATTGCTGACCGAACAGGACGTGCTGGGTGACCGGCTCGTCCGCCGCAAGAAGCGCCGCAAGGATTCGGATGCCTTCCTGGCCGAATTGCAGGCGCTCAATCGCGGCGACCTTGTCGTCCATATCGAACACGGCATCGGCAAATATCTCGGCCTGGAGCCCGTGCCCGTGGGCAAGAGCCAGCACGATTGCGTGATGTTGGAATATCGCGGCGGCGACAAGCTCTACATCCCGGTTGAGAACATCGATGTCCTGTCACGCTATGGCAGCAGCGAAGATGCGGTCATGCTCGACCGTTTGGGCGGCGAAGGCTGGCAGAAACGCCGCGCCAGCCTGAAGGAGCGCATCCGCGAAATCGCCGGCGAACTGATGCTGGTCGCTGCCCAGCGCGCGCTGCGCAAGGCACCGGTGCTGGCGGCAGAGGAAAGCAGCTTCAACCAATTCGTCGAGAAATTCCCGTGGGAGGAAACCGACGATCAGGACCGCGCGATCGAAGACGTGTTGCGCGATTTGGAAAGCGGCAGGCCGATGGACCGGCTGGTGTGCGGCGATGTCGGCTTCGGCAAGACCGAAGTGGCGCTGCGTGCAGCCTTCGTCGCTGCGATGAGTGGACGGCAAGTTGCCGTGGTCACACCCACCACCTTGCTCGCGCGCCAGCATTACAGCAATTTTGCTGAGCGCTTTGCCGGTTTCCCGATCAAGGTCGGTCGCTTGTCACGCCTTGTCCCTGCTAAGGAGATGGCCGAAACCCGCGAGGGGTTGGAAAAGGGCGACGTCGATATCGTGATCGGCACCCATGCGATCCTTTCGAAGAACACCAAATTCCGCAATCTGGGCTTGGTGATCGTGGACGAGGAACAACGCTTTGGCGTCACTCACAAGGAAAAGCTGAAGCAGTTGCGCGCCAATGTCCACGTATTGACGCTGACAGCCACGCCGATCCCGCGGACACTGCAGATGGCGATGAGCGGGCTGCGCGAGCTTTCCACCATCCAGACCCCGCCGGTCGACCGGCTAGCGGTGCGCACCTATGTGATGGAATGGGACGATATGGTGATGCGCGAGGCATTGCTGCGCGAACACCATCGCGGCGGGCAGAGCTTCATCGTGGTGCCGCGCATTTCCGACATGGCCGAGGTGGAAGACTGGCTGCACGAACATGTGCCCGAGGTGAAATACATCTCTGCCCACGGCCAGATGGGCGCCGGCGAAGTGGAAGAGCGGATGAGCGCCTTCTACGACCGGAAATATGACGTGCTGCTTTCGACCACGATTGTCGAAAGCGGGCTCGACATTCCCAGCGCCAATACGATCATCATCCACCGCGCCGACCGGTTTGGCCTCGCCCAACTGTACCAATTGCGTGGGCGTGTGGGTCGTTCAAAGCTGCGCGCCTATGCCTATCTCACCTACGGCACCGACGTGCAGTTGTCAGAAGTGGCAGAGAAGCGTCTGAAAGTATTGGGAGATCTCGATTCTCTGGGCGCGGGTTTCCAGCTCGCCAGCCACGATCTCGATATTCGCGGCGCGGGCAATCTGCTGGGTGACGAGCAATCCGGCCATATCCGCGAAGTCGGGTTTGAGCTGTATCAGTCCATGCTGGAAGACGCGATCCTGGCCGCCAAGGCGGGTGATGCCGGGCTGTCTGCGGATCGCGACAGTTTCAGCCCGCAGATCACGGTCGACGCCCCGATCATGATTCCGGAAGACTATGTGCCCGATCTGGCCGTTCGCATGGCGCTGTATCGCCGCCTGAACGATGCCAAGGACAAGGCCGAGATCGAAGCCATGGCGGCGGAAATGATCGACCGGTTCGGCCCCCTGCCCCAGGCAACCGCCAATCTGGTCCGGCTGATCGAGATCAAGCATCAGGCAATCATCGCCAATATTGCCAAGATCGATGTTGGTCCGCGCGGCACCTTGGTCAGCTTCCACAGGGATGATTTCCCCGATCCGGCGGGGCTGCTCGCCTATGTCGATCGGCTCAAGGACACAGCCAAGCTGCGGCCCGACATGAAACTGGTGATCAATCGCGCATGGGACGATCCGCAAGCCCGCCTCAACGGGCTGGTTCAATTGACCAAGGGATTGAGTGGGATCGTAGAGAAGGCGAAAGCCAGGGGTTAACCCGCTGCCATCCTGAGCACTTCCTCGCTTCGCATCGGTTCTGCCCGCAGAAAACCCTGCCAATAGGCGCAGCCTTCCTCGATTACCGCATCGCGCTGGGCTTCGGTCTCGATCCCTTCGGCCACCACTTGCAGCCCCAGAGCGTGGGCCAGTTGCACGATCGCGCGCAGCACCGCCTTATCCCGCTCGTCATGGCAAATCCCGACCACCATCGTCCGGTCAAGCTTGATTGCGTCGAGCGGCAACAGCTTGAGGTAGCGGAAATTGCAGAAACCGGCGCCGAAATCGTCGAGCGCGACGCGCAGGCCGGTGGCCTTGAGCGCGGCCAGCGCCTCTGCCGCCAATTCCAGATCGCCCAGCAGGACATCTTCCGTAATTTCCAGCGTCAGGCGGTTGGGAGCGATCCCCGATCTTCCTACCAGGGAGGCGAATTCCTGCGCGAAACGGGGCTCTGCGATTTCCTCTGGCGTGACGTTTAACGCCAAGTGAAGATCCTTGGGCCAATGTGCTGCGTAATCAAGCGCTTGCGCCACCACATGGCGGGACAATGCCGCAACCAGATGGGCCCGTTCGGCAATATGGAACAGATCGCGCGCACCAATCTCACCCAGCGACGGGTGACGCCAGCGCGCCAGCGCCTCTGCCCCCACCATCGTTCCATCTTCGCAGGAAAACTGCGGCTGGAACAACACCTCGATTTCGTCGCGGCCCAGCGCCTTGACCAATTCGCCTTCCAGCGATTGCGCCAGCGCTTTGGGTAAACCGCCGCTGCGCATCGAACGCGAGGTGGGTGGAATTTGATCCATGCTGCACAAATAGGCCGAATACCGGCAGATTGCCTGTGCAAAATTGATTGCGTTGTAAAATGGCACAACGCACCATAGGAAGGCCCCACGCGCAGGGCAGAAGGGACACCCTTTGACAAAACCTCATGATTTCGAGCGGGTGGCGCTGCTTGCGTCCGATACCGAGCAGGCGCAGCATGCTTTTGTCACGCTTTCGGCCGAACACGATTGGGCTCCGCTCGAAGAGGCGGACGCCGTAGTCGTCCTGGGCGGAGACGGCTTCATGCTCCAGACGCTCCACGCCATGCTCGATTCCGGTCGGCTGATACCGGCCTATGGCATGAATTTGGGCACAGTCGGCTTCCTGATGAACCGGTACCGCAATGGCGCGAATATCAAGCGCCGGATTGCCAATGCCCGCGCCGTGGCAATCGCTCCGCTGCAGATGCAGGCCACCACCCAGGCGGGCGAGACTTGTGAATTGCGCGCGATCAACGAGGTCTCCCTGCTGCGCGAAACCCGCCAGACCGCCAAGATCGAGATTTCGGTCGATGACAAGATTCGGCTCGAAGAACTTGTCTGCGATGGCGTGCTGCTGGCCACTCCGGCCGGTTCCACCGCCTATAACCTTTCCGCCAATGGTCCGATCCTGCCGCTCGATTCGGAATTGCTGGCGCTCACCCCGATTTCCGCATTTCGCCCACGCAGGTGGCGCGGCGCGATTCTGCCCGATCGCTTCAGCGTCAAGTTTCGCGTGCGTGAGCCGGTCAAGCGTCCGGTTTCGGTGGTGGCGGACCAAAAGGAATTGCGTGACGTGGCGGAAGTTTCGCTGGCGATTGACCGCGAATCCGAGCTGACCTTGCTGTTCGATCCGGGCCACGCGCTGGACGAACGGATCGTTGCCGAACAATTCGTTGTCTGAAGTCGAAATACGGGTCTTGCCAAACGAATCTGCCGCCCATATAGGCGCACCCCTGCCGATATGGCTGCTCCCCGATAGCTCAGCGGTAGAGTAGGTGACTGTTAATCACTTGGTCGTTGGTTCGAATCCAACTCGGGGAGCCATTTTATTGCTGGCGGCGCGCTAAGGCCCCAGCAGCAACCTTCCGCCGACCCAGATCACCAGCACCGCTGTCATCCAGCGGATAATGTTCTGCGGCAGGAACCGCACCGCCATCAGGCTGCCGATCTGCCCACCCACCGCAACGGCGATCAGAAGCGGCAAACCCTCCCCAATGACAAGTGACAGCATGCCGGTGCCGTTCTTGAGTAACTGCCCAACCAGGCCAAACAGCGAATTCACCAGGATGAACAGACTAGCCGTCGCGGCAATGGCGCGCGCATCGCGCCAGCGCGTAAGATGGAGCAAGGGCGCAAGGAAGATGCCGCCGCCTATCCCCACGAGCCCAGCAAGATAGCCCAGCGGCGCGGCAATGACCGGCATGTATCGCGCCAGCCTGGCGGGCTCCGCCCCGGTTTCCTGGCGGACGGGCAGCAACATGGTAACCCCGGTCATCAGCAGGCTGGCCCCCAGCAGCAGCATGAAGCTATCTTGCGAGATCGGGGTCAATCCGCCCAGAAAAGCGGCGGGCGCGGCAATGGCGGTCAACAACAGCGCCCCGCGCCACGGCGTAATTCTCGCCCGCGCAAAGCGAACGCTTGAGCCCGCGACTACTACGATATTGCAGGCCAGCGCCAACACCGGAAGCAAGCGGTAGTCAAGCCCGGACAGCGCCAGCAGCGCGGCATAGGTTGACCCCCCGCCAAAGCCGACGGCGGCATAGAGCAAGGCGGTAACGAAGAATGCAGCGACCAGGATCGGCATGCTGCACCCCTATCTTGCCAGACCTGTGCGGGCTAGCGGATTTCCTGTCAGACCGTGGCCGCCCTGCCGCCAACAGCGCCGTGGCAATGCTTGTATTTGTTGCCCGAACCACAAGGACATGGCGCATTGCGGCTGATCTCCATCCCTTCATAGGGATTTTCCGCCAACGAGCCGCCCGATGATGCCCCTGCGCGGGCACTGCCAGCCAGTGCACCGAACAATTCGGGGCGTTGTTCCGAACCATCGCCATCGTTCGAATTGTCGAGCCCGGTGAAGGGATCGATATGCCCTGTTAGGAAATCGGGCAGATCCGGCAAGCTTTGCGCCTGTGGCGGCGGTGCCGTGCGAATTTCCGATGTGACCAGGATCTTGGTCACATCTTCGCGCAAGGTATCAAGCATCCGTTCGAACAGCCCGAAAGCCTCCTGCTTGTACTCGTTGATCGGCTGCTTTTGCGCATAGGCACGCAGGTTCACCACCTGGCGCAGGGCATCGAGCGTTGCGAGGTGTTCTTTCCAATGGTGATCAAGCCGCTCCAGGAGCACACTCTTTTCGATCTGGCGCCAAATGCCGGCATCATTCGCCACCATTTTGCGTTCCATGACCCCATCTGCTTCCTGGCGCAGCCTTTCTTCGAGGATTTCAGCTTCGACATGGTCTTCTTCGAGCCAAGCATCGATAGGTGGAGCGATGCCCAGGATATCCGCTACCTTTGCCTTCAGCCCTACGATATCCCATTGTTCGGGATAGGAACCGGGGGGGCAGGCTTCACCCACCATCGCATTGATCGTGTCATGCCGCATATCGACCACGACATCATCGACGCGTTCCGCCTCCATGATCTCACCGCGCTGCTCGTAGATCACCTTGCGCTGATCGTTCATCACGTCATCGAACTGCACCACGTGTTTGCGCACGTCATAATTGCGCGCCTCGACCTTCTTCTGCGCGGTCTCGATCGCCTTGGAGAGCCACTTCGAACCGATCGCCTCACCATCGGCCAGGTTTGAATTCATCATCCGGGAGAACAGCGTGTCGGGGCCGAAAATGCGCAGCAGATCGTCCTCCAGGCAAAGGTAGAAGCGCGACAGGCCCGGGTCACCCTGGCGGCCTGATCGGCCACGCAGCTGGTTGTCGATGCGGCGGCTTTCATGGCGTTCGGTGCCGAGCACGAACAGTCCGCCTGCTTCGAGTACCTTCTGCTTTTCGGCGGCGACTTCGGCCCTGATCCGGTCAATTTCCAGCTGCCGCTTGGGATCGTCCTCCGACAGATGGCTCAGTTCATCGCCGATACGGAAATCGACATTGCCGCCCAACTGAATATCGGTGCCGCGACCCGCCATATTGGTGGCGATCGTTACCGCGCCGAGCCGCCCGGCCTGCGCCACGATATGTGCTTCACGTTCGTGCTGGCGCGCGTTCAAGATTTCATGCTTGACCCCTTCCTGATCGAGGAACTGGCTGAGCAATTCGGACTTTTCGATCGAAACCGTGCCGACCAGCACCGGCTGGCCGATCTCGTTCTTCGCGCGAATGGCCTTGGCGATTGCCTGGAACTTGTCCTGCGTGTTCTTGTAGAATTCGTCTTCCTCATCCACGCGCTGGACCGGGACATTGGTGGGAATTTCCACCACATTCATCTTGTAGATGTCCCAGAATTCCGCCGCTTCGGTGGCGGCCGTGCCGGTCATGCCGGAAAGCTTGGGATACATGCGGAAATAGTTCTGGAAGGTGATCGATGCCATGGTCTGGTTTTCCGGCTCGATCTTGACGCCTTCCTTGGCCTCAACCGCCTGGTGCAAGCCATTGGACCAGCGCCGCCCATCCATCATGCGTCCGGTGAACTCATCGATGATGACGACCTTATCGTCCTTCACAATGTAATCGGTGTCGCGTTTGAACATGTGCACTGCGCGCAGGGCCTGATCGAGGTGATGGACGACCTGGGTGTTCTCGACATCGTAGAGATTTTCGCTCGCGAGCAAGCCTTCCTTGATCAGCAGCTGTTCGACTTCTTCCGTGCCGTCCTCGGTCAACTGGATCGTGCGCTGCTTTTCGTCCTTTTCATACCAGTCTTCGGGGATAGTCTTCACCACGGCATCGAGCGCGACATAGAGATCGCTCTTGTCATCCGTGGGACCGGAGATGATCAGCGGGGTGCGCGCTTCGTCGATCAGGATCGAATCGACCTCGTCCACGATGGCGAAATTGAACGGACGGTGGACCATCTGGTCACGCGAATGCTTCATATTGTCGCGCAGATAGTCAAAGCCGAATTCATTGTTCGTGCCATAGGTGATGTCGGAATTATAGGCCTCGCGCCGCTCAAATTCGTTGAGATTGGGCACGATCACGCCCACGCTCAGGCCCAGCCAATTGTGCAGCTGCCCCATCCATTCAGCATCGCGCCGGGCGAGGTAATCATTGACGGTGACGACATGGACACCCTTGCCCTCAATCGCGTTGAGATAGGTCGCCAGTGTCGCCACCAGCGTCTTGCCCTCACCCGTGCGCATTTCGGCGATTTCGCCGCGATGGAGCACGATACCGCCGATCATCTGGACATCGAAATGCCGCATTCCCAGCACGCGCACAGACGCTTCGCGAACGGTGGCGAAGGCTTCGGGCAGGATATCGTCAAGCGTCGCGCCCTGTTCCAGCTGGCCACGGAACTTGTCCGTCTGGGCCTTCAGCTCATCATCCGAAAGGGCCTGAATTTGCGGTTCCAGAGCATTGATCTGATTGACGATCTTGCCCATCGACTTGACGTAGCGATCGTTGGAAGTGCCAAACAACGATTTGACGATAGTATTGAACATTTGAAGTCCTGACGGATTTGCGATGTAGGGAAAGGCAGCCGCGCGGCGTGGCGCAGGCTGCCCGGAAAAGAGCTTGCGATGTCAGGTGGCGCTATTCGTAAGCGCGATCGATCCCGAACAGCACCGGCGGCTTGATAATATGCCGATTCCTGCGCCCTTGCGGCTCTGCCTTGCCCGGCTCCTTGCGCGCAGACTGCGCAGGATCGTCAGGGCAATCCGAATAGGCTTCGGTGCCCGCTTCGGCGCTGAAAACGCTGCTTCCCGCCTCAAGGCTGACCGCCTCTGCCATCGATGCATGGGTGGGCGAGCCGATGGCGGCAAGACCCGTGATCAATGCAAGGCAGGCAAGCAGGCGACGCAACATGGCGCGCAATATAGTGCCACAATTGCGCAAGGTCCACTGCCATTACCCGATTTACTGTGCCTTCAAGGCCACCTAGAGGGCGTGGCATGGACATCGAAACCTCTCCGCTAGCCCTAGCCTTCCCCGAAATGCCCATGATCGACGGGGTGACGCTGCGCGTAGCGCGTGCGCGCTACAAGAATTGGGACCGGGCTGACCTGACCTATGCCGAACTGGCTGAGGGCACCAGCGTGGCGGGCGTTTTCACGCAGAGCGCCTGCGCCTCTTCCGAAGTGGAGCTGGGACGCGAGCAGGTGAAGAGCGGCACGGCCCGTGCCTTGATTGTCAATGCCGGCAATTCCAATGCCTTTACCGGATATCGCGGGCGCGAGGCGGTGGAACAGATTATGGCTCAGGTGGCAGAGCACCTTGGCTGCCAGCCTTCAGATGTGTTCGTATCCTCGACCGGGGTGATCGGCGTGCCGCTGCCCAAGGACAAGGCGCGCGAAGGCGTTGCCGCAGCCCTCACGGCGGAGCCCTGCGACTGGGAGCAGGCTGCCCGCACAATCGGCACGACTGACACCTTTCCCAAGGGCGCAACGGCGAGCGCGATGCTGGGCGACAAGCGGGTCGAGCTGGCTGCGATCATCAAGGGATCAGGAATGATAGCGCCCGATATGGCGACCATGCTGGGCTATATCTTCACCGATGCGGCGGTGGAGCCCGCCTTCCTGCAACAGCTGCTCTCTGCCGCCAACAAGCGTACTTTTTCCTGCATCACGGTCGATTCCGATACATCCACCAGCGACACGGTGCTGGCTTTCGCCACCGGCAAGGCGGGCAATGCCCCGCTCGCCTCGTTTGACGATCCGGGCGCCGATGCCTTCGCGGCGGCGCTGGAGGACATCTGCCGTCAACTGGCACAATTGGTGGTGCGTGACGGCGAAGGCGCGAACAAATTCATCTCCATCCGCGTGACGGGAGCAATTTCCGATGAAAGCGCGCACCGCGTAGCAATGAGCATCGCCAACTCGCCATTGGTCAAGACCGCGATCGCCGGCGAGGACGCCAATTGGGGCCGTGTGGTCATGGCCGTCGGCAAGGCAGGCGAGCCAGCAGATCGTGACAGGCTCTCGATCGCATTCGGCGGCATCTGGACCGCGCGCGACGGCCTGCCGGTTGAGGGCTATGACGAAGCACCGGTTGCCGCCCATCTCAAGGGGCAGGAAATCGACATTGAGGTGGATCTGGGCCTGGGCGAAGGCCGCGCCACGGTTTGGACCTGCGATCTGACCCACGGATATATCTCGATCAACGCCGACTACCGTTCTTGAGTTGCTGCCGATGAATGCGCTCGATCAGGCCGTGAATGCGCTGATGCGGCGCGTCAGCGAACAGGCGATCTTGCCGCGTTTCCGCAACCTCGCCAGCGGCGAGATCATCGAAAAGGCAGCCGATGACCTAGTGACCGTGGCCGATCACGAAGCGGAGGCCCTGCTGGCCGAGGGACTGGCGGCAATCGATCCCTCGCTCGCTATCGTCGGCGAAGAGGCTGCGCATGACGATCCTTCGGTGCTGGAACAGCTTTCGGGCGATTGCTGGATTGTCGATCCGATCGACGGCACGCATAATTTCGCCCACGGCCATGCGCCATTCGGGATCCTGATTGCCCAGGCCAGCGGCGGCCTGTGCCATGCGGGCTGGATCTACGATTG
>JBNLDR010000079.1:0-11538 GCA_050304495.1 Altererythrobacter sp.
TCGCAGGCGAAGGCAAAGCGGTTACATGGACAAGCAATTTACAATTCTGTAAGTGGCTGTGTGCAACTCAAATGCGATGCAGGACACAACCATGTCAGTACTCGATCGTCCATTGGTCCATCCGGATCGCAAGCTCACCGGTTTCCAACCGATCAAGGCCTGGCGCCATTTCCGCAAGCTGGTGGCTGACAAGGAAGATACCGAACAGGTTTTCCATATCATCGAAGCGCTGAAGGGACGGCGCAGTAACCAGCGAGCGATCGAGTTTCTGCAGACCGAAACGGGGCAGCATTTGATGCGGCGCGGAAACGACCTGCCCGCCATGCTGGATAACCATGCGCGCTGGGCCGATTGCGGGCCGAACAGCGTGGCGCAGCACTATATCCACTTCATGACGCGTGAGGGATTGTCCGCCGCGGGGCTGGTGGAAGAATCAAACAAGTTCAAGCCGCCGCATGAACGCCCGCAAGACCAGCTGGAATGGTATTTCGAACGGCTGCGCGATACGCATGATCTGTTCCATGTGTTGTCCGGCTATGGCCGCGATGCGCTGGGTGAAGGTTGCCTGTTGGGCTTTAGCTATGAACAGAACCCCAGCCCGGGCGTGCTGTTCATCTGCTATGCGGGCAATCGCGAATTACGCAAGCAGACGCGGACCAAGGCGCCGGTGCTGGAAGCGCTGCGTGAAGGGCGGCGGCACGGCAAGGCAGCGGCCCGTCTTGCGCATCAGGAAGTCGAAGCATTGATGCGCGAAGATATTGATGAGGCGCGCGCGCGCCTCAATATCCAGGAGCCGCTGATCTATCGCGAATGTCTCAAAATCCTCGAATCGGAAGGGCACATGGCTGAGGACCTGATGGGGCAGGAAATGGTGCAGGCGCAGGCCGCCTGATACCGATCAGCGCAGTTCCTTGCGGATCACCAGTTTGAGACCGGACCAGGTCTCATTCACCGAACATACTTTGGTATCGACCAGGCCCAGGGGCAGACAAGCTTCGCGAATGGTGTCCTCGGTGATGTCGGTCTTGAAACTAGAGGCTTTTTTCGGCCAACTGACCCAAATCTGCCCATCCTTGGCTATCTGGTCGCGCAGTGTAGCAAGCATGGCCTCAAGTTCGGGGCGCTCGGTAACAAAAATATGCGCCGCATCCACACCCTCCGCAGGATCAGCGAAAAAGGTCAGCTCCAACGCATATTCGTCGATCTCATCCTGCACACTTTCGGGCATGGCGTGAAACCAGCAGACCTGCCCATCGCGAAGACTCAGCTTTTTCGCGAGCGGTTTATTGGAATATCCGCTCGCCATAAACTACTGCTCCATCCAGTCCCGGAAGAAGCTGCGATGGGCTTCGCGGAGGTCATTGAGCCCGACGCTTGATTCCCCGATCTGTAGCGCGTCCCCGCCAACCTGGCCGATCTTCTCAAACGGCACTTCGGACCGATCCAGATCGCCGTCCTGTCGATAGGTGACCAGATAGCGCGCCTGGCTTTCATTGAAGGCGAATTCCGTTGTCATCGCATCAACGGTCGCACCGATCCCGCCAGCCAGAGCCATTTCCGCCAGCGCCACCGCCAGGCCGCCGTCCGATATGTCATGCACCGCAGTTACCTTGCCCTCAGCGATCAGGCGGCGAATGATTTCACCATTGAGGCGTTCATCAGCGAGGTCGACAAGCGGCGGCGCGCCGTCTTCTCGGCCGTGGATGGTGCGCAGCCATTGCGACTGGCCCAGCTCTGGGAAATTGGGCCCGGCAACAGCGATCAATTCGCCTTCCGCCTTGAAGCCCATCGTCATCATCTTCGAATAGTCTTCGATGATTCCGACACCGCCAATTGCGGGGGTGGGAAGGATGGCCGAACCGCCGCCTGTGGCCTTGCTTTCGTTATAGAGGCTGACATTGCCGCTGACGATCGGGAAATCCAGCGCACGGCAGGCATCGCCCATGCCCTCCAGCGCATGGACGAACTGGCTCATGATTTCTGGCCGCTGCGGATTGGCGAAATTGAGGCAATTGGTCACCGCCAGCGGGCGTGCACCGACCGCACAGAGATTGCGATAGGCCTCGGCAATTGCCTGCTTCCCGCCTTCATAGGGATCGGCATAGACATAGCGCGGGGTGCAATCGGTGGTGATTGCCAGCGCCTTCTTCGTGCCGTGCACACGGACGACGCCGGCATCGCCGCCGGTCTGGAGCGTGTCGGCGCCAACCTGGCTGTCATATTGCTGCGAAATCCAGCTGCGCGAGGCGAGCGCCGGGCTGGCCATCAGCTTGAGCAGATCGGCTGCGATGTCACCAACTTCCGGCACATCATCGAGCGGCTTGACCTGCGCCCAGGCCTTGTATTCCTCCATCGAGAGATAGGGCCGGTCATATTCGGGAGCATCGGCGGCAAGGGGGCCGAGCGGGATATCGCACACCACTTCGCCATCGAATTCCAGCACCATGTGGCGCGTATCGGTCACTTCGCCGATCACCGCGAAATCGAGTTCCCATTTGTGGAAGATCGCCGCCGCCATCTCTTCCTTGCCGGGTTTCAGCACCATGAGCATGCGCTCCTGGCTCTCGCTCAGCATCATCTCATAGGGCGTCATGTTCTCTTCGCGTTGAGGCACATTGTCCAGGTTCATATCGATGCCGACACCGCCGCTTGAGGCCATTTCGAACGACGAAGACGTCAAGCCCGCCGCACCCATATCCTGGATCGCAACGATGGCATCGTTCGCCATCAGTTCCAGGCAGGCTTCGATCAGCAATTTCTCGGTGAAGGAGTCACCCACCTGCACGGTGGGGCGCTTGGCCTCTGCGTCTTCCTCGAAATCAGCGCTGGCCATGGTCGCGCCGTGGATCCCGTCACGCCCGGTCTTGGAACCGACATAGACGATGGGGTTACCCACGCCGGTCGCCGCCGAATAGAAAATCTTGTCTGCATCGGCGACGCCCACCGTCATCGCATTGACAAGGATATTGCCGTCATAGGCGGGGTGGAAATTGGTTTCACCGGCCACCGTCGGCACGCCCACGCAGTTGCCATATCCGCCGATCCCCGCAACCACGCCCTTGACCAGATGCTGCATCTTGGGATGCTCTGGCCGGCCAAAGCGCAAGGCATTGGCATTAGCCACCGGGCGTGCGCCCATGGTGAAGACATCGCGCAAAATGCCGCCAACCCCGGTCGCGGCGCCTTGGTAAGGTTCGATGTAAGACGGGTGGTTGTGGCTCTCCATCTTGAAAATGGCCGCCTGGCCATCACCGATGTCGATCACGCCGGCATTCTCGCCCGGGCCGCAGATCACCCACGGTGCCTCGGTCGGCAATTTCTTGAGATGCAGGCGGCTGCTCTTGTAAGAGCAATGTTCGCTCCACATGACAGAGAATATGCCCAGTTCGACCAGATTGGGCTCTCGCCCAAGCGCATGCAGGACACGCTCATATTCTTCGGGCGAAAGGCCGTGCTGTTCGACGATTTCGGGTGTGATCTGAGACTCGATGGTAGCCATGGCAGCGCCCTTAGCGGCGCATTGTGGGGACCGCCAGCCCAACTTCCCGTTTATGCCATCGTGTATCGTCAACCCACCATGCAAGTGCGGTCGCAATCGCATAGCTGAGCAAGGCGGTGAGGTAGAGCTGCAAGCCTGCCTCTGCAGGCGGCGGGCCGAACCAGTCAATGGCCTGGAACAGCAGCAATACGGCGATCAGGACCATAGGCGGGCCCACCGGCCCCTTGGTCCGGCGCATATACCACGCCAGCGAGCTGACCGTAATCAGTATCTCCAGCGGCATTTCGATCCACGGGTAATTCCACAGACCCAGGCCCAATTTTGGCGGTGCCCCAGCCAGCGTCAGATCGGGTGCATGGACGAGGAAATCGAGGATCCAATGAGAAATGACCACAAAGGCGGCCAACATTCCCGCGGCGATATCGCGATATGCAGCGAGGATGATCAAGCCGAATATCACCGCCCAAACCGCACTGCCCAATAGGCTGTGCGTATAGGGCATGTGGAACAGGTCCATCCCGTTCATCGTCGTGATGCCGGGCGTGATCCGCATGGATTCCACGCCGACGATGGCAAATCCGAAGAATGCCCAATCGACCAGTTGGGCCGCAACGAAGAGCGTAGCTAGTTTGGGTGCGCGCCGACTGGCAGCGGCAGCGGCGAAGGCGGGGGCAAAGTGTCCGATGAACATGAGCTAGTTCGTAACCTTGAGCGTGAGCGTAGTCGATAGTGCACTTGCGGCGGCGGTCGCGAATGCGCCCCACGCAATATCCACAAGGCTGATCTGCGTTGACCAGACCTTGAACACCGCCTGGCTCGTCAGATCGAAAGTTGCGTAGCAAAGGGCACCCAGCAAGGCTCCGTTGATCAGGGCCGTGCTTACGCTGTTGCTCGCTAGGCCGGGACGGATTGCGAAATAAACCATCCCCGCCAGATAGATCAGGTAGAATGCGGCCGCTGGTGCGATGCGGAAGTTGTCTGCCATGATCTCGCCAATCACAGGGCGATAGAGGTTCGGGCCAGCCCAGCGCAGCCAGATCGAATCCAGCACGCCGAACGCAATTGCGGCAACCACATAAGCGACAACAAATCTCATGGTACCATCCCGTGTTGCTGCAGATAGTCTTGACCGCCTGCACTGGCGCGGTCAATGCTCAGGCTATGGGTGATCCAGCTTCAGAGATTGGCGAATTGAGTTTCGAGCAGGCACTGGGCGCGCTCGAGGAAATTGTGCAGCAATTGGAAAGCGGCAGCGTCCCGTTGGACAAGTCGATTGCGCTCTATGAAAGGGGCGAGGCGCTGCGCAAGCATTGCCAGGCGCGGCTCGATGCGGCGCAGCAGAAGATTGAGCGGATCGTGACGGACCAGTCGGGCAGGCCGACCGGTACTGCTCCCTTCGATTCGGATAGCTAAGGCGTGGCGAGGCAAGCCGACAGCGATCTGTTGCAGGAAAGTCTTGCCCGCATCCAGCGCGATGTGGATTCGGTTTTCGATGCATTTCTGGCCGATTCCAACGATTCACGCGCGCGTTTGGTAGAGGCAATGCGCTATGCCGCGATCGGCGGCGGGAAGCGGCTGAGGCCGCTGCTGCTCGTAAGTACCGCCGATATCTACGGTGTCAGCCGCGATGCTGCCATGCGCGCAGCCTGCGCTGTCGAATCGATCCATATCTATTCGCTGATCCATGACGATCTGCCGTGCATGGACGATGACGATCTTCGCCATGGCAAGCCTACATTGCATCGCGCATTTGACGAAGCGACGGCAGTGCTGGCGGGCGATGCGTTCCACGCGCTGGCGTTCGAGATACTGGCCGATGACGAGACCAGCGGCGACCCGTTTACGCGCTCTGAACTGGTTGCCACCCTCGCGCGTGCCAGCGGTATGCATGGCATGGCGGGTGGCCAGATGATGGACATGGCGGCAGGTGACGAAGAGCATGACCTCCATTCAATTACACGGCTTCAGCAGCTGAAGACGGGAGCGTTGCTCGCAGCGTCGGTCGAGATGGGTGCAATTCTGGGTCACGTCCCGCCAGAGGGCCGCAATCACCTCCGCGCCTATGCCCGTGATATCGGGCTGGCGTTCCAGATCGCCGATGATCTGCTCGATCATGAAGGTGACGAGGCGAAGGCGGGCAAGGCGCTGCGCAAAGATATGGGGCAGGGCAAGGCGACCTTCGTCAGCCTGATGGGACCGGACAAGGCACGCGAACAGGCCAACGCGCTGGTGCAGCAGGCCATCGGCCACCTTGCCAGCCATAGCGAAGACGCGCAGATATTGCGTGAATTGGCCCGATATGTGGTGGAGAGGGACAGATGAGCGAACGCATTGGGATCTATCCCGGAACCTTCGACCCCATCACTTTGGGCCATGCGGACATTATTCGGCGCAGCAGCAAACTGGTTGACCGTTTGATCATCGGCGTGACCACCAATCCCTCCAAGAACCCGATGTTCTCGACCGAAGAGCGCCTGGCAATGGTCGAGCGTGAAGCTGCCGGATTGGGCCTCGACAATGTCCAAGTGGTTGGTTTCAACGCACTGCTAGTCAAATTTGCCCAGAAGCAGGGGGCCAATGTCCTTATCCGCGGCCTGCGTGCTGTGGCGGACTTCGAATATGAATACCAGATGGCGGGCATGAACCAGCAGCTCGATCATTCGATTGAGACTGTGTTCCTGATGGCAGATGTCTCCTTGCAGCCCATCGCCAGCAAGCTGGTCAAGGAAATTGCTCTATTCGGCGGTGACATCACACCTTTTGTGAGCGACCAGGTGAAAAAGGACGTGGTGGCCCGCGTTTTACAAATGGGGCAACTGGGCGATTATTGAAGTGATTGTGGGCGTGGACCGATCATTCATTGCAGTGCAAGTCTGCCGCCGCTAGAGCACCGCACGTGTTGGAATTCCGAATTCTCGTAAAGGCTCCGATGTTCAAGAAAATCCTGACCGCCGCCGCATCGATTGCGCTGCTCTCTGTGCCCAATGCGGCTTTTGCCCAGGACGAGGCCCCTGCTGCGCCGCGCAGCTATGCGTCGGTCAATTTCAATGTGGCAGAAGATCTAGACAATGTCTGGCTGCTGGACCTGTCGAATGGTGAGCGCGTGGCGATCCGTCTGATGCCCGATTGGGCGCCTGAGCATGTGCAACGGATCAAGGAGCTGACCCGCGCCGGCTTTTATGATGGGGTGATTTTCCACCGCGTGATCGACGGCTTTATGGCTCAGGGTGGCGATCCGACGGGTACAGGGCAAGGCGGTTCGCAGCTGCCTGACCTCAAGGCTGAATTCAATCCGATGCCGCATATTCGCGGGACGGTATCCATGGCCCGTGCCGCCAGCGATGACAGCGCCAACAGCCAGTTCTTCATCGTATTCTATCCGCGTTTCAGCCTGGACAAGAAATACACCAATTTTGGTCGCGTGATCAGTAATATGGCTGGCGTCGATGCCATCACTCGTGGCGAGCCGCCTGCTAATCCAACCCGTATTGTGCAGGCCTCCATTGCCATCGATGGCAAGCCCCGACCGGCTCAGACCGCACCCAAGATCGAAGCGGAAATCACAGCAGACATGTTGAGCGCGCCTGTCGGAAGCTAAGCTTTCCATCGCTACGGCTTGGGCCTAGAGGCGCAGGCCATGCGTGTTGACTTGTTCGATTTCGACCTTCCGCCAGAGCGGATTGCGCTGCGGCCTGCACAGCCGCGCGATGCCGCGCGCATGCTGGTGGTGCGCGGCGGCGATGTGGCACTGGAGGATCGCAGCGTTGATGAATTGTCTGCTCTCCTCAATCCAGGCGATGTGTTGGTTTTCAACGATACGCGGGTTATCCCGGCACAGCTTGAGGGGCGGCGTGGTGAGGCAAGAATTGGCGCCACGCTGCACAAGCGGATCGATCTGCGCCGCTGGCAGGCCTTCATCCGCAACGCCAAGCGGTTGCGTGAAGGCGACGAAATAGAGTTTGGTGCGGGCGTCACCGCAATTGCCGAGACACGGCACGACGATGGCAGTTTCACGCTCAACTTCGCCGGTCAGGAACCAGTAGAAATCCTGCTTGAACGCGCAGGGACGATGCCGCTGCCGCCCTATATCGCGGGCAAACGGGCGGTCGATGAACGCGACAGATCAGACTATCAAACCATGTTCGCAGATAAGGATGGAGCGGTTGCTGCGCCCACCGCAGCGCTGCATTTCACGCCCGGGATGATCGCCGCGCTCGATGCGGCGGGTATCAGGCGCGAAACGCTGACGCTCCATGTCGGGGCGGGCACCTTCCTGCCGGTGAAGGCAGATGACACGCAAGATCATCGCATGCATGCCGAATGGGGCGTGATCGATCGGAACACAGCGGATCGGCTTAATGCGGCGCGGGCTGCTGGTGCTCGGATCATTGCGGTTGGCACGACATCGCTGCGCTTGCTGGAAAGCGCGGCACGTGATGATGGCGTGATCGAACCGTTCGAAGGCGATACGGCCATCTTCATCACGCCTGGCTATCGATTCAAGGCGATCGACGGCTTAATGACCAATTTTCACCTGCCCAAATCAACCCTGTTCATGCTGGTCAGCGCTCTGATGGGGCTGGACCGAATGCAGGCCGCCTATGCCCATGCGATTGAAAAAGAATATCGCTTCTATTCCTATGGTGACTCGTCGCTGCTGCTCCCCTAGATAAGTTGCAATGAGCGAACCTATTCTTGAGATTTCCGGACTGACCAAGGTCTATCCAGGCGGGCTGAAGGCGCTCGACAATGTCGATCTGGAAATTCGGCGGGGCGAGATTTTTGCCCTGCTTGGCCCTAATGGCGCGGGCAAGACCACGCTGATCGGCGCGGTCTGCGGCCTGGTGCGACCGAGCGCGGGAATGATCCGCGCCTTTGGTATGAATCTTGGCGCAGATTGGCGCCGGGCACGGGCGCGTATCGGCCTGGTGCCGCAGGAAATGGCGACCGACATGTTCGAAACTGTGTGGCGTGCGGTCAGCTACTCGCGCGGCCTGTTCGGACTTGCTCCAAACAAGGCGCGGATTGAGGAAATCCTTCGTTCGCTAAGCTTGTGGGACAAGCGCGATGCCCAAATCCGCGAACTGTCAGGCGGGATGAAGCGGCGGGTATTGATCGCCAAGGCGATGGCGCATGAACCTGAGTTGTTGTTCCTCGACGAACCCACGGCAGGCGTCGATGTGGAACTGCGCAAGGATATGTGGCGGCAGATCGACGAGATGCGCGTACGCGGCGTCACCATCATCCTGACCACCCACTATATCGAGGAAGCCGAGGAAATGGCCGATCGGGTGGGGATCATCAACAAGGGGCGCATCCTGATGGTCGATGACAAGGCCGCGATGATGTCCAAGCTTGGCCGAACAGAAGCGCATTTTGCATTGGCCGCGCCGCTTGCTCAGATTCCGCCTGAATTATCGCACTTCCCGGTTGAGCTGGAAGATGGCGGCCAATCGCTGCGCTATCGTGGCGGCGACGGAACGGGCAAGGGCAAGGCCGAGGTGGCTGATCTTGCCAAGGCACTGGTCCGTGCGGGAGTGGATTTTACCGGCATCGACACACGCGAAAGCAGCCTTGAAGATATCTTCGTTTCGCTCTTGGGCGAAGAGGAGGCCGCCGCATGATTGCGTGGCGTTCCACATGGTCGATCTACAAGCGCGAACTGGTGCGCTTCATGCGCACCGCCTTCCAGTCGGTGTTGGCGCCAGTGCTGACCACTTCGCTCTATATTCTGGTGTTTGGCGGGGCGATCGGCAACCGTATGCCAGACATGGGGGCGATCAATTTCGGTGCTTTCATCATTCCCGGACTGCTGATGCTCACACTGCTCGGTGAAACCACCAGCAATTCCAGCTTCGGCATCTATATGCCGCGCTTCACCGGCACGATCTATGAATTGCTCAGCGCGCCGGTGGGGGTTGCCGAAACGCTGTTGGGATTTGTCGGTGCGGCTGCGACCAAGAGCCTGATCCTGGCGGCGATAATCCTGCTGACCGCGCGGATATTTGTCGATTATTCGATCGCCCATCCGTTTCTGGCGCTGGTCTATATCATGCTGGTGGCGGCGGCTTTCAGCTTGTTCGGATTTATCCTGGGTATTTGGGCAGACAGTTTCGAAAAACTGGGCATCATTCCGATGCTTATACTGACCCCGCTGACTTTCCTGGGTGGGACTTTCTATTCGATCGATATGCTGCCGCATCCGTGGAACACGATCGCGCTGTTCAATCCGATAGTCTATCTGGTCAGCGGATTACGCTGGACCTTCTATGGCAGCGCTGACGTGGATTTTGGCGTTTCGATCACGATCACGCTGATTTTTCTCGCCGCATGCACAGCCGCGATTGCCTATATCTTCAAGACGGGCTGGCGATTGAGGGGTTGAGCGGCTAAACGCGGTGGCGTTATGCACTTCATTCCAATGCGTAAATTCCTGCTCCCTGTCCTGTTCACAGCTACTGTTCCGGCGCATGCGGAACTGCCCGAAGGCGTGCAGGCCATGATCGATGCGGCAATCGCCACCGGGGACAAGACAAAAGTTGCCACCGTGATCGAAATCGCGCGACAGACAAACCCGGCTGATGCGGAGCAGATTGACCGGCAGTACCGGGCGTTTGTCGAGCAAGACACTTCCGCGAAACAGAAAGCGGCCAAAGCGAAAGAGGCGGAGATCCGCAGCGCCGGGTTGCTGGAACATTGGTCTGGCGACGCGCAGATTGGCGCGTCCCATTCCACCGGTAAGCGCGAAACTGTTGGCGCAAGCGTCGCCCTCAAGCTGAAGCGTGATGGGATCGACTGGTCGCACCGGGTGCGTGCCACCGCTGATTTCCAACGGACCGCCGGGCGCACCGACAGGGAGCAGTACATGCTTGCCTATGAACCGCGCTACCAAATCAGCAAACCGCTCTTCACCTATGGCCTCGCCCAATTCGAACACGACCGGGTCCAGGGCCTGTCGGCCAGATATGTCGTCTCCGGCGGGCTGGGATACAAAATCATCGATAAGGACGGCCTGCATCTTTCGACCAAGGCTGGCCCAGCGTTGCGCCGTACCGAATTTTCTGCAGGTGGAAGCGAGGAACGATTGGCCGGTCTGTTGGCGCTCGATTTCGATTGGCGGATCGTGGATGGCCTTACCCTGACCCAATCCACAGACGTGACGGCCGAATCCGCCAATTCCGCCACCGTGGTGGTCGATTCGGCAAACACCAGCATCAATCTGCTCACCGGCCTGGAAGCGAAGGTCAGCGACCGGTTGAGTACGCGCTTTTCCTACCAGATCGATTATGACAGCAGCCCGCCTGACGGGGCTGTTACAACCGACACGATCTCGCGCTTTTCGTTGGTTTACGGTTTCTGACTTTTCGCCATGTCCAGATTCTCGTTCACTATCCTTGCAACTGACGGCAAGGCGCGCACCGGCCAGATTGAGATGCAACGCGGCACGATCCGCACACCGGCTGTCATGCCGGTGGGCACTGCCGCCACCGTCAAGGCGATGAAGCCCGAAAGCGTCCGTGCGACGGGTGCCGACATCATCCTTGGCAATACCTATCATTTGATGCTGCGGCCGGGGGCGGAGCGAGTTGCACGGCTTGGTGGACTGCACAAATTCATGAACTGGGATCGTCCGATCCTGACCGATAGCGGTGGTTATCAGGTGATGAGTCTGTCCGAACTGCGCAAGCTGACCGAAGAGGGCGTAGAGTTCCGCAGCCATATCGATGGCTCGAAGCACATGCTCACGCCTGAGCGCTCGATGGAAATCCAGCGCCTGCTCGGTAGCGATATTGTGATGGCGTTTGACGAATGCCCGCGCGCCGACCAACCGCGCGATGTGATCGCCAAAAGCATGGAGCTTTCCATGCGGTGGGCAAAACGCAGCCGCAATGGCTTTGACAGCGGCGGCGAACATGCTCAGCGCGCGGCTTTGTTCGGCATCCAGCAGGGCGCGCTGGATGAGGGTTTGCGCCGCCAGAGTGCCGAGGCGCTGACCGAGATAGGTTTCGATGGCTATGCCGTGGGTGGGCTGGCCGTGG
>JBNLDR010000080.1:0-11374 GCA_050304495.1 Altererythrobacter sp.
TCAACAAGACGGTGCGGGTCGATTTGCCGATCCTGGGCGATTGCGCGCAGGTTCTGGGCCAGATGATTTCGGCTTGGGGAACCCGCAAGGCCAGGGATCTGGGCGAATGGAAAGCGCGTATCGCTGGCTGGCGAGCGCGAGAATGCCTCGCCTACCCAGAAAAATCCGAACTGGTCATGCCGCAAAAGGCGGTTGAACGGCTCTATGCCCTCACCAAAGACCGCAACCCGATCATTTCGACCGAAGTTGGGCAGCACCAGATGTGGGCGGCGCAATATTTCCGTTTCAACGATCCCAACAAATGGCTGACCAGCGGCGGACTGGGCACGATGGGCTATGGCCTGCCTGCAGCCATCGGTGCGCAACTTGGCAATCCGGACGACCTGGTGATCGATATTGCAGGTGAAGCGTCGATCCAGATGAATATCCAGGAACTCGGCACCGCCAGCCAGTATCGCCTCCCGGTGAAGGTATTCATCCTCAATAACGAATATATGGGCATGGTCCGTCAGTGGCAGGAACTGACCTATGAAAGCCGCTATTCGAATTCCTATTCGGATAGCCTGCCCGATTTCGTGAAGCTGGCAGAAAGTTATGGCTGGACCGGCATTCGCATCCACGATGAAAGCGAGTTGGACGCCGGGATTGAGGCCATGCTGGCGGCTGACGGCCCCGTAATGGTCGATTGCCTGGTGGCGAAGGAAGCCAATTGCTTCCCGATGATCCCTTCGGGCGCGGCGCATACCGAAATGCTGCTTTATGGCGACCATGTTGTGGGCACCATGGACGACGAAGCCAAGGCTTTGGTGTAAGGAGCCCGGCATGATGAAGATCACAACCGAAGCCGCAGAACGGCACGTCCTGACTGTTACTGTCGATAATGAGGCAGGCATTCTGGCGAAGATCGCCGGGCTGTTCACCGCGCGCGGATACAATATCGACAGCCTGACCGTGGCAGATATTTCGGAGAACCACGCTGTCAGCCGAATAACCATCGTCACCAATGGCCCGCCTGCGGTGATCGATCAGATCCAGGCGCAGTTGGAGCGACTTGTTCCGGTTCACAAGGTCACCGATTTGACCGAGGCCGGACCGCATGTCGAACGCGAACTCGCGTTGATCAAGGTCAAGGGTACGGGGGAGGCGCGGGTCGAGGCACTGCGTATCGCCGATGTGTTCCGCGCCAACGTGGTCGATACCACAACCGGCAGCTTCGTGTTCGAACTCACCGGCGCGCCAGACAAGATCGACAGCTTCATCACGCTGATGCGGGAGCTTGGGCTGGTCGAAGTTGGCCGCAGCGGCGTTGTCGGCATGATGCGCGGGGCTGAGGGAGCTTGACCCGAACGTAGAAAAATCTCGTCGCTCCCGCGAACGCAGGAGCCTATCTAACCTCTCGCAAACTTGCGAACTCATCTGGACCCCTGCCCACGCAGGGGTGACGTAGGAAGAAGACATGAAAGTTTATTACGACGCCGATGCAGACCTGGGCCTGATCAAGGACAAGAAGATCGCAGTGCTGGGCTATGGTAGCCAAGGCCACGCCCATGCACAGAACCTGCGTGACAGCGGTGCGAATAATGTCGCGATTGCGCTGCGCCCAGGTTCGGCCAGTGCCAAGAAGGCGGAAGCTGCCGGATTCAAGGTGCTTTCGAACAGCGATGCGGCCGAATGGGCCGATATTCTGATGATCCTGGCACCGGACGAACATCAGGCCGCGATCTGGGAGAATGATCTCAAGGGCAAAATGCGCCCCGGTTCGGCGCTCGCCTTTGCGCATGGCCTCAACGTCCATTTTGGCCTGATTGAACCCCCGGCAGACATCGACGTCATCATGATCGCGCCCAAGGGCCCCGGCCACACCGTGCGCGGCGAATATCTGAAGGGCGGCGGCGTGCCTTGCCTGATCGCGGTCCACCAGGATGCCAGCGGCAGCGCGCATGACATCTCGCTCGCCTATGCCAGCGGCGTTGGCGGTGGCCGTTCGGGCATCATCGAAACCAATTTCAAGGAAGAGTGCGAAACCGATCTGTTCGGTGAGCAGGCCGTGCTGTGCGGCGGCATTACGCATCTGATCCAGGCTGGCTTCGAAACTCTCGTAGAGGCCGGATACGCGCCCGAAATGGCCTATTTCGAATGCCTCCACGAAACCAAGCTGATCGTCGATCTGCTGTATGAAGGCGGCATCGCCAACATGCGCTATTCGATCAGCAACACCGCCGAATATGGTGACATCAAGACCGGCCCGCGGATCATCACGGATGAAACCAAGGCCGAGATGAAGCGCGTATTGGCCGATATCCAGTCGGGTCGTTTCGTGAAGGACTTCGTGCTCGATAATCGCGCCGGTCAGCCTGAACTCAAGGCAAGCCGCAAGGCTGCAGCGGCACATCCGATCGAGAAGACCGGAGCTGAGCTGCGCGCCATGATGCCGTGGATCAGCGCCAACAAGCTGGTGGACAAGGACAAGAACTGAGCCGAAAAGGCGCACCATGCGTCTTTCCGACTGCCACAATATCGACGATTTTCGGAAACTGGCCAAGGCACGCCTGCCCTGGCCGGTTTTCGACTATATCGATGGCGCTGCGGATGACGAGCTGACCAAGGCCCGCAACACCGCAGCATTCGACGATGCAGACCTTGTACCCGATGTACTCGCTGGGGTCGCCGAAATCGACACCAGTTGCACCATCATGGGCCGGAAAAGCGCCCTGCCGCTGATGCTCAGCCCAACTGCATTGCAGCGCGCTTTCCATCATGAGGGTGAAAGCGCAGTAGCGAAAGCGGCCGACAAGTTTGGCCTGTGGTTTGGTATTTCCAGCCTCGCCACGCGCAGCATCGAAGAAATCGCCGCACTCACCAGTGGCCCGAAATTGTTCCAGCTCTATGTCCTCAAGGACAAGGGGCTGAACCGGTCGATGATCGAACGTTGCCAAGCCGCAAAATTCGACGCGATTGCGTTGACTGTCGATACAATCGTGGCCGGCAAACGCGAACGCTGCCTGCGATCCGGCTTCACCACCCCGCCCCGCTTCACGCCCAGCGCATTGTGGTCATACGCCACGCGTCCCCAATGGGCGCTCAATTACCTCTTTCGCGAGAAGTTCAGCCTGCCAAACGTCAACACGCATGTAGCGGAGGGATCGAGCAAGGCCTTAAGCGTCGCGGAATATTTCAATACCTTGCTCGATACTTCGCTGGATTGGGATACAGCCGCGCGCATCCGACAGGATTGGGGTGGCACTTTCTGCCTCAAAGGTGTGATGAGCGCGAACGATGCCCGCCGTGCGGTAGAAATCGGCGCCGATGCGATCATGATCTCCAACCATGGCGGCCGGCAGTTGGACGGCAGCCGCGCGCCCTTCGACCAATTGCGTGAGATCGTGGATTGCGTCGGCGGCGAGATCGAGATTATCGTCGACAGCGGCGTGCGGCGCGGCACCCATGTGCTGAAAAGCCTGGCGGCTGGTGCCACCGCGGCATCGGGCGGGCGACTATATCTTTATGCCCTCGCCGCCGCCGGCCAACCGGGAGTCGAACGTGCGATCGGTATTCTCAAGGATGAGATCGAACGCGGCATGCGGTTGATGGGTGTGACCTCGGTCAGTCAGCTCACGCCGGAACGCCTGCGCTGGCGTTAGATCATCTTCGTAAAGCAGGCCTGCAATTCTTTCGCGAAAATTTCCGGCTGCTCCCACGCGGCGAAATGGCCTCCTCGATCCAGCTCATTCCAATAGACCAAATTGGTGTAACGCCGTTCAGCCCACTTTCGTGCGGCAGGAAGAATTTCACGTGGGAAAACGCTGGCGCCCGATGGTATGGCCACGTCACCCTCTGGCGGTTTTGTGAAACTCTCCCAATAGAGCCGCGCCGATGACGCGCCCGAGGCGGAAAGCCAGTAGAGCATGATGTTATCGAGGATTGTGTCCATCGTCAGGGCGTCGAGCGGCGATCCCTGGTTGTCGGTCCATGCCCACATCTTTTCATAGATCCAGCCTGCCAACCCGACCGGCGAATCCACCAGCGAATAGCCGATGGTTTGCGGGCGTGTGCTTTGCTCTTTGGAATAGCCGGAATCCCAATCCTGGTAATATTGCAGCACACCCAGCGCCTTGAGCTCCTCTGGCGGCTGGTTCTCCAGTTTACCCGGATCAGGCCGACCGAGCGGCATGTTGACGTGAATGCCCGCGCAACCTTGCGGGGCCTGGATTCCGATACAGGTGGTCACGACAGAGCCCCAATCGCCGCCCTGTGCCACCCAGTGATGATAGCCGAGCCGCCGCATCAGTTCGCCCCAGGCCTGGGCAATTTTCTCGACGCCCCAGCCAGTAACGGTGGGCTTTCCTGAAAAGCCAAACCCCGGAAGCGACGGCGCAACTATATGAAAAGCCAAGCCATCGTCTGGCTCAGTTAGCAGCGGGATCGCCTCGAAGAATTCGACCACCGACCCAGGCCAACCATGGGTAATCACCAATGGCACAGCGTCGGCGTGCGACGAGCGTACATGCAGGAAGTGGATGTCCACACCGTCAATTTCGGTCTTGTACTGGCCCAGCGCATTGAGCCGCGCCTCGCAACGGCGCCAGTTGTATTCATGCCGCCAATAGCGGCATAGTTCCTGCATCTCTGCCAGCGGCGTACCTTGAGACCAGTCGCCGACAGGCTCCTTTTCGGGCCAGCGCGCAATGTCGAGCCGCAAATGGAGGTCGGCCAATTGCGTTTGCTTGATCTCGATCGTGAACGGGCGAATTTCGCTCATCACCCTCCCCTAGCATCTATTGTCGACAAACAATGTGCACACCAAAACCGAATTCGGCGATAGAAATTATCTTCCAGATCGTCCCGCGCTTTCGCTTTACAAGCCCGGATCGAGCCAGCATAGGGAGCCCATGACTATCGGAATTGGACTGCTGCTTCGACTTACACGCCCTTGGGCGTGACATTCGGCGTGCCTTGAGAGCGCGCCCGGCGCCCAAGGGAAAATCGACCTGCCAAGCCAACAATTTCGAAAAGTTCCGAACTCATGACTACGCAACGCACAATGCTCCGCGATCCCTCGGCCAAATACCGTCCCTTTCCGCAGGTGAACCTGCCTGACCGGCAATGGCCAAGCCGCACCATCACCGCTCCCCCGCGCTGGCTCTCAACTGACCTGCGCGATGGCAACCAGTCGATCATCGATCCGATGGACGCGGTGAAGAAAAACCGCTTCTTCGACCTGCTGGTGGAAATCGGGATCAAGGAAATCGAGGTTGGATTCCCAAGCGCAGGCGCGACCGAATTCGACTTTATCCAGGGACTGGTCCGGTCAGGCCGGATTCCCGATGATGTTCTCGTCCAGGTTCTCACCCAAAGCCGTGAGGACCTGATCCGCACCAGTTTTGACAGCCTCGCGGGTGCGAAACAGGCGATAATCCACCTCTACAATGCCGTCAGCCCCGCATGGCGAGACATCGTGTTCCGCATGTCGAAAGACGAAGTGCGCGAAATCGCGGTCATGGGCGCCAAGGTGCTGCGCGATGAAGCGGCCAAGCGGCCCGATACCGATTGGCATTTCGAATATTCGCCCGAAACATTCTCTACCGCGGAGCTGGATTTCAGCATCGAAGTTTGTGAGGCGGTGATGCAGGTGCTCCGGCCCACGCCGGACCGCCCGATCATCCTCAACTTGCCGGCAACGGTCGAAGCGGCAACTCCCAATATTTACGCGGATCAGATCGAATATTTCTGCCGCAATCTGCCCGATCGTGAGAGCGCGGCAATCAGCCTGCACACGCATAATGATCGCGGCACCGGCGTCGCGGCGGCGGAACTCGGCATGATGGCGGGCGCCGACCGGGTTGAAGGCTGCCTGTTCGGCAATGGCGAGCGGACTGGCAATTGCTGCCTCGTGACCGTGGCGCTCAACATGTACACGCAAGGCGTCGATCCAGGGCTGGATTTCTCCGATATCGATCGCGTGATCGAGACGGTCGAATATTGCAACGAATTGCCCGTCCATCAGCGCCACCCCTATGGTGGCGAGCTGGTGTTTACAGCTTTCTCTGGATCGCATCAGGATGCAATCAAGAAGGGCTTCGAAGCGCATCGTCAGCAGAATGACGAGCAATGGCGCGTACCCTACCTGCCGATCGACCCTGCCGATTTGGGCCGCACTTACGAAGCGGTGATCCGCGTCAATTCGCAAAGTGGAAAGGGTGGCTTCGCCTGGGTTCTGGAACAGGACCAGGGTTTGCGGCTGCCCAAGAAGATGCAGGCTGATTTCTCCAAACATGTCCAGCAGATGGCGGACGAACTTGGCCGCGAACTCAACGCTACCGATATCTGGGATACCTTCCGCAAGGCTTATTACGTCAAGATCGAGCCGCGCCACTTCCGCCTTGTCGATTACGAAGAGACAAAGGCGGGGGACGGCACGCGCATCTTCTCAGGAACGATCGCGGTCGACGGGGTCGAAAAGACAGTCAGTGGCCGCGGCAACGGTCTGATATCGTCGGTAATCGGCACGATACGCGACAGCTTCGGGGTCGAGATCGAAGTCTGCGACTATACCGAGCACGCTCTGGGCACCGGCACCGACGCGCGCGCGGCCGCCTATCTCGAATGTCGCACCAAAGATGGCAGCGTGGTCTGGGGATGCGGGATCGACGAAGACGTCGCTGCCGCCAGCGTTCGCGCCGTGCTAAGCGCGGCAAACAGCGCGGCAGCGAAAGCTTAGCCCGTGGCGAAAGTTAGTTGGCGAGGCGGAGCTTTAGCGCCTCCCCGCCATCTAGCGCTGACAGGGTGAGCTTGTCGTCCTTGCGGTGCCAGCGAAACACCAGATCGGTCCCGTCGATCAGCAGCTGATCGCCGCTTTGTTGGTAGGTCTGGCGGGTTTCGCCGCCCGCATTCGGGCCGTGGATTGTGCGAATGATGAACTCGCCATCGGGCGTGATCTCTATCACATCGCCCTTCGCCGCTCCCGACAGGCCACTTTGCCGTAGCACCTCCCAACGGCCGAACAGATCTGGTGATGCTTGGCCCGGCTGATCGCTATCGGCCAGCCCGCCAAGCCGCTGCGCGACCTGCCGTGCCAGATCGGCCTCTCCAGGCAATTGGGCCTGCGTCAGCCTTCCTGCCAACTCTTGGGCAATTTCTCGGCCTGACTGCGCATCATGGGCGCGGTGATAGGCATCCAGCGCGGCAGAAAGGGCGAAATATTCGTCTGTCAGCGCATGCGCGCGCCGCATTTCGTTCGATCCCGGTTCGGGCAATGGCGCGGCCTTGCTCGTCTGTTCATGAAAATCGCCCGTCACTGCATCTCGATAGCGGATCGTTGCGGATACTGGCGCGGGCCCAGTTTCTGCACCCATCGGAGCCAATGTGAGATACAGCCCGCCACCTTCGCTTTGTGGATAGGCCGCACCGGTACGAATGATCAGGCGATTGCCTGACGAATGGGATACCAGTTCGCCCGGCACGCCCAGCAATGTGGAAATGCGATAGCCCTGCGCAGGTTCCAGCATGACGGTCACGTCGCGAACTTCGTTCACCAGCATACCGGCGAAATTGCTGCGCACCAACGGACGGGCATCATCACCGGGAGCAATGTTGAAAAGCTTCGCCCCCGGCACGCTCGAAACACGTAGCGCAAAGCTGCTTCCCGGCTGCTGGCCCAGCGCCACTGTCGTCAGGCTGATACCGTTTGCTGCTGCCTGCTCCATCTGGGCCATGAAGCTTGTTGGGCGCGCGCCGTCGGCAACCGGCTGTTGATCACTGATCAGGACCACGCGAACGTTCGAAGCTCCGGCCTTGCGTTGCTCCAAGGCTTCGGCAAAGCTGATCGCCAGGCCTTCCTCCAGATTGGTAAGCCCCTTGGGCTTGAGTGATGCGATCCGCTCGACCGCCTCCGCCCGCATGGTTCCGACTTCGGCGGCGGGCTGCGTCAGAATTGCCGTCTCGCCAAAGGTCACTATCGCCAATCGATCGGTATCGCGCAGGCTGGAAACCAGCTCTTCAGCCGCAGCCTTTGCCTGCGACAGCTTCTGTCCCTGCATCGAGCCGGAACGATCTATCACCAGCACCACGGAAAGCGGGGCCTCTGGCATGGGGTACGCAGCATGATCGCCCGAAAACCCCACCTCCACGAAAGCGGAATCCGTAGGGCGCTGTGGCAACAGAGCCGGGATTGAACTGGCTGAAATGCAAATCGGCTGTGCGCAGTCTTGCGCCTTTGGCGGCATAACCTGATACTGGCGTATCAATGCCTCGAAAGTGATCCCACTCGCACGAGGCAGGAATTGTGTCTCCGAAATTACCCGGCGTGCTTCGCGTAAATCCTCATTCGCGTTCTGTCCTGCCGTGGCGGCATGGATTTCAGGCTCGATCGCGCCATCCTGTGCACCAAGTGGTGACGTCAATGCCAAGGGAATAGCAGACAAGCAAAGCACACTTGGGCGAACTTCAATCATGTTGTTTTCTGGCGTCCCGATCTTGCTGCTCAAGCATAATAGGGGTTTCTTCCTGCGTTCAACACCCTTCCCTCTCGACAGGGCATAAATCGCCATTAGTCTCCATGTCAGGAGGCCTACCGCATGACCGAAGAAATCCTGGAACCCGATCTGCCGATTATCGATCCGCATCATCATTTGTGGGACCTGAGGCCATTGTTGAGCGTGTTCCCGGAACCGCACCATCCCTTTATCGAAGCGCTGATCCCCAACGCCTATTACACCTTCGATCAGCTCCATGCTCATGCGACGAGCGGCCATAATGTGATTGGCACCGTGTTCATGGAATGCGGCGCATTCTACCGCGCAGATGCCGATGACGCGATGAAGGTCGCGGGCGAAGTCGAGTTCGTCAACGGTGTCGCCGCCCAGAGCGCCAGCGGGCTCTACGGGGATTTGCGCCTCTGTGCAGCAATCATCGGCCATGCAGACCTGCTGGCGGGAGAAAAGGCCGCCCCCGTGCTGGAAGCGTTGCGCGCCGCTGCGCCGGATCGCTTCAAGGGCATCCGACACCAGGGCGCATGGGACGCGGATCCAAACGTACTCGGCGTGCCCTTTCACGCACCCGAGGGCCTCTATCGTGAGGCGACATTCCGCGAAGGCTTCAATCAGCTCGGCAAACTGGGCCTGACATTCGATGCATGGGTGCTTGAGCCGCAATTGCCTGATGTGATCGACCTCGCGCGCGCGTTTCCAGATCAGCCGATATGCCTCGATCATTGCGGGACCCCGCTCAATATCGCCAGCTATCACGGCAGGCTGCATGAACGGTTCGACAATTGGCGGCACAATATCCGCGAACTCGCCAAATGCGAGAACGTGGTGATAAAGCTGGGTGGGCTAGCCATGGCATTCTGCGGAATGCCCGACAAAGGCCCGGCGGCGGGCACTTCTTCCGAAGATCTGGCGGCCATGTGGCGCCCCTATGTTGAGACTTGCATCGAGGCGTTCGGATCGCGGCGCGCCATGTTCGAAAGCAATTTCCCGGTTGACTATTGGGCCGCCGATTATGCGGTTTTGTGGAACGCCTTCAAACGGCTGACCCATGGAGCCAGCGCGGAAGAAAAGCGCGCGCTCTACGCCGGAAATGCTGCCCGTTTCTATGGTATCGAACACATTCTGCCGGTGTGACACTCGACAAGCCGGTCATGCCAGCATAAGCGAATCACAAGTTTCAAGCTGCAACGGAGTTGTGCGTGTCCCTCCCCGCCCCATTCGATCGCCTGCGTTTGCCGCTGATAGGATCGCCATTGTTTATTGTATCGGGCCCGGAACTGGTCATCGCCCAGTGCAAGGCCGGTGTTGTCGGCAGCTTTCCCGCGCTCAATGCGCGGCCACAGACATTGCTCGATGAATGGCTGCACCAGATTACAGAGGAACTGGCCAAGCATAACCGGGAAAATCCTGAACGCCCGGCAGCCCCCTTTGCCGTCAACCAGATCGTCCACCGTTCCAACGACCGAATCGAAGCCGATATGGCCACTTGCGAGAAATGGCAGGTCCCGATGGTGATCACATCGCTGGGCGCACGGACAGAGATTTTTGATGCGGTGCGCAATTGGGGCGGGATCACGATGCACGACGTGATCAACAACAGCTTTGCCCACAAGGCAATTGAAAAGGGGGCCGATGGGCTTATCCCGGTCGCAGCGGGCGCCGGCGGGCACGCGGGCGTACAATCGCCCTTCGCTCTGATGCAGGAAATCCGCGAATGGTTCAGCGGGCTGGTCGCGTTGTCAGGTTCGATCGCCAATGGCTATTCGATCCTCGCCGCGCAGGCGATGGGGGCGGATTTTGGCTATGCCGGAAGCGCGTTCATCGCGACAAAAGAGGCCAATGCCGTTGAAGCTTACAAGCAATGTATCGTTGCCAGCAGTGCGGAAGAAATCGTCTATTCAAACCTCTTTACCGGCGTTCACGGCAATTACCTGCGGCGCTCGATCGAAGCGGCCGGGATGGACCCTGAGAACCTCCCTGTAAGCGATCCTACAAAGATGAATTTCGGAAGCGGCGGCAATACCAAAGCCAAGGCGTGGAAAGACATCTGGGGTTCCGGTCAGGGCGTGGGCGCGATCAAGGCAGTCGGCTCGGTCGAAGATCTGGTGGCGCGGCTGGAACGCGAATATCACACGGCCAAAGCTGAACTGGCGGAAAAGTCGGCCTACAAGCCTTGGGCGGGCTGAGAAATAGGGGCCTGGACCTAAGCAGCGCGCCACAAGGCTTCGGCCATCGCGTCAAGCTCTGTAAAATCGAAACCGGTTCCCAATGGGTCATTTCGGTTGAGGATCAAGCGCCTTCTCTCAGCCAGCAAGCGCTTGCGCAATGCTGACTGCAGCAAAGCTAATCGGAAGAGCGCGTCCCGTACCGCAACTTCAGCATCAAGGCACTGGCATGCCGCCCATTCGCTCTCAATTTGTCCAACGCGCTCGATTGCCACTTCGTTGTAGGCCCGGTGCAGGCCGCGATGTAGCGGCATGCCCATCCGCAAGGTGGTTGATTCATTGGCCGGCAGCAGCAAACCATTGGCGCGAAAATCGTCAAATCCCACCCGCTTGCGCCCCAACGCGCCGAACATCCGGCTGAAACATTGCACGGACAAGAGCTGCAACGGAAGAAGGTGATGGCGCTGCAATCCCGGATTATAGCCCGGTGCGCCTCGCTGATTGACAGAGCGGAAGGGTATCGGCCCGCGGCGGAAAAACGCTCTTCCAGCCGTGGATTCCAGCACCCTGTCTCCCATCTCAGGCTGGCTGAACCCGGATGAATTTCCCGTTCTGCGACGGCACGAGGGCCAGATGGGAGCCGTCTGGCGCGATAACCCGTTCTTCCCGGGAAAGGCTGCCCATGATTATCAGCTGATTGACCAGCCTGATGCCCAGGCGGGT
>JBNLDR010000081.1:0-11323 GCA_050304495.1 Altererythrobacter sp.
GCCTGCACCGAGGTGATCGAACCCTTGGTGGTGGAGGTAATGCGTTCCTGCAGATTACCCATGTCGGTCGCGAGGGTCGGCTGATAGCCCACCGCCGAAGGAATACGGCCGAGCAGTGCCGACACTTCCGAACCCGCCTGCGTGAAGCGGAAGATGTTGTCGACGAAGAACAGCACGTCCTGGCCTTCCTGATCGCGGAAATATTCCGCCATGGTCAGGCCCGACAGGGCAACGCGGGCACGTGCGCCCGGAGGCTCGTTCATCTGGCCGAACACCAGGGCAACCTTCGAACCTTCGCTGGTGGCGTTGCCGTCAGCGTCCTTGGCGATAACGCCAGCGTCGAGGAATTCGTGATAAAGGTCGTTACCTTCGCGGGTACGTTCACCCACACCGGCGAAGACGGACACGCCGCCGTGACCCTTGGCGATGTTGTTGATCAGTTCCTGGATCAGCACGGTCTTGCCCACGCCGGCACCGCCGAACAGGCCGATCTTGCCGCCCTTGGCATAGGGCGCGAGGAGGTCGATCACCTTGATCCCGGTGACAAGGATCGCAGCTTCAGTCGACTGGTCGACGAACAGCGGGGCCTCGGCATGGATCGGAGCGAACATGTCGCTGCCAACCGGACCGCGTTCATCGATCGGCTGGCCGACAACGTTGAGGATGCGGCCGAGTGTCTTGGGGCCGACCGGCACAGAAATCTGCGCGCCGGTGTTGACCACTTCCTGACCACGTGTGAGGCCTTCGGTCGCGTCCATTGCGATGGTGCGAACAGTGTTCTCACCAAGGTGCTGGGCAACTTCGAGAACCAGCGTGTTGTCGCCGTTGCGGGTTTCAAGCGCGGTCAGAATTGCGGGCAGTTCGCCGGGGAACTGCACGTCGACGACGGCGCCGATGACCTGGCTGATGGTGCCGTTGGTGGTCTGGTTAAGGACAGGTGCGGTGGCCATTTTGAGTTCCTTGCCTTGGATTTCTTACAGCGCTTCTGCGCCAGCAATGATTTCGATAAGTTCGGTGGTGATCGCGGCCTGACGGCTGCGGTTGTACTGGATTGTCAGCTTGTTGATCAGATCGCCGGCATTGCGCGTGGCATTGTCCATCGCGGTCATTGAAGCGCCCTGTTCGCTCGCTTCGCGCTCCAGCAGCGATCCGAAGATCTGGGTCTTGACGTAGCGTGGCAGCAGCTCGGCGAGGATTTCTTCCTCTTCCGGCTCGTATTCCACTGCGGCGGTCCCTTCCGAAGCCACTTCCGGCTTGGGAACCGGGATCAGTTGGACCGTGGTTGGGTCCTGCGCCAGCGCGCTCTGAAACACCGGATAGATCAGGTGAGCCACGTCAAACTTGCCGCCATCGAACATCTCGATCAGCTCGGCAGCAATCGCTTCGGCTTCTTCATAGCCGGGAGTGCGGACTTCGCTGGTGTCGAAATGCCTGGCGATCTGTTTTTCGTAATCGCGGCGGATCGGGGCGCGTCCCTTGCGGCCGACCAGATAGAATTCGATCGACTTGCCCTCTGCGATCAGTGCCTTGGCCTTGAGCTTGGCTTCCTTGACCACGTTTGAGTTCAAGCCGCCACACAGGCCCTTGTCGGTGTTGACCACCACCAGCAAGTGACGCTGGTCACTGCCGGTTCCGGCGAGCAGCTTGGGCGCGCTTTCACCAGATACCTTGCCGGCGAGCGAGGCCATCACCGTGCTGAAGCGTTCCGCGTAGGGGCGGGCAGCTTCGGCCGCGGCCTGCGCACGGCGCAGTTTGGCCGCTGCGACCATCTGTTTGGCCTTGGTGATCTTCTGGGTCGATTTGACCGAGTTGATCCGACCTTTGAGTTCTTTAAGCGAGGCCATGTCGGCTCCCTATCTTTCCCTCAGGCTCAGACGAACTGCTTGGCGAAAGCGTCGAGAGCGGCCTTGGTCTTGTCGGCCACTTCGCCTTCGAACTTGGTCGTCTCGCGGATTTCCTTGAGGATATCGGCATGTTCCGAACGCATGTGGCTGAGCATGGCAGCTTCGTATTCGGTGACGCGATCGGTCGGGATGTTGTCCAGATAGCCATTGGTGCCGGCATAGATCGACACGGTCTGCTCTTCGAACGGCATCGGGCTGAACTGCGGCTGCTTGAGCAGTTCTGTCAGGCGGGCACCGCGGTTAAGCAGCTTCTGCGTTGCAGCGTCGAGGTCGGAGCCGAACTGCGCAAAGGCCGCCATTTCGCGATACTGCGCCAGCTCCAGCTTGATCGAACCGGACACCTTCTTCATCGCCTTGGTCTGGGCGGCACCGCCGACGCGGCTGACCGAGAGGCCGACGTTAATTGCCGGGCGCACACCCTGATAAAACAGGCCAGTTTCGAGGAAGATCTGACCGTCGGTGATCGAGATCACATTGGTCGGGATGTAGGCCGACACGTCGCCTGCCTGCGTTTCGATGATGGGCAGGGCGGTCAGCGAACCGCCGCCGTTGGCGTCATTCATCTTCGCCGCACGCTCCAGCAGGCGGCTATGAAGATAAAACACGTCACCCGGATAGGCTTCGCGGCCCGGAGGACGACGCAGCAGCAGCGACATCTGGCGATAAGCCACGGCCTGCTTCGAAAGGTCGTCGTAAACGATCACGGCGTGCATGCCGTTATCGCGGAAGAATTCACCCATCGCGCAGCCCGTGTAAGGTGCAAGATACTGCAGCGGAGCGGGCTCCGAAGCGGTCGCGGCGACAACGATCGAATATTCCATCGCGCCGTTTTCTTCGAGCTGGCGGACGATCTGCGCCACGGTCGAACGCTTTTGGCCGACGGCAACATAGATGCAGTAAAGCTTCTTGCTCTCGTCATCCCCGGCGTTGATTTCCTTCTGGTTGATGAAGGTATCGATCGCGACGGCGGTCTTGCCGGTCTGGCGGTCACCGATGATCAGCTCGCGCTGGCCGCGGCCAACGGGCACGAGCGCGTCGAGCGCCTTGAGGCCGGTTTGCACCGGTTCGTTCACCGATTTGCGCGGGATGATACCCGGTGCCTTCACTTCAACACGGCTGCGTTCGGTCGTTTCGATCGGGCCCTTGCCGTCGATCGGGTTGCCCAAAGCATCGACCACGCGGCCCAGCAGGCCCTTGCCGACGGGAACGTCCACAATGGTGCCGGTCCGCTTAACGCTGTCACCTTCCTTGATCTCGGCGTCAGAGCCGAAAATCACGACGCCGACATTGTCAGCTTCGAGGTTGAGGGCCATGCCCTGAACGCCATTGGCGAATTCGACCATCTCACCGGCCTGAACCTTGTCCAGACCATGGATGCGGGCAATGCCGTCACCCACCGAGAGAACGGAGCCAACTTCGCTGACTTCGGCTTCACTACCGAAACTGGCGATTTGGTCCTTGATGACCTTGGAGATTTCTGCGGCGCGGATTTCCATTTTCAGCCTTTCATCGAGCTTGTTGGCATATGGGCTTTCAGCCCTTCATTGCCTGCGCGAGGGAATTCAAACGAGTGCGGATCGATCCGTCGATACGTTGCGATCCAATGGTGACGACGAGCCCGCCCAGAAGATCCGGGTCGACACTCGACTTGAGCTTTACAGTACGGCCTTCGCGCGCGGTCAGCTTGTCCTTCAGACTGGCAAGCTGATCATCACTCAGCGGGTGGGCGCTGGCGACCTGTGCGGTCACTTCGCCACGCTGGGCAGCGGCAATGGTCTGGAATGCGGCGATCATGTTGGCCAGCGCGCCAAGGCGGCGGTTGGCGGCGAGTACGCCCAGGAACCTGGTGGTGAGATCCGACAGGCCGAGAAGCTTGGCCACAGCGGCAATCGCTGCGCCCTGCGCCGAACGGCTCAGTTGCGGATTGGTGGTGGCAGCGCGCAAATCGGCCGATTCGGCGATTGCTGCTTCCAGTTTCTCCAGGTCCGACTCGACTGCGCTCACGCTGCCATTCTCGGCTGCGAGGTCGAACAGAGCTGAGGCGTAACGCCCTGCCAGGCTAGCCTTAATACCGGCGGAAATATCCACGCGTCTTACGTCCTCTAGGATCTGCGAAAATAACGATGCGGCACCCTGTCGAATCCGGATGCAAACGAGGCACCCCGCCAAGGTTGGCGCGCGCCTAGCATCGGCCTTGCGGCGATGCAACCCGACTCAATACCGTTTTTTGACACAGCTGTTTCTCTGGACGCATCATCGCCCGCCAATTCATCAACTTGGCACATTATATATGTCCACTGGATGGATTGGAGGATAGGAAGCGGGGATGAGTTGGCGAGCTGGTTTGTGCGCTAAAGCATTCTTGCTTGAGTGAGCACGCTATTCCTCGCCACCCACGCCGCCCGTGCGCGCATGCGGCGCGCAGCTATAGACCAACCGTTCGTTGGGGCGATCGGGCAGGATGGAGAGCACGCTGCGCTGCTGGTCGCCCAATAGCCTGGCTGCATCATCCACTCCGCATATTGGCGGCGTATATTCGCCGCGCATTTCGCGCGCCTTTGCCATAGCCGTCCGGCCAAGTGGATAGCGGTCAGTACGGAATGTCTGCGTCTGCGGATCATAGATGTTGACCGAGACCGTGTCCTCGTCCTCTGGCACGAAGACACGGGTCCATTCTCCATTGGCCAGACCATATTGAGTACGCGTGTTGACGCAGCCATCATCCTGCCATTGGAGTTCGACGTCATCGGTCTTGGCCCCGGTCACGCGGCTGCGTTCGGGGATCAAGGTGCAAAGCAGATTGCCATCGCCGTTTGCTATGTCTGGCCCATCGCCTTTTGCCGTGGCGCCATCCATGGCCGCGGCAACGCGCTCGTCAATCTCGTTCAGCCCCGGGCGGGTCAGCCATAGGGCGATTGCGCCAAGCAGGGCCGCCGCCGATATCGCTGCTGCGATCTTGAAGCGCTGGCCAGTGTTCCCCTGATGCCGCAACTGCGCAGCATAGAAGCCGGCAGTGCCTGCCACCATGATCAGGATCAGCGCCAGCGCGACCATATTCTCGCGCTCGTCCTGAACCGCGATCTGCGCTTCCAGCTGGGCGCGAGCACGCTTTTCTCTCAATTCGGCTTCATGTGCCGCCAGCCGTTCGCGCGCTTCGGCGCGCTGTTGCATCACGCGCGCGCGTTCTGCCGTATTGAGATCTTCGATGCTGCGACAGGGCAGCGAATTGATTTTCGCCTCGACCCCGCTTTCGCGCAGGAAGGGCAGCAGTTCGCGGGTCGAAACCGCAAAGTAGAATTCGGCATCGCCAGATTCCGAATCCGAACCAAAGCTGTTGACCCCGATCACGCGCCCGCAACCATCCAGCAACGGGCCGCCCGAATTACCCCGCGCGATTGGCGCTGTGTGCAGGATTGTGTCGAACTGGCGGCTGGGCCGCGCTCCCGACAGATAGCCCCGGCTCTTGACCGGCGGCTGGGCGCGAAAAATGTCGCCCAAATCCAGCCCCTGCGCCCGGTCGACATTCATCGGATAACCCACCGCCGATACTTCGCCCATATCGCCCGATACGCCGCCCGAAATGGTCAGCGGCGGAAAGCGCAGGCTGCCACCGCTGATCTGGAGCAGGGCAAGGTCATTGCGCGGGCTGACGGAAATTGGCTTGGCATAGGTCGCCTCGTCACCCTCTGACGGGACAATGCCAATCCGCAATGTGTCGTCATGCAGAGCCTCACGGATCACATGGGCGTTGGTGACGATCATGGTCGGGGTCACGGCAAAGCCGCTGCCATGGCTAACCGGGAACACCTCTTGCCCGTCAGTCCCGATCAGGACCACGCGCACCACGCCGCGTGCCGCCGCATCGATATCGGCCGGGTCGGCCCTGGCGATAGTCGGCAGGAAGGCCAGGGCGAGTGCCACCAGCAGGGTTAGAAGACGCATCATATTCTCGCTGTTTGACGGGCAAATGTTTTGACCGCAAGCTTCGGGACGCAATCATGCGGCGGATAGGTCAATGAAGCCTGAACAGACAAAGGAGCAATCGCAATGACCTATCGTATCCGCGGGCTCGACCCGCAGCAATTCAAACCCTTGTTCGTGATGGATCCGGAGGGGCTCAAGCGCGCCCGCGCCACGCGGACCACGGCTGGAAACGATGGGCGATATCCTTGCCGGGTCAGCCTGCGAGATGCCGATCCGGGCGATGAGCTGGCGCTGCTCCATTTCACCAATCACGATGTCGAAACGCCCTATCGCAATGCCTTTGCAATCTATGTTCGCAAATCCGCGAGCGAGGCTGCCGACTATATAGACGAGCTGCCGCCGGTATTGCGCGCCCGCCCGATTGCCCTGCGCGGATATGACGCAGGGGGGAATCTGGTGCAGGCGGCGCTTGCGATTGATGACGATGTCGATCATTCGCTGCGGGCATTGCTGGATGACCCGGCAATTGCCTATATCGATGCGCATAACGCCATGCATGGCTGTTTCGCCGCGCGGATCGAGCGGTACGGAGAAGGGCAATGATCGCCGACAAGCAGGCTTGGGAAGCCGTCAAACGGCGCGACCGCTCGTTTGACGGGCGCTTCGTCACCGGCGTGCTCACCACCGGCATCTATTGCCGGCCGAGCTGCGCGGCGCGGCATCCCGCGCGCGACAATGTGCGCTTCTTCGCAACCGGGGCCGAGGCGCGAGCGGCAGGGCTGCGCGCCTGCAAGCGCTGTCTGCCGGACGATGTCGGGCGTGATGAGGCGGCAGTGCTGGCGGCGATCGAGGAAATCAAATCGTCGGCCAAAGACCTGGGATCCAAGCCCACACTTGACGAACTGGCGGACATCACAGGCTATTCTCCCACCCACTTCCAGCGCGTGTTCAAGCGCGCTACGGGCCTTTCGCCAGCCGCCTATGCCCATGCGCTGCGCGAAGAACGAACCAAAGACCTGCTCGGCAATGCCAATACGGTGACAGAGGCAATCTATGATGCCGGGTTCGAAAGCGCCTCGCGCTTCTATGACAGGATTGGCGGCAAGCTGGGCATGAGCGCATCGGCCTGGAAGAATGGAGGCAGGGGCGTGACGATCCATTGGGCAGTTGTTTCGACGACATTGGGCGAGATGCTGGTCGCTGCGACCGAAAAGGGCGTGTGCCGCTTGTCGTTCAACGAAGACGAGGCCGAATTGCGCCGCCGCTTTCCGCAGGCCGAACTGGCCCGGGGCGGTGCCGAATTTGCAGAGTTGCTTCAACGGGTGGTGGATGCAGTCGAGCGGCCGGGCACCGGGCGCGACATCCCGCTTGATGTCCAGGGCACCGCGTTCCAGCAGGCGGTGTGGCAGGCCTTGCGCGAAATCCCGCCCGGCGAAACCCGAAGCTATGCCGAAATCGCCGCTGCGGTTGGCAAGCCCAAGGCAGTGCGCGCGGCGGGCAGCGCCAATGGCGCCAACAATGTCGCCGTGCTGATCCCGTGCCACCGCGTGATCCGCACCGATGGTTCGCTCGGCGGCTATGCCTATGGGCTCAAGATCAAGGAAGAGCTGCTGAAGCGGGAAGGCGCGGGCTGAATTCCTACACGATGAAACACATGGAACACGGTTCATCGGCTGAAATTCTAGTGTCGGAACAAGGTCGGTAATCAAGCGATATCAAAAGGTTGAAAGAACCGATGTCGGTATCGCGAAATTACAGCAAGTAGGAAAGCGTCAACGTCTGCTTGCGACCCTATTGCGGAAGCTATCGCGCAACCGACAATATTGTAATTGCGTGCGGCGAAGTCAGCGCATGGCCTTCGACAGGCTCAGGCAGAGCAAATATAGTTCATGGTCGCGGACAACGTCCGCTTTCCACCCTATCTCAATCGTAAATCCTAATCCAGCTTGGGCGGCATTCCCGGCTCGGCCTTGGCCAAGGCGCGTTGGTAAGCCTCGCGCTGGCCAATCCGCTTCAGATAGGCTTGCAGATTCGGCATCCCGTCGATCGACATCCCGCTCATCAAACGGCTGGTGGTCAGCTGGAATCCCATCATGATGTCGGCCGTGGTCAATTGCCCACCGCCGAAATAGTCCGCTTCGCTCAGCCGTTTCTCGATGATTTGCCAGCTCCTCGCCATGCGGTCCGCGACAAAGGGGGGCATGGCTTCCGCTCCGCACGCCTGGGCCACCAAGGCCATCATACCATTGGTCATGAAAGTTGCATTGGCCCAGTGGTAAAAGAACAGATGGTCAGCGAAATCGGGATGATCCCTTGCTGGCACCAGTCCGCGGTCGCCATATTGTGCGATAAGCCAGTCCATGATAGCACCGCTTTCACCTAGAACGAATCCATCGTCAGTGATAACCGGCGCGATTCCCATAGGGTGCAGCGCCTTGTACTCGTCGGGCGCCAACCGATTGTCCTCACGCCGGTTATAGAGCTTGAGATCGTAGTCGACCCCCAACTCTTCGCACAGCCAGACTATGCGCTCGGATTGCGAGATGCGCAGGTGGTGAACTGTCAGCATGATTGGTCACTCATACAAAGCTATAGGGATCAATGTCGATCCCGATCCGCACGCCGGGCGGAAAGTCCTGCGCCTTTACCCATTGGCGGATGATCTTCTGCAGTTCCACATTGCGCCTGTAAGCACGGCGCTATGCTATTGGTGCAGAACTTCTTTTTCTTCTTCCTCTTCATTCTTAGGAGATTCGAATTTGGGTGCCAGAAATTCAAGAGCTTCGGCTTTGTCACCCTCACGGATACTCTTGGCAAGTTCGTGGATCTTCTTTGCGCGTTTGCCGCCGTGTGGGTTATTGGCGATTGGGCCGAGAACAGCCAGCGCATCATTGTCGCGATTTTCGGTCAAAAGCATGTGAGCGAGGGTGGTTCGCACATCGTCGTCGAATGGGGCGAACTCGAACGCAGTCTCAAGGGCAATCTTTGCGTTCTCGGGAGGCTCCCTTCCTTCCAGTTGGTAACTGAGATAAAACCCGATCAAGGGAACCGGATTACTGCGTTCCAATCGAGCAGCCTCAACAAAAAAGCCTCTTGCGACATGGAATTGCGACGGGTCATCCTGGGCCCGACGTAAAGCGATACGTCCAAGGTAGATTCTTGCCGAAACGTTGTCCGGGTTTAGTGCAAGGACCCTGGTCGCGGCATCTTCCGACTGGGCGTAATTTTTCGCGTCGAACTCGGCTTCGGCAAGTTCGAGTAGGACTGGAATGCTGTTCGGAAATCTATCGGAAATCGAACGCACTGGGCCAAGCAATTCCTGGGCTCCATCTTCGTCAACCCCAACAGTGGAGCGAATTCGGTAGGGCAAAATCGCAGCCTCGTCCTCGCTCACCTGACGCACTTCCACGAAAGGGACCTTGTAGTCAGGAAAGGTCACTTCAAAGCCGTTAATCCGTCCTCGTTGATAACGGTCAAGGTCTCTATTCAATTCGCTAAGACTGCCGAACGCACCTTCAGCAGCCTCCCGGTCAGACTTCCCGGCATTGAGCAATGAAAAGTACTTGTTGAGCTGTCCCGGGCGTTCATTCGAAAAACTGAGATAATGCGAGAGGAGCCAGCCCATCGCATAAGCTTGCGCCTGGTCGCGTCCGTCAATTTTCTCCGGCGGGACAAGCATCCGTTCAACTCGATACGACCCGAGATACCTGAATGTATCGCTGCGGTGTTTTGCAGGCGCGCCAAGCACAAAACCATTCTCGTTGAGCTGGATTGTTCCATAAACCTCGGCAAACCCTTCGACATACCAATGAGGGTAAATTGCGGCAGCATGCTGGAACATGAAGTAGTGTGCATATTCGTGAAACATCACGATTTCCGGAGTCAGCTGCGAGCGGTAATCGCGAACACCCAGCGATCCCCTTTCCACTGCTTCGCGAAAAGGAATATAGGCGGTTGAATTACCAGCGCGTGGCAAAAAGAAGCCGTAGACCCCGTAATATCCGATCAGTCGTCCGATATCGTCGGTATCGCCGTGGTGATAGACAGTCAGCTTTGCCGAACGCGGTATGGGCTCTTTGTCTTGTCCGACGTTGAGCATAAAGCGCATTGCCTCATCCACCCGTTCCAGCCTGAGAGCAATATCGCGCGCATCTTCGGGCGACTGCTCCGAATAGACGACCATATGTGCCGTTGTTGCCTCGGACCATTCTGCTGCTGCAGGAGATGATCCGACCAGAAGAAAAAGCGTCGAAATTGAGCCTCCGAGTTTCAATCTATAATCCTTTCCGGAGAATTCTGGCTTGATTTAACAATGTTAGACAATGTGTTTTTCAACAGTAATTGTATAATTTTGTCATGCAACGCAAACCGGCACTCATACAAAGCTATAGGGATCGATATCGATTCCGATCCGCACGCCGGGCGGGAAGTCCTGCGCCTCTACCCATTGGCGGATGATCTTCTGCAGTTCCACATTGCGCCGTGCATTGATCAGGAAGCGATAGCGATAGCGCCCGCGCAGCAGTGCCAGCGGGGCGGGGGCGGGGCCGAGAATGGTCAGATCGTCGGCATGCGGGCGGCTGTCGCCCAGCCGGTTGGCCGCTTGCCGCGCCTCGGCATCGTCTTCGGATGATATAATGATCGCGGCCCAACGGCCAAAGGGCGGAGCGCCGGCATGGCGGCGTGCCTCAGTCTCGGCCTCGTAAAAGGCGTCACGGTCGCCTTCCGCCAGCGCGGCGATCACCGGCGCGGTGGGGTGGCGCGTCTGGATCAGTACTTCGCCCGGCTTCGACCCGCGCCCCGCTCGCCCGGCGACCTGCGCGATCTGCTGATAGGTGCGCTCGCCCGCGCGCAAATCGCCGCCTTCCAGGCCAAGGTCGGCATCGACTACGCCCACCAGCGTCAGTTCGGGGAAGTGAAACCCCTTGGTGACGAGTTGCGTGCCCACGATCACGTCGATCGCGCCATTCTCTGCCTCATGGATGAATTGCGCTGCGCGTTCGGGTGAGTTGAGCGTATCTGACGTGGCCACGGCGATCCGCGCTTCGGGCAGGATCTCGCGCACTTCGTCGGCAATCCGCTCGACCCCGGGACCGCAGGCGACCATGCAATCGGGCTCGCCACACTCGGGGCAGGCTTCGGGTACGCCGGTCTCGTGCCCGCAGTGATGGCAAGCCAAGCGGCGCGACAGGCGATGTTCGACCAGCCAGGCGCTGCAATTCGGGCATTTGAAGCGGTAGCCGCAATTGCGGCACAGGGTCAGCGGGGCGAAGCCGCGGCGGTTGAGGAACAGCAGCGATTGCTCACCCTTTGCCAGCCGATCCTCCAGCGCGGCGACCAGCCGCGGGGCGAGCCAGCGCCCGCGATCGGGCGGTTGGTCTTGGCGAACTTGCCGCCGTTCTCTTCGTCCCAAGTCCATACTTTCGGCGGGGTATATGTTTCCGACATGTGTTTTTTCCTCGTGTGAAATCGCGGCAGGGCCGCCGCACAACTGG
>JBNLDR010000082.1:0-10696 GCA_050304495.1 Altererythrobacter sp.
GATATGTACTCGCTGGGCGTGGTGATGTTTGAAATGCTGACCGGGCGACTGCCGTTCAATTACCCCAACCCCAACAAGGTCATGCTGGCCCACATCTCCGAACCCCCGCCCCACCCGCGCCAATGCGCGGGCAAGGCCGGTTTCAATATCGGGCGCGCCGCCTTCGTTCACCTTCTACTCAAGCGGGGACGTTGTCCTTCCTCACGCTGATCACCTGCGAATAGGTGAATTCCTTCAACCCTTCGAGGCCGTATTCGGCGCCAAAGCCGGACTGCTTGTGCCCACCGAACGGCGCGAAGGGTGAGAGATGGAGATATTCGTTGATCCACACCGTGCCGGTTTCCAGCTGTTCTGCGATTTCGACACCCTTTTCCGGATTGCTGGTCCACACCGCACCCGCAAGGCCATATTCCGAATTGTTGGCGCGCTCGATCACTTCCTCCTCGGTCGAGAATTTCATCAGCGGCATGACCGGGCCGAACTGTTCTTCCGCGACGATTCGCGCATCTTCGGGCGGATTGTCGAGAATCGTGATCGGCACATAATAGCCCGAACCCGAAGGATCGGCATCGCCGCCAACCAGGAATTTATAGCCATGGTCCTTGGCGTCCTGGATCAGTTCAAGCACACGCTCATACTGCTTCTTGTTCTGGATCGGCCCCACGCCAGTGCCCTGTTCGGACCCGTCACCAACCTTCACCGTCTTGGCATAGTCGGCGATCGCCTGGCTCATTTCGTCATAGATATCCTCGTGGATATAGATACGCTTGGCTGCAACGCAGATCTGGCCGGCATTGGTGAAGCTTGACCAGAACAGCTGTTCGGCCACTTTCTTGGGATCGGCATCGGGCAGCACGATCGAGGCGTCATTGCCGCCCAGTTCCAACGTGATCCGCTTGAGATCGGCGCTGGCCCCTTCCATGATCTTCTTGCCCGTAGCGGTCGAACCGGTGAAGGTGATCTTGTCGATATCGGGATGGCTGGTGATCAGCGGGCCAAGGCTGTCTTCGCCGGTGATGATATTGACCGTACCGGCCGGCACCTTGTCCGCGATCAGCTCTGCAATCCGCAAGGTGGTAAGCGGCGTGAAAGGCGACGGCTTGAGCACGATCGTGCAGCCGCTCATCAAAGCGGGAACGATCTTCTGGATGCCCATCATGATCGGGTAATTCCACGGCACGATGCCGCCAACCACGCCAACCGGGACCCGGCGCGAACGATGCAGGCGCGTATCACTATCCTCGATGATGACTTCATCGAGCTTGAGGGTCGATTGCGCCGCAGCGAGGCCCGCGGCGCCGTAAATCTCGCCCTTTGCCTGTTCGTGCGGCTTGCCCTGCTCGCTGGTAAGCAGACGGTAAAGTTCCTCCACATTTTCCTTGATCGTATTGGAAATCGCCATGCACGCAGCCTGACGCTCCTCGAACGAGCTCTTTTTCCAGGTCTTGAAGGCTGCGCGGGCGGCTGCAACAGCCTTGTCCAGTTCATCCTTGCCGCAAGCCGGAACCTGCCCGATCACCTGCTCGTTCGCCGGGTTTACCACGTCGAGCCATTCGCCGGTCTCGACCATTTCGCCATTAATCAGGTTCTTATATTGAGTGGGCACTGAAATCTCTCCCTTGGAAGCGCGGAATCCGAATCTGGTTTCAAAGTTGAACCTTTTTTAGGTCAAAGGCAATTATCTTTGCGAGGCGACAAACTATGCAAAATCCTAACCATTCCTTTGCCAGATCGCCTCAATTCGAATTAGAGAGGCTGGCATAACAGCCGCAAAAAGGAAGACAGGGACCGGCCATGACCAGCCCATGGACAATTGGCATCATCGGGGGATCGGGCCTCTACGCACTCGACAGGCTGGAAGATGCCCAATGGATCGGGATCGAATCCCCCTGGGGCAAGCCTTCCGATCAAATCCTGTGCGGGCGGATTGGCGACATTCCGGTGCGTTTCCTCCCGCGGCATGGCCGTGGCCACCCGCATGCGCCCAGCCAGATCAATGTCCGGGCCAATATTGATGCGCTGAAGCGGGCTGGCTGCACCGACATACTCGCGGTTTCTGCAGTTGGTTCCCTGCGTGAAGAGATCGAACCGGGTCGATTTGCCGTGATCGAACAGTTCATCGATCGCACCAAGGGGCGGGCTGACAGCTTCTATGGATCGGGCTTTGTCTGCCATGTGTCCATGGCCGATCCGGTATGCCCGCGCCTGTCAGAGATGGCGGCCAAGGCGGTTGCCGGGGTCAAGGGCAGGCTGGCCACCGGGGCAACCTATGTCACGATCGAAGGGCCACAATTTTCGACCCGCGCCGAAAGCCGCCTCTATCGCGATTGGGGTGCGGACGTGATCGGCATGACCGGCTATACCGAAGCCCGTCTGGCGCGCGAGGCGGAGCTTCCCTATGCCCTTGTCGGCATGGCAACCGATTATGACAGCTGGCGCGAAGGCGAAGCGGTGGACGTGGCCCAGGTGGTGGAGCAGATGCAGACCAACAGCCAGATCGCGCGCGATTTGTTGGTCCGTTTCATCGAATCCTTACCCGAAGAACGCGAGGCTTCGCCAATCGACACGGCGCTGGAAGACGCAGTAATGACTGCACCAGACAGGCACGATTCTGCGCTGATCGCAAAGCTTGATGCTGTCGCCGGGCGGCTGCTGCGTCCGGAATAGACGAGGGTTTCCATGCAGCGCCTGATTGCCATCCTGTTTGCATTGCTGTCTTTCGCACTGGCTCCGCCCGCGCTGGCGGATGTCCGGCTCAGCTTTCACAGTTTCAACGGGTCTGTGCTGGTCGGGAGATACCCGCATGCCTTTATCGTGCTGGAAGGGACGCTGGATGAAACCGGCGAAACGGTGAACGAGAATTACGGCTTCACCGCCAAGAAGGTCACCACCGCCATCCTCAACGGCCCGGTCAAACAGGACATTTCGATCGAGAAGCCAAAATACGTCCATTCGACCAATCGGCATTTCACGATCTCGATCAGCGATGCGCAATATCACCGGATCGTGGCAGAGATGCAGGCATGGCGCGATGCGCCAGGGGATTTCTACGATCTCGACAAGCGCAACTGCATCCATTTCGTGGGCCGGATTGCGGAAATCATCGGCCTCAAGGTCGATTATCCGCATGACATGCTACGTCGCCCCAAGAAATGGCTCAACCACATCACGGCGCTCAACCCCTTTCTGGGGGCGAAACAGATCAAGTAAGTCGGGCAAAACCCCGCAGCGCGCTTGCCGTTCGCGCGCGCATGCGCAAATCAGTCAGGCATGGCGATTCTCTCTGACAAATGGATCCGTGACAAGGCGCAGAACGAAGGCATGATAGAGCCCTTCGTCGAAGCCCAGCGGCGCGAAGGCTGCATTTCCTATGGCCTCAGCTCATATGGCTATGACGCGCGGGTCGCGCCCGAATTCAAGATCTTCACCAATGTCGATAGCGCGGTGGTCGATCCCAAGGATTTCGACGGCAAGAGCCTGGTCGATCGGGAAACCGATGTCTGCATCATCCCGCCCAACAGCTTCGCGTTGGCGCGCACGGTCGAATATTTCCGCATTCCGGAAGACGTGCTGGTGATCTGCCTGGGCAAGAGCACCTATGCCCGCTGCGGGATCATCGTGAATGTCACCCCGCTGGAGCCGGGCTGGGAAGGCCATGTGACGCTGGAGTTTTCGAACACCACGCCGCTTCCGGCGAAAATCTACGCCAACGAAGGTGCCTGCCAATTCCTGTTCCTGCAGGGGAACGAGCGACCTGAAGTCACCTATGCCGATCGCGCCGGCAAATATATGGGCCAGCGCGGCGTAACCCTGCCCCGGTTGTAAGGGCAAACCTGCCCTGCCGTAACGGCTTTGACTCTCTCTTCATGCTGGCGCAACAATCGCCGCGAGGGAGAGAGTCATGTCCGATCGTGAATTCGACATCATCGTATATGGGGCCACCGGCTATACCGGCAGGCTGGTCGCGGAATATCTGGACCAGCATTACGGCGGACAGGCGGATGGTCCGAAATGGGCGATGGCGGGCCGCAGCCTCAGCAAGCTGCAGGAAGTGCGCGACGAAATCGGTGCGCCAGCCGACACGGTACTGATCACTGCCAATTCGGACGATCCCGCGAGCCTGGAGGCGATGTGCAACCGCACCCGCGTGATCATCACCACGGTCGGCCCTTATCAGCTTTATGGCGACGCGCTGGTTGCTGCCTGCGTCAAGACCGGCACCGACTATGCCGATCTGTGCGGCGAACCGGGCTGGATGCGCGAGAAGATTGACGAGCATCACGAGGCGGCCAAGGCTTCGGGCGCGCATATCTGCTTTTCAAGCGGATTCGATTCGATCCCCTTCGACCTGGGCGTATTGATGCTGCAAAAGGCGGCGCAGAAACGCTTCGGCAAGCCTGCCCCGCGTGTGCGTGGACGTGTGCGGGCGATGCAGGGGACATTTTCCGGCGGGACCGCGGCGAGCCTCACCGCGACAATGAAATCGGTTGCGAAAAAGCCCAGTCTGCTGGGCATATTGCAAAGCCCGTTCGGCCTCACCCCCGGTTTCGAAGGTCCCAGCCAGCCTTCGGGCATGATGCCGCAGCATGAGGAGGATCTGGGCAAATGGTCTGCGCCCTTCATCATGGCGACGATCAACACCAAGAACGTCCATCGCACCAATTTCCTCGGCGGCCATCCCTATGGCGAGGATTTCAAATATGACGAGATGATGCTGACCAGCCCCGGCGAGGCGGGCAAGGCCGCAGCCCATGCCGTGGTCGAAATGCTCAAGAACCCGTTCGGCGCCAAGCCGCCCGCACCCGGCGAAGGGCCGAGCCCGGAAGAGCGCGAAAACGGCTTCTACGATGTGCTGTTCATCGGCGACATGCCCGATGGCGAGCAGATCAGGCTGGGCGTCAAGGGCAAGTACGATCCGGGTTACGGATCGACCAGCCGGATGATCGCCGAGACCGGCATCGCCCTGCTATCCTGCGACAAGCCAGGCGGGATCGGCACACCGGGCTATTTCCTGGGCGAGGCGTTGGTCAAACGGCTTGAGGAACATGCCGATATCCACTTCGCCGTGGAAGAATAACCTCAGAAACTGAAGCGCAGGCTCGCCTTGATGTTGCGGCCCGCCAGCGGCACGAAATCCTTGGTGAAGCTGGCGTGGCGGCGGCCCGTCACATCGAACAGATTCTCCGCCCCCAGCATCAGGGTGACCGATTTGTTGTCCGGCAGCGGACGCCAACTGGCTGACAGATTGACCAGGGTGAAGCTGTCAGTCGTGGTCTCGAAAGCCGCGACGCGATTTTGGGCCGCGCTCCATTGCACTTCGGCACGCAGATCGACCGGATCGGTCTGAAATTCCAGCGCGCCTGCCAGGCTGAGCGGGGGAATGCGGGGGATCGACGAACCATCGTCCAGCGTGGCGCGGATATAGTCGCCGCGCAATTCGCCAGTCACGGTGACATTGTCCCCTTGCAGCAACGGATAGGTGACCTCACCCTCTACCCCGAAATAATCGGCATCGCTTTGCAAATTGCGGAACACCGGCAGGCCGTCTTCGAAATCGCCGGTTTCGGCCTGATAGACATAATCGCTGAACCAGCTCTTATAGACCGCAAGATTGATCTGCGCTTCGCCCAAACGCCCGCGCACAAAGCCTTCCAGCCCGATCGCGCTTTCGCTCTTCAGGTCAGGATCGCCAATCTCGAAGGCCTGGGTGGCGATATGCGGTCCGTTTGAAAAAAGCTCTTCAGCGCTGGGCGCACGCGCGGCGCGCGACAGGTTCACGCCCGTGCGCAGGCCGTTGCCGGTATCATAGGCGAGCCCGATCGCACCTGACAGCGTATCGAAACTGCGAGACAGGCCCAGCGGCTGAGAATCCACCTTGCTCGATTCGTAGCGCAGCGCGGTTTCGAGCTCGACCGGACCTTCGCCAAATTCCTGCAGCGCGAACAGGGCGAATTGTTCGGTCATATTGGGGGCAACATAGGCTTCATCACCCTCGGCCAGGAAATCGCGGAAATAATACTGCCCGCCGATCGATCCGCGCCACGCACCGGTCGGTTTCTGGACCAGCTCGGCCCGCGCCTCCACGCCCTGGACATCGAATATAGTACCCGGATCGCTGCCTTCGAATTCGGTATGGGTGTAATCGCTATAGCCGATGCGGGTGGTGAACTTTTCGAAGAACCCGCTTCCCAGCGCCAGCTCGCCGCGCAGATCGGCGCGGAACTGCCTGAGACCGATTGAGACGCTGTCCTCCTCGCCGCCCGGACGCACCGGCACGCCATAGCTGGTGTCGTACCAGCCCACCGCTGCTCCCAGATTGCTCTGGCCCGCAAAGAAGGCGAAGCCGGCATTGGCGGTCCAGGTGCGCGTGGCGCTGCCGGGCAATGTCCCGCGCCGATTGGCGGCATCGCGCAGGGCATCGGCTTCGCCAGCCGCGCCGCCCAGCTCAAGATCGTCCGCCTGCTCCAGTAATTGCGCACGCAGCTGCGGCGCAACCGCAAACCCGGCGATCTCCACATCGTCCGTATCGCGATAGGATCCGTTGACATGGACCACGAACCGTTCGGCCACTGGCACATCAAGCGAGGCACCGCCTTCGCGCAAATTATAGGCCGTGTCGGCGGCCAGCATGCCATCGAGATGGAAGGCTTCCTGCGGGATATGGCGCGGGATCCGCTTGTCGATCACATTGACCGCGCCGCCGATTGCCTGGCTGCCATAGAGCATCACCGCTGGGCCCCGCAGCACCTCGATCCGCTCTGCGGTCAATGGGTCGATCGTATTGGCATGGTCGGCCGAGGTGTTCGACACGTCGATCGTACCCAGCCCGTCGGTCAACACGCGCACGCGCTGGCCCGAAAAGCCACGCAATACCGGGCGCGAGGCACCGGGCGAAAAGCTGGTGGCGGAAACGCCAGGCAGTTTGAGCAGCACCTCTCCCAGCTGGCCCGCCAGGTTTTGCTGGATATCGTCAGCCTCGAACACCGAAGTGCCGGCCAGCAGGTCAAACTGCTTGAGCCCCGATGCGGTAACGACAATCTGGCCCTGATAATCGAGGGCGCGATTGTGGAAGTCATCCTGCACCACAGTGGCGGATTTCGCGGCCTGTTCCTCTGCCTCGCCTTGCGGGGCAGGATCGTCCTGCGCATGCGCAGGCATTGCACAGGCCGCGGCCAGCAGGCCCGCCGCCAGGGAAATTTTTGATGAGGAGATGGCAGTGCCCGGCATGGAGGGGCGATCAATCAGATGTGATAACATATCGCGCGCCCTAGCAATGCCTGCGTTAAGCGCAAGTGAATTTCGCGCTGGATCGACGAATGGCTGCATCTATCCGGCGAAACGCTGCTGATGGCGCCGCGGGGCTTGTGCGGACGGCCGAATTGGGGCCATGCATTGCGCGCTTCGAACTGGAAGGACATGCATGATCGATTTCGATCAAGCGATCGCACTGATTGGCGAACAGGCTGCCCCTATCGGTAGCGAACAGGTCGCGCTTGCATATGCGGCGGGGCGCGTTCTGGCGCAGGATCTGGTCGCCCGCAGTTGCGCCCCGCGCAGCGCGGTTTCGGCGATGGATGGCTATGCCGTGATCGAGGCGGTGACAAAGCCGGGCGAATGGCAGGAGCTGGTAGGCGAATCGCGCGCAGGTGCCCGTTTCGATGGTACCCTGCATGCGGGGCAGGCCGCGCGCATCTTCACCGGGGCGCCGCTGCCCGCCGGGGCCGACTATGTCATCATGCAGGAATATGCCGAGCGCGATGGCGACCGCGTATGCTTTGCTGAGGGTTATGGCCCAGCCAGCCATGTCCGCGCCGCCGGCAGCGATTTTGCGGAAGGCGCATTGCTCGTTCCCGCGGGCACTCGCCTCACCCCGCGCGCCATGATCGCCGCCGCCGCCGCCGATGTCGCGCAAGTCACCGTGGCGCAGCGGCCCCGCGCCGCGATCATCGGCACGGGGGACGAGCTTGCCCCGCCCGGCAGTGCGCATGAGCGACCCGACACGATTCCCGAAAGCGTGAGTTTTGGCGTCGCGGCATTGGCTGAAAGTATGGGCGCTCGGATAGCGCTGCGTGAAACCGCCGAGGATGATCTGGAAGCGCTTGTGGCCGCGGCGGGCAGGGCGTTAGAGGCATCCGATCTGGTGATCGTGACCGGCGGCGCATCGGTAGGTGAGCGCGATTTCGCCAAACCCATGTTCGAAGCCCACGGATTGGATCTCATCTTCAACAAGGTCGCAATCAAGCCCGGCAAGCCGGTGTGGCTGGGCCGTGCCGGGGGCAAAATGGTACTGGGCCTGCCCGGCAATCCGACCTCCGCCATGGTCACCGCCACCCTATTTCTGAAGCCTATTTTGGCGCGGATGCAGGGCATGCCGATCGAGACTGTCCAGCACTGGCACCGCATGCCACTCGCCGCGCCGCTTGGTTCCACGGGCGATCGCGAGACCTTCACCCGCGCGCATTGGGACTCGAAGGGGCTTACCCCGGTCAGCAACCAGGAAAGCGGCGCACAGGCCGCATTGCTTAAGGCCGATTGGCTGATCCGCTGCCCGGCGGGCGGCCCGGAAATGGCGGTTGGCGATTGGGTTTCCGCACTCGAATTCTGATCGGGCAACCAAATCAATTTCGGCGGAAAATGGAGCGGGCGAGGCGATTCGAACGCCCGACCCCAACCTTGGCAAGGTTGTGCTCTACCCCTGAGCTACGCCCGCTCACTGGCGTTCGCAATGGGCTGAACTGCAGCCTCATTGCTGGGGAGGCGGCGCGATTAGCAGCGCATGTGGGACCCCGCAAGGGGAAAATTCACCGGCTTGCACAGCACGCCACCTCCAGCCACTATCATTACCTCGCCAGCGCTTTACATTGAGCCATCGCACCCCAAATAGGCGATGCACAATCAACCACTGCGCGCTGCAAGCAATCGGGAGCAGATAATTGGCCAGCATGGGTCTGAATTTGGATGAACAGAAAGCGGTCGACCGTTTCCGCAAGAATGTGGTCGAACCGTCAATGACGCAGCTCGTGATCCTCGATTTCTGGGCCGAATGGTGCGGGCCCTGCAAGGCGCTCGCCCCCGTATTGGAAAAGGTTGCGACTGAATATGCCGACAAGGGCGTGGTGCTGGCCAAGGTCAATGTCGATGAAGAGCAATTCATCGCCGCCCAGTTCCAGGTCCGCTCCATCCCCACAGTCTATGCCCTGTTCCAGGGCCAGCCGGTGGCGGAACTGACCAATGCCCGCACCGAATCGCAATTGAAGCAGGTGCTCGACCAGCTGCTGGAGAAGCTGCCGGTCACGCCCGGTGGCGCGGACGCAGCCCAACCCGGTGCGCCATCGCAAGAGGATCTCGAACAATTTCTCGCACTGGGCGAACATGCCCTGTCAGAAGGCGATGCAGAACGGGCCGTGGGCATCTTCGGCCAGGTGGTGGAAATGGCGCCCGGCAATGCCACCGCCCATGCCGGGTTGATCCGGGCCCTGGCGCAGGCCGGGCATATGGAGGAGGCCAAGGCCGCGCTTGCTTCGGCAGAGGCCGATCCGGCGCTGGCCAAGGACAGCGCCCTGCACGCCGCCAAATCCGCGGTGGAACTGGCCGGGTCGCAAGTGGACGATAGCGAGCTTGCCGGATTGCGGCAGGCGGCCCAGGCAGATCCCGCCGATATGGACAAACAACTGACCTTTGCCGAAGCAGCTTTCGCCGCCGGATCGCGCGATGAGGCCGCCGATACGCTTCTCGCCATGGTCGAGGCTGATCGCGAGTGGAATGACGGCGCCGCGCGCGCCAAGCTGCTGCAGATCTTCGAGGCTGTCGGCCTGGAGGATGCATGGGTGGTCGCCACCCGCCGCCGCCTGTCGCGCATCCTGTTCGGCTAAAGGCCCGTGCCCACACGCCTCTCGATCTTTCCCTTGCCGGGTGCGACGCTCTTTCCCGGCCTGCAATTGCCGCTCCACATTTTCGAGCCGCGCTATCGTGCGCTCGTCTCTGACGCATTGGCGCGCGATCGGCTCATCGCCATGATCCAGCCGCAGCGCCCAGACGAGAATGCGCCACTCTACGAAATCGGCTGTGTCGGGCGGATCGGCAATGTCGAGGCGCTGGATGACGGGAAGTACAATATCGTGCTGGAAGGAGAAAGCCGCTTCCGTATGTTGCGCGAGCTGGAAGTCTCTACTCCCTTCCGCCAGATCGAGGCCGAGTTGATCGAAGACGATCATGACGAGGCGCTTTCAGCAGTGGAGCGTGCGGGGTTTGAACAGGAGGCGCGGCGGTTTGCAGACATGCAGGGCTATAGCGTCGATTGGGAATCGGTCGCACGGCTTGATGACCAGTCGCTGATCAATGGCGTGTCACAGATCGCGCCCTTCGATGGCGCAAGCAAGCAGGCACTGCTGGAGGCGGGCACCCTGGCCGAGCGCTGTGAATTGCTGGTCCAGCTGATGCATTTCTATGGCCTGCGTGACGATGACGACGGCGAGATCGTCACGTTGCAGTAGGCGGAAGGGCGCGCCAGGACAGCTTTCGTGAAGCGTCTTGCTATTGTCGAACGGCAGGAATTGGGTGGAAAGCGGACGTTGCCCCTTTCTCAAGCACGCTAGAACACCGCATATGTCGAACGTGAAAACCCGCATCATTTACATTGAAGACAAGTCTAGGCGGCTGGACGGTCCACCTGTATTTCAAATTTAGCGCATTCGCT
>JBNLDR010000082.1:10706-10953 GCA_050304495.1 Altererythrobacter sp.
TTGACAGTCGTCGAATCATCAGCGTCGGCATGGGAAGCATATAGGCAAAAGCGATACAAAGAAGCATTGCCGCTGCTGACTTCGTTGGCAGATCAAGGCGATGTCGATGCACTGCAAGCCGTGGCATGGATAAAAGAAACCGGTGCGAGTGCAGAACCTGATCTCGAATTCGCCAAACTTTATTATCGTCGAGCAGCAGACCTTGGTTCGTTGGATGCGCTTTATCGTTTGGGCCGAATCTTGAGCA
>JBNLDR010000083.1:0-10910 GCA_050304495.1 Altererythrobacter sp.
GGAGGTGCTGCAAGACTTCAAGACCATCGTCTTTTGCGGGTGCGAGCCGCCGGTTTCCTTCTTTGCCTATCCCGGCAAGCCCAGCCAGCTTTCACCGCATGACGCGACGCTGGTGCGCCTTGCTTCGGCCGAGGAAGAGCAGGTCAGCGCGCTGCGGCGGCTGGCCGATGCGCTGGATGCGCCCACCGAACCGGCGCTGGTGCAGCAACCGGCAGCATTGCCCATGCCCGAAGGCAAGCTCGATCCGGCGAAGGTCGCTGCAGTGCTTTGTGCCAGAATGCCCGAAAACGCGATTGTTTCCGATGAAGCGGCGACGTGCGGGCTGGCGATGTTCCCTTCGACCATGGGCGCGCCAAAACATGATTGGATGACGGTGACCGGCGGCGCGATCGGTCAGGGTCTGCCCGTCGCGATCGGCGCGGCGGTTGCCTGCCCGGATCGTAAGGTGCTGGCGCTGCAGGCGGACGGCAGCGGCATGTACACCGTGCAATCGCTGTGGACCATGGCGCGCGAAAAGCTCGATATTCTCACAATTGTCTTCAACAATGGCAGCTATGCGATCCTCAACATTGAACTGATGCGGGTAGGGGTCGAAAATCCCGGGCCCAAGGCGCTTTCCATGCTCGATTTGCGCAATCCGGAAATCGATTGGGTGGCTCTGGGCGAAAGCATGGGTGTGCCCGGCCGCAAGGCGACCACGGTCGAGGAGCTGGATGAGGCGCTGACTGAGGCTTTGGCGATCAAGGGGCCGCGCCTGATCGAGCTGATCCTCTAAATCGCCTTCCAGCGCTTAGCTTCCCCCTCGACGCAGGCGCGCCGCACCGCTACCTCCGGGACTATGGATTCCTTGGTCAATACAGCTTGGCTCGCAATCGAGCTTGGCGCGCCCGATCTCCTCGTGATCGATGCGTCGAACCACCTGCCTGCTGCCGGGCGCGATGCGCGCGCCGAATATCTGGCGGGGCATATTCCCGGTGCGCGCTTCCTCGATCTGGCAAGCCTGGTTGACGCGACCAGCCCGGTTCCCGCCGCCCTGCCCCGCCCCGATCAATTGGCGCAGCGCCTGGCACAGCTTGGCTACAAGTCTGGCAACCGAATTGTCCTTTATGACGATAGCGCCGTGAAGACCGCCGCGCGCGCATGGTTCCTGTTCCGCGCACACGGAATCGACAGTGTCGGCATTCTCGATGGCGGCCTGACCAAATGGAAGGCCGAGGGGCGCGCAACCGAAAGTGGCGCGCCTGAAATCGCGCCAACAGAGCCAGTGCATTTGCCGCCCCCTGAACGGGTGCGCTGCAAGGCAGAGATGCTCTCCAACCTGGACGAAGCGCGCGAGCAAGTGCTCGACGCCCGCGATGCGGGGCGTTTTTCGGGGCGGGTAGAGGACACGATCCATAACCTCCCGTCGGGCCATATTCCCGGATCGTGCAATTTGCCCTTCGGCCAGCTGTTCAACGAAGACGGCACCTTCAAATCGCACGATGAATTGCGCCAAGCGTTCGAAGCGACCGGCATCGATCTCGGCAGCCCTATCGTGACCACATGCGGCAGCGGCGTAACCGCCAGCGTACTGCTGTTTGCGCTGCATTTGATCGGGATGGATGATTGCGCGCTCTATGACGGCAGCTGGCTCGATTGGGGCGGCGATCCTGACACGCCCAAGGCGACGGTTTCCCTATGAGTGACGGCAAAGCCAAGAACCACATTGCAACCCGGCTGGTGGAGGCAGGACGACGTCCAGAATGGACTGGATCCGTCGTCAATCCGCCGGTCTATCGCGCCAGCACCCACCTTTATGCGAGCGAAGCAGAGCGCAAGGAAGCGCTGGGCGATAATCGCGATGGTCGCTTCTACTACGGCAGACGCGGCGCGCCCACGCAATGGGCGCTGGCCGAGGCTCTGACCGAGATCGAGCCCGGCGCGCATGGCACGGTGCTCTATCCCAGCGGGGTCGCAGCGATTGCCGGATCGCTGATGGCCGTGCTGCACCCCGGCGACGAAGTGCTAGTGAGCGACAATTCCTATGAGCCCGCGCGCAATACCGCTCGCGGCCTGCTGAAGCGGTGGGGCGTCTCCCATCGTTTTTTCGATCCGCGCGACCTTGCCGCATATTCTGCCATGTTTGGCGCAAACACCAAGGCGGTATGGCTGGAAAGCCCGGGCAGCCTGACGATGGAGGTGTGCGACGTCCCGGCGCTGGCTGCAATCGCGCGCGAGAAGGGCGCGCTGAGCCTGCTCGATAATACCTGGGCGTCGCCGCTGGGCTTTGCCGCGCTTGAACATGGCTGCGACATCAGCGTGATGAGCCTGTCCAAGCATGTTGGCGGGCATTCGGACCTGATGATGGGCTCTGCCAGCGCGGGGGAGAGCCTCTACAAACGGCTGCGCGCGACAAGCCAGCAATTGGGCCAGGTCGTCTCGCCAGACGATGCCGCATTGGCGCTGCGCGATCTCAGGACCATGGGCATCAGGCTCGAGCAATCGACCCACAGCGCCACCCGGATCGCGCAATGGCTATCCGCCCGGCCGGAAGTGGCGCAGGTCTTGTGCCCGATGCTTCCCGGCACGCCAGACCACGATCTGTGGCAGCGCGATTTCACCGGCGGCTGCGGCTTGTTCAGCTTTATCCTCAAGGGCGAGGACCCGAACGCCCAGGCACGTCTGGTCGACAATCTCAGCCTGTTCGGGATCGGCTATAGCTGGGGCGGGTTTGAAAGCCTTGCCCTGCCCTTTGACCCCAGCGGCATACGCGATATCATGCCCTGGCCACCCGCCGGATGCGGGGCTGGTGATCGATACGGCATTCGCCTATCGATAGGCTTGGAAGATCCAGCAGACTTGATTGCAGACCTTGAACGGGGGTTTGCCGCGATGGGAGAGGCATGACTACACCGCCCGAGATTACCAGCGAAACCGAGGGAACGGCGGGCGAAACTGCGGAGGCTGTCCAGACTGTTCAGCCGTCCCCGCCAACGCCCACCCCCACCGAAAGCCCGATGCAAACAGCCGAAGGGCTGAAGGAAGCAGTCTCTGCCAAGAGCAAGGCAGCCGGAAGTCTGGTCGACACGCTTGACAGCTGGGCCGTGAATTTTGGCCATATCCGCTTCTCGCTGTGGGATGGGATTGTCGCGCTGAGCATAATCCTGATCGTCATGATCGCGGCTTGGGCAGTAAGCGGACTAAGCGCGCGGCTGATCAAGCGGGCGACGCGTCTGGACGATACCCAGCGCCTGCTGACCCAGAAAATCCTGACCATTGTCATCTGGGCAGGTGCCTTCTTCATCGGGATTGACCTGTTGGGGATAGACCTGACTGCACTGGCGGTATTTTCTGGCGCATTCGGCCTGGCGATCGGTTTCGGCCTGCAGAAGACTTTCGGTAACCTGATCGCCGGAATCATCCTGCTGATGGATAAGTCGATCAAGCCGGGAGACGTCATTTCCGTTACCGATGCGGCGGGCAACGAAGGCTTCGGCCAAATCCGCAAAATCGGCATCCGGGCGATTTCGGTCGTCACAAGGGATCGCACCGAATATCTGATTCCAAACGAAACTTTGATGATTAACCAGGTGGTCAACTGGTCTTACAGCTCGCGCGATGTGCGGGTGAAGGCGCCGGTTGGCGTGTCCTATGGCAGCGATCTGGATCTGGTCGAAAAATTGCTGATGCAGGCGGCGCAAGACACGCCGCGCGTTCTGAACTTTCCCGAACCGAAGATCCTGCTGATCGGCTTTGGAGATAGCTCGGTCGATTTCGAGATCAGATTCTGGATTGACGACCCCGAAGAGGGGCTCAGCAATATCCGTTCCGATGTGTTGAAGCGCGTATGGAAGCTGTTCCAGCAGAACGAGATCGAGATTCCCTTCCCCCAGCGCGATTTGAACCTGCGCACCAACCAGCAGTTCGATCGCCTGATCGAAGCGCTGAGCGCACGCGAAGGAGCCCGCTAAACTCCAGCTTGCAGGGTGGTTACAAGCGCTTTCAAAAGCAATGCTACCCAATCGCCAACCCATTCTCACTGGATGGTGGCGGGCATCGCGCCGATATGGCCCGAATGGAAAATGTGGGCACAATCTATCTGGTCGGCGCGGGGCCTGGCGATCCCGATCTTCTGACCGTGCGCGCCGCACGGCTGATCGAGCGTGCGCAGATCATCGTGCACGACGGGCTGGTCGATCCGGCGATCCTGGCCTTGGCGCGCGGCGATGCAGAGCTGATTTCGGTGGCCAAGCGCCGCTCAAAGCACACTCTGCCGCAGGACGAGATTAACGCCCTTCTGGTGCGCGAAGCGCGCGCCGGGCGCGATGTTGTACGGCTGAAAGGCGGGGATCCGCTGATCTTCGGCCGCGGCGGCGAAGAGGCAGAAGCCGCGCAGGCTGCCGGCATCAAGGTAGAGATTGTTCCCGGCATCAGCGCGGCAAATGGCGCGGCGGCGGCGGCGCAGATCGCGCTGACCCACCGTGAAGCAAGCTCGATCGTCAGTTTTGTTGCTGGCCAGTGCAAGGGACTGTCCGATCAGGATTGGACCGGGCTTGCCGGCAAGGGCCGCACCTTGGTGATTTATATGGGCGTAAAAACCGCGCCACAGATCGCCGAAAAGCTGATCGAAGACGGGCTCACCCCTGAAATGCCTGTCGCCGTGATCGAAAATGCCGCCCGCCCGGAAATGCGCGTGCTTCGCAGCTCCCTGGCGGGCCTACCCGAATTGGTTTCACGAGAAAGGGTGACCAGTCCCGCCCTTATCGTGATCGGCGAGGTCGCCGCCCGTCCCCCCGCGGTGAATGGCGACCTCGCCCTCGTTCATTTGGCTCTGGAGGCCTCTCGATGAAAATCCTGACCGGCAATGATTTGAAGACCGGCGCGGTCGTGTGGTGGGACGGAACTGGATGGTCGATCCATGTCGACAACGCTGTCGATGTTGGTGACCGGGCCGATGAAATCGCCAGCCGCGAGGAATCCGCGCGCCGGGTCAACGCCCCCTATGCCATTTCCGCCACGCGCCAGGATGGCGGTGTGCGTCCCGCGCATATCAAAGACCGCGTTCGCGCGCTGGGCCCCACCGTGCGCCCTGACCTGACACTGAAACCGGCCGACCCGACCATCGGCGAGTGGGTGATCTAACCATGTACGTCTATGACAACTACGATCAGGCCATGGTCGATGCCCGCGTGGCAGAATTCCGCGACCAGACCCGCCGCCGGCTGGAAGGCAAGCTTTCGGAAGACCAGTTCAAGCCGCTGCGGCTGATGAACGGCCTCTATCTGCAGCTTCATGCCTATATGCTGCGCGTGGCGGTACCCTATGGCACGCTCAATTCGCGCCAGATGCATATGCTGGCCGACATCGCGGACAAATATGACCGCGGATACGGCCATTTCACCACCCGCCAGAACATCCAGTACAACTGGATCAAGCTGGAAGATGCACCTGATATCCTGGCCGATCTCGCCAGTGTCGAAATGCATGCGATCCAGACCAGCGGCAATTGCATTCGCAACATCAGCAGCGATCACTTCGCAGGCGCGGCGGCAGACGAGCTGGTCGACCCACGACCTTATGCCGAATTGCTGCGGCAATGGTCCAGCTTCCATCCGGAATTCATGTATTTGCCGCGCAAGTTCAAGATCGCGGTGATCGCCGCCGAGACAGACCGTGCGGCGATGAAGTTGCACGATATCGGGATCCAGATCGTCAAGAATGATGCGGGCGAGATCGGCGCGGCGTTCTACGCCGGCGGCGGCATGGGCCGCACGCCGATGATTGCGCCGCTGATCCGCGATTTCGTGCCGCTCGACCAGCTGATCACCTATGCCGAAGCCTGCCTGCGCGTCTATAATCGCTATGGCCGCCGCGACAATAAGTACAAGGCGCGGATCAAGATCCTGGTCCACGAATTGGGCGCAGAGGAATATACGCGCCAGGTTGAAGAGGAGTTCGCGCATCTGCTGGGCCAGGGGATCGAACCGCCGATCGCCGAGCTGGAACGGATCAAGACCTACTTCGCAGATCCGGCTTTTGAAACTAGCCTGCCGACGGAACTGGATCGCAGCGATCCTGAGCTTGCCCTGTGGGCTGATCGCAACACCCACCCGCACAAGGCCCCCGGCTATGTATCTGCTGTTATCAGCCTGAAGCCGGTTGGCGGGATTCCCGGTGACGCTTCGGCAGAACAGATGCACCTGATGGCGGATCTGGCGAAGGAATACAGCCTGGACGAGCTGCGCGTGATGCACACGCAGAACATCGTCCTTCCGCATGTGAAGATCGCCGATCTCCACGCCCTGTGGAGCAAGCTTGAGGCAGCCGGTCTGGGTTCGCCGAACCTCGACACGATCGAGGATATTATTGCCTGCCCCGGCCTCGACTATTGCAGCCTCGCCAATGCACGCTCGATCCCGCTGGCGCAGAAGATCGGGCGGCGCTTTGCAGAGAACGGCCGCACCGCCGAACTGGGCGAATTGAAGCTCAAGATTTCGGGCTGCATCAATGCCTGCGGACACCATCATGCCGGGCACATCGGCATCCTCGGTGTCGATAAGAAGGGCGTCGAGAATTACCAGCTGCTGTTGGGTGGCAGCGAGGCGCAGGATACTTCGCTCGCCAAGATTACCGGCCCCGGCTTCGACGAAGACGGCATTGTCGATGCCGTCGAAAAGGCGACCGATGTCTATCTGGCGCAGCGCAATGACGGCGAACGCTTCCTCGATACCTATCGCAGGATCGGCATGGAGCCTTTCAAGGAGGCGATTTATGGGTGATGATTGGGCACGGCCTCCGGTGGCAAGAGGAGGCGCACATGGCTGACATCAATGGCTCCAGCCCCGACGAGGTGCAATTCCGCTTCCGCGACGATGAACCGGCGGACCACGCGCAGGTCACAGTCGATGCATTCCTTGACCAGACGAATGCGGTCGCAGTGCGGATCGAGCCGGGCGACGATGCCCGGGCATTGCTGCCGCATCTGGACCGCTTGGCGCTGGTCGAGGTCAATTTTCCCGTCTTCGGCGATGGGCGTGGCTATTCCGCCGCACGGATCCTGCGCGAGGCGGGGTATGAGGGCGAATTGCGCGCGGTGGGCGATGTCCTGATCGATCAGCTCGCGAATATGCGGCGCTGCGGTTTCGATGCCTTCGCGCCCGACAAGCGGCTCAACCGTGAAGATGCAGAGGTGGCCTTCGCGCGCTGGCCCGAAGTCTATCAGGGCACGACCGACGCACGCCGCCCAATCTGGGAGTTGAGGCATGAACCGGCCCGTGACTGAATTCCGCCCTGTCGACCGCATAGATACCGGCCCGCGCTTTAGCGAGCAGGATGCGATCCGGCTCAACCGCATGTTCCGCGGTTCGACGACGCAGGAGATGCTGGAAGCGGTGATCCGCGACAGCTTGGCGGGCGATGTGGCGGCGGTTTCCAGTTTTGGCGCGGAAAGCGCGGTGCTGCTGCATCTGATCGCACAGGTTGATCCCGCAACCCCCGTCCTGTTCCTTGAAACCGGCAAGCACTTTCCCGAAACGCTGCAATATCGCGCCGACGTGGCTGCGCGTCTGGGGCTGACCGATGTGCGTGACCTTACCCCTGATCCGGCCGAACTCACCTCCCGCGACGAATCCGGCCTCAGGTGGTCTTACGATCCCGATGGGTGTTGCGAATTGCGCAAAGTCATCCCGCTGGCCAGGGCGCTGGCGAAATTCGATGCCAGCTTTACCGGGCGCAAGGCGTTCCAATCATCGACCCGCGCCAATCTGCCGCGTTTCGAGATCGACAATTCGGATGCGCAAGGCCGGCTCAAGATCAACCCGCTGATCGATTGGGATGCGGGGCAGATCGAAGCCTATATGATCCAGCACGATCTGCCGCGAAACCCGCTGGTAGAGCAGGGGTTCCCTTCAATCGGTTGCAGCCCTTGTACACACAAGGTCGCGCCGGGCGAGGACCCGCGCTCTGGTCGTTGGAAAGGCTGGGACAAGACAGAATGCGGCATCCACACCCCACTCACCGACGATGGCGAATTGCCGCCCGGCTACGAACCCTTCCTGTGACGAGGGGAGGAGCGCCGCAGCAGGCGCTCCCCTCCCTACACGTCATTCAGCCGGTGCTTCGGCTTCGATGCGTTCGACGATAACCGTCTCGCCGGTCTTGGTGTCGGTCGAAACCCACTTGCCGTTCTCGTCGATCTTTTCGGGATAGCAGTTTTCCGTGGCTCCCTCTTCATCGGAGGTGGTGCAATATTCGCCCGGCTTCTGCACCCACTTGCCGGTTTCGACCGTACCATCTGGCAACGTCGAGGTGTAAGTGCCGTCTTCGCGCACATCTTCGGTATGGACCGTGCCATCCGCATGGAGGATACGGAATTGACCGTAGCCCGGTCCACCATCGGCCGCAGGTACGAAGTCAGCCGCCGGAGCCGCTTCTTCTGTCGCTTCAGTTTCGGCCGGAGCCTCTGCCTGATTGCACGCCGCAACTATGGCCAATCCGGCCACTGCAATGATTTTCTTCATGAAATTCCCCCTATGTGACTCACAGATGCGGCGATTGCCGTCATCGCGACTCGCGATCCCACCGGGACGCTACGCCTGGGCAAGCGATTCCAGCAAACGCAAAATCCATGGGCATGGTTGAATCGGTCAAGCCAAGGCTTGCCGATCCGAACGGGATGAGCGAACCTTGGGCATGTCAACGCCTTGGAAGACAAGTCCAGCTTCCCGCGCCAGTCTTTCGGCGAGGATCGTGGCGATCGGAATCCTCGCGATCCTCACTGCCATCATCCTGGGCCCCGCATTTTCGCCTCCCGAATTCGACTGGATGCGCCATTCCACTTCGGAGCAGGCGGGGCAGCACATGCCGGGTGCGTGGATCATGCGAGCTGGATTTGTGGCCTATGGAACGAGCATATTGGCGGCTGTTGCGCTGCGGCCCCGCAAGGCAGTCTGGGCTCGAATAGCTCTTTCGGTGTTTGGCGGCGGACTCATCGCAACTGCCATCTGGTCAAATGCCCCGATCGTTCCCGGCCTCGCTGCCGACCTCCGCGAAGACTGGCTCCATTCGGTCGCATCCGGGGTGGTTGGGACGGCCTTTGCCGCCGCTTGTGCCGCGAGACTGTTTGCGCCCGGCGGTTCACGCACGGATGCGTTGGCATGGCTGGGCCTGGTGATTTCGGTCGCGATCCCGTTGGCAATGGAGGCACAACCCGAACTGCGCGGACTGCTCCAGCGCGCCATGTTCGGCTTCAGCTTCATCTATGTTCTGCGCGAATTTGCGGCGCGTTAGAGCCAACGCTGGCTGCGATACCATTCAGCGGTCGATGTCAGGCCCGCTTCGCCCGAGATGCGCGGTTGCCAGATTTCTGCCGGAACCTGCGCGCTGGAACGCACGACCCAATTGGGGTGGCACATATAGCCAACCCGATCAGGCGTCAGCTTGGCCTTTGCACCTCTGAACAAGCGGTCGATCCGCGCCGCCGCCCCCAGCAATCCCGGCGAAAGATGGGCGGCGAATACCCGCCGTCCCATGGCCGCACCGATCGCTGTGCCCAATTCCTTGTGGCTCCAGCCGCCTTCACGCCCGTCATCGGGTTCGAACACATGCCGGTTCACGCCCGGCACCGAAGGGGTCAATGCCAGCAGCAGGCGCGCCAGATCGTCTGCATGGATGATCGATGTCGCGCCGCCCGGTGGCAGGGGTACCAGCCCCCATTTGGCGAAGCGGAACAGGTCAAACATGTCCACATCGCGCGGGCCATAGACGGCGGGCGGGCGCACGATAGTCCAATCCAGCCCGCTGGCCTTCACCAGCTCCTCCGCCTCTGCCTTTGATGCGCCATAGCGCGACAATTGCGGTTCGCGCGCCGAAAGCGACGATACGAAGATCAGCCTGCGCACCTCGGCACGCTTGGCCGCTTCAATGACATTGGCAGTACCTTCGACATTCACGGCGTGGAATTCAGCCAGGTCCGGCGTATTGGTGAGCCCGGCGACATGCACCATTGCGCGTGCACCTTGCGCCAGATCGGCCAAGGCGCTGCGATTGGCGAGATCGCCTGCAAGCCACTGCACTTGCTCGCGCCCTTCGGGTACCCGCCGCGCCAGCGCGCGGATCGCCAATCCCTGCCGTGCGGCTTCGTCCAGCACCGCCTGCCCGACAAAGCCGGTGCCCCCGGTGATGGCCAAGGGCACTTCAGCGCTCACAGCAATACCATGTGATCGCGGTGGACCACCGCCGCCCGCGGCGCATAGCCCAGCCGTTCGGCCTGATCCTCTGCCCGCTTGCCTGCGATCGCCTGCACTTCGGCTATGCTGTATTCGGCCAGCCCCTGTGCCAGCGGCTTGCCGCCCATGGTGACGATGCTGACCAGATCGCCGCGCCGGAAATCGCCCGAAACGCCCACGATACCGGCAGCGAGAAGGCTTGCCCCACCTTCCAACGCAGCGGCGCATCCCTTGTCCACGCGCAAGGTTCCACGCGGGGCCAGGCGGCCACCAAGCCAGGCCTTGCGCGCACCATCGCTGCGTTGCGGCAGGAAGAGGGTACCCCGCCCCGATGCCATGGCGCTAGTGATCGGCGAATCGTGTATGCCGTTGATGATGGCGAGCGTGATCCCGGCGCGTTCGGCAATTTGCGCCGCCTGCAGCTTGGACGCCATGCCGCCCGATCCCATGCCCGAAGACGACGCGCCGCTGGCCATGGCGAGAATGTCTTGCGTGATCCCTTCGACGCGCTCGACCAATTGGGCGCCTTCTTCGCGCGGATCGCGATCATACAAGCCGTCGACATCGCTCAACAGCAACACTGCATCGGCTGCCGCAGCCTGCGCCACGCGCGCCGCCAGCCGGTCATTGTCGCCAAACCGAATTTCAGTGGTGGCCACGCTGTCGTTCTCGTTCACCACCGGCACCGCGCCCGCTTCCAGCAGG
>JBNLDR010000084.1:0-10448 GCA_050304495.1 Altererythrobacter sp.
ACTCTCCGGGCAATCAGAGTGTTCGTCGATATCCTGGCCTACTTCTTCGATGACAGCGTCCACTAATCCACCCGTTAAGAGGGGTGTCCTGTGCGACTCTCTCTTTTCAGGTCGGCTCTTTGGCCCCCAGGCTCTGGCTTGGGTTCTGGCGGCGCGGTGATCGTGACAGTGAAGGCCGAGACAACCGTGCGTTCGACCTGCTGGGTGAAGTCGGGCGCAAAGGCTCGCGCCAGGCCATAGAGCGCCGCGATGTGCAGCAGCACGATCAGCACGATCAGCGCCGGACGGGGCCTGCGCGGAACTTCGGAGAATTTTTCGTTCGCGTTCATTGCGCGCGAACCTAGCGCATTGTTCTGACGCTGCAAAAGCAAACGGCGGAGCCCGAAGGCCCCGCCGCTGCGTTTCTTGCCAGATCAGGCGCGATCAGAAGTCGTAGCTGATACCGACCTTGAGGCGCCAGGNGGATGAGCTGTAGTTGATCCGGTTGTCGTCCGCGATCGAATCAGCTCCGTTAAAGCCGGTGATAATATAGCGGCCCTGGTCGTCGATCGGTCCGCCTGCCCGCTGGTCGCGAGTGCTAGCGATATCCTGCAAGCCCGCAAAGTTCCGGCGACGATGGGCATTCCAACTATTGTCAAGGAAATTCAGGAAGTTGTCCATCGTGGCAAACAGCTTCAGCTTGTCCTTGCGGCCAAAGAAGCTCGCCGGACCAGGAATCTCTTGAGAGAACGACAAATCGAGATCGTAGTACCAGTCGTTCGTGCAGGTGTTACGCGGGATCGACATACCAAGGTATTTCTTGGCGCAGCCAACGCCCGAAGCCCAGTCAACCAGATCAGCAACCGCAGTCATGCTCGAAAGCGGTGAGACGTTGGGATCGTCAATTCCAGTCGGCAGGTAGACAAGCGCATTGTCTGAACCCGACGAACTGTCGTGGAACGCCCCGCTACCGCCGAAGGTCAAGCTGTAGGGACGGCCAGACCGGGCAACGAAGGTTGCCGATAGGCGGGTCGCCAGATCGTCAAAGAATTCTTCCTTGAACGAAGTCCGCACGACCAGGTTGTGTTTGCTCGAATAGAACCCACGGGATTCGGCCGGATACTGACGATCGAATGCCGCGGTACGGTCAAAGTTTGAACCCGCCGTAGAGTTGTACATGTTCCGCCGGTCATGCGCGTCGGTGTACGAATAGCCGAGGCTGAAATCGACACTGCCGCCTTCGGTGAATAAGCCACCGCCAAAAGTCTTCGACAGGATGATCGAAGCAATGTGGCTTTCATATCCCGGGAGATTCGTCAGCATCAGTTCGTCATCACGGCTCGTCCCAAAGCAACTTGCCGTAACGCCATTGTAGGTGGGGGGAGTAGTATCCACCAGAACCGCATCACAGCCTGTGCGTGTCGGATCGATGGCCGCATAGATTGGGCGGCCGTCAATCGAATAGCCATTCAATCCAAACGCCGGATTGGGGACCTGTGACAGATCAACGACCGACATCGGGTCCCGATATTTGCTGTAAATATAGTCAAGGTTCAGGTTCCAATTGGAGAAGAACCCGTTGTCAGCAAAATCGAGGCCTGCCGAGAAGCCGAGGTTCGCACGCAGCACTGACGGCATCTTGAGGTTCGGATCAATCGACTGCGTATCGCCAGTGCCGCGCGCGGCCCCGGAGGCACCGGAGTCGATGATGCACTGTGGCACACCGGTGAAGACGCCGCCCACAACGACGTCCAGCGATGCACCAGCGCAGGCGCTATCGTCCAGGTCGCCATTCACAGAGCCGAAGCCATTACCCTGGAACACGTTGCCGAACCACACCAGCGGGTCACCGCCAGAGAATACGCCAACACCACCGCGCAGTTCAGCACCCGAAAACACCGCAAAGTCATTCAGGTCATAAGTGAAAGCCACGCGAGGCATGATCACCGGATCGACATTACTGAAGGACGTGGTGTTGGGGAAACCGTAGCGTTCAACAAAGTTCGGATTGATGCCCGGACGTGAACCGTCGTACCAATCTACGCGCAGACCAAGCGTCACGCCGAGAGCGTCATTCACTTGCCAATCGTCCTGGGCGAAAATCGAATAGATATCGCGCTTGAACGCAGCTGCGGCATTCCTCACATCGCCATTAAGGGCGAAGTTGCCGAATGCACCAACAACTCCGTTGCCAGCAATGTTGAACGGTGCGGAGAAGGTATCACCGGTGCCGTCACCGGTCGCCAGTAGGCCTTCACGCAAATCGTCAACATTCTGGAAGACCAGCGTACCATTCGCGTTCTGAACGAAAAGGTTGAACAGATCCGCGTGGTTCCATTCCGCACCGACCTTGATCTTGTGGTTTCCGGCTTCAAGTGTTGCCGCGACACGGTATTGATCGATCGTCGTCTGGAGATCGTTTGCCGATCGGCTGAAACCTGGGCCAGCCTGAACCGCGCCGGCCACACCGCCATTGTCCACCCCGACAACAATGCGGGGAATCGGATTGTCGCTCTGCGCCTCACCGCCGCCAACCGGATCCTGGAGATCCTGGATCTCCGAGCGCGAGTAACGGATCTCGGTCGAAAGCCTGTCACTCCACTGTGAATAGAGGCGAGCCGAGTAATAATCCGATTCCGTGCCGGAATAGTAGAAGTTATTGAGGCCGGTAATGGTGTTGAAGAACGAACCGCTGGAGGCCAGGTCATCAGCCTGGACCGAAGATTCTTCCAAGCGCTGATAGGTAGCTTCAAGGCGGTGATCGTCATTGATGTAGAAGTCACCACGGACGAAATAGCGATCGTTCTTGAACGGGCGCGTATATACCAGCGGTCCGGTTTCGATGCCGTAGACAGAGCTCAGAACATCGGAAATCTCGTTGAACTGATCGACAGTTACGCCGGGCGTTTCGGTTGCGAACCCGCCGCCGGTTGGCCCTACATCTTGCGCCTGTCCAGCTTCACGATGCTCATAGGCAGCGAACAGATACAGGCGATCCTTGAAGATCGGACCGCTGATGTAAGCGCCCCAAGCCTTTTCCGGCTCCGACGCCGGGGCATCGGTGCCATCAACCTTGTCGCCCCGAATGCTATCGCTCGAATATTCGTAGAAACCGCCAAAGTGGTATTCGTTGGTGCCGGATTTCGTAATCGCGTTGATCGCACAACCGGTGAAGTTGCCGTAATCCACGTCGAACGGAGCGAAGGCGACCTGCGTCTCGCGGATCGCGTCATAGGGAATCGGAGCAGAGCTGCGCGAGGCAAATCCGGTGTCGTTCAGGCCGTAAACGTCGCCCTGTGCGATACCGTCAACGGTGAATGCATTGCCGCGATCATTGCCACCCAGGCACGAAACACGATCGACACCCGATCCGGTGTCGTCACGGTCAAGGCTGACGCGCGGATCGATGCGAATTACGTCGCGAATGTCACGATTGAAGCTGGGTGCCGTGTCCAGAATGGCCAAGCCGAAAGCTGTACCCGGACCGGTTGACAACTGCGTCGTCGCAACGCGTGAAGCGGACACGATGATCACATCGCCAGCGCCCGAAGCCAGGCTGAAGCCCAGATTGGTGGCACCCTGAACCGAAATGTTCACATCAGGCAGGGATTGCCCTTCAAAGCCGGGGGCAGAAGCCGTCACCGTGTAGGGGCCACCGGCCGTCAAATTGGTGACGCTGAAATTCCCGTTCGATCCGGTCGTGATCGTGCGCGACGCATTGGTACGCGTATCGGTTACGACAACGGTTGCGCCAGCGATGGGTTTTCCATCCTCATCGGCCACAGTGCCCTGGATGCTGGAGGTGATTTGCTGCGCCTGGGCAACGCCCGGCACCATGGTCGCCGCAGCCGAAAGCGAAACAACGCTGGCTGCCAGAAGATATTTAATTTTCATGTCGGAAATTCCCTGACCAAAAAGTGATCGAATTCTTACAAATCCTGCAATTTCAATAAGCAGGACGTGAGACGCCCAAAAGGGGAGTTTTGCGACATTATCGCGACATCGGGCGGGACATGTTGCCACCAAGTTCCCCAAGCGCCGGGACAACGGCAAAAAAGCCGCAGATTTCCGCGGGTTTCAGGCCGGTGTTGCTGCGCCGCAACATCGGTATACTTTTTGCGACTTATCCATAGGCCATTGTTCAATCAGGCCAAATTGATCTCGCGCAACCGCTGCTGAAGGAACTCGTGGCTGGTAATCGGCGGAGGGACCTGCGACTCGGCGCCCGATTCGATGCAGCATCCCAGCGTTTCAATGAGATAGTCCGGCCGGAAGTGCAGGAAGAAGGGCATGGAATAGCGCGCGCGGCGGGCCGCATCACCCATGGGGTTGACGACCCGGTGTGTGGTTGATCGCAAGCGGCCATTGGTCAACCGGTCAAGCATATCGCCGACATTGATAACCAACGCGCCTTCGGGAACGTCCACGGCCTTCCATTCGCCCTGCTTGGTCAACAGCTCCAGCCCGGCTTCCTCCGCCCCCAGCAGCAGGGTAATGGTGTTGATATCGCCATGCGCCGCCGCGCGGATCGCACCGTCGGGCGCATCTTCGGGCAGCGGGGGATAATGAAGCAGCCGCATCACCGAATCCCCATCCTTCACCGTGGGCGCAAAGAATTGCCGGTCCAGCCCCAGGCCCAGCGCAATCGCCTCCAGCACGCGCGCGCCGGCTCTTTCGAAAGCCGAATAGAGCTCGCTAAAGGTTTCGCGAAAGCCATCGACTTCCTGCGGCCAGATATTGGGCGCCATATATTGACGCAGTTCGTGCCCTTCGGGCAGGTTTCGCCCGACATGCCAGAATTCCTTGAGGTCGAACACTTCGGCGTCCTTGGCCTTCTCAACCCCGAACGGCGTATAGCCTCGGGCCCCGCCGCCGCCCTCAATCCGATATGCCAGTTTGGTATCGGTCGGCAGGGCGAAGAACTGCTTCGACAGCGCCTCTGCCCGCTCGATCAGCTCTTGCGGAATGCCGTGGTCGCGGATCACGGCGAAGCCATATTCGGCGAAGCTGCGACCCAGTTCGCCTGCGATGCTGTCGAGCGGCTGCTCGAGCGATACGATTGCAATGTCACTCATGGCTCAGCCTCTTAATACGGCAAGAGCGTTTTAGTAAGGAAGGAAAAGGCCCGCCAGCGCTGCGCTCATCAAATTGGCGAGGCTCCCTGCGGCCAGCGCGCGCAGGCCCAACCGCGCGATATTGTGGCGTTGGTTGGGAGCGAGTCCGCCCGTCACTGCCATCTGGATCGCGATCGAGGAGAAATTGGCGAAACCGCACAGTGCAAAGGTGACGATGGCGCGGCTACGCTCGCTCAGCGCCTCGAGCTGGCCCAGTTCGATGAAGGCGACAAATTCGTTGAGCACGATCTTGGTGCCGATCAACCCGCCGGCCGTCGCCGCCTCGCTCCAGGGAATGCCGATCAGGAACATGACCGGCGCAAAAACCCATCCCAGCACCATCTGGAAGCTCAGTTCAGCATGGCCGAACACCCCGCCAAGCGCCCCCAGCAGGCCATTGGCCAGCGCCACCAGCGCGACAAAGGCCAGCACCATGGCGCCCACCGCTACCGCCAGCTTGACGCCGGTTTGCGCGCCTTGCGCCGCCGCTTCGATCACATTGGCCGGTGTGTGGCCCTCCTCGAAGGTTTCTGACACCGAAACCTCTTCATCGGCTTCTACATGATCGCCTTCCTCATCCGGCATGATAATCTTGGCCATCACGATACCGCCCGGGGCCGACATGAAGGCTGCGGCGAGCAGGAATGGCAGATATTCATTGCCCAGCAGCCCGGCATAGGCCGCCAGGATCGTGCCCGCGACGCCTGCCATGCCCACGCTCATCAGCGTGAACAGGCGGCTGGGCGGCAATGCGGCGAGATAGGGCCGCACCACCAGTGGGCTTTCCGATTGGCCGACAAATATATTGGCCGCCGCGCCCAGCGATTCGACCCGGCTGATCCCGGTGATGAAGGCAATCGCGCCGCCAACCCAGCGTACCACGCGCTGCATGATGCCAAGGTAGTAGAGGATCGACACCAGCGAGGCGAAGAACACGATCACCGGCAGTGCACCCAGTGCAAATGTGTTCTTGAGCGGGTTGTCCGCCCCAAACAGGAATGCTGTGCCGGCATCGGCATAGGACAGCAGCGCCGCAACGCCGTTGGACATGCCCTGGATTACGGCCCTGCCCCAACTGGTCGCCAGGACTAGGAAAGCCATCGCTGCCTGCAGGGCGAAAGCGGCCCCCACCACGCGCAGCCTGATCCGCTTCTTGCCCGTTGAAAGCAGGAAGGCAATCAGCAGGATCGCGGCAATTCCCGCGATATTCATAAGGAAAGGCGGCATTGGTCCCCCACGGCATGCGTCCAGTAACAGGCTGAACGTCTCGCCGTTTGTGCCCTGCCAGTCAAATGGCGAATGGCCCACAGGGCGGAATATGCCGCGTCTTCCCTTTTCGCGTGATGCGACATAGTCATTCGCAATGACCGAGACCCAAGACCAGAAAGCCCCAGGCTTGCCGCTCGCAATGTTTGTCTATGTCCTGCTTTATGGCGGGATGACGGTGCTGGCCGGAGTGCTGGCCTTCAAGCAGGTACGGCTGGTCCCGACCGAGCTTTCGGTGGAGGCGGGGATCTTTCCCTATCTGATCCTGGTGGTGATCTCGAGCACGATCGCCCAGCTCTATGGGCAGAAACGCGCGAACCTGCTGGTCATATTCGGCTTCGTGCCGCTGGCGATTGCGGCTGCGCTGATCTTTCTGGTGCTGGCCCTGCCTGCCTCGGTTGATATGACACCGGACCGGTTGACCGCATTCGAAACCGTGCTGTCCAGCACGCCGCGGATCATGGCCGCCGGACCCGCCGCCTATGGCGTGTCGTTGCTGCTCAATGTCTGGATCTTTTCGAAGCTGCGCGGCAGCGGGGAATCGACCACTGTGGGTCTGATGGTGCGCGGCGCGATCGCTTCGGCGCTGAGCCAGGCGGTGGATTCGGTGATCTTCATCACCCTCGCCTTTTACGGCACATTCCCGATCATGAATCTGATGATCGGCCAGATCATCGCCAAGGTTGTGCTCAGCCTGGTGCTGGTGCCGTTCCTTATCACCGGGGGCGTGTCGCTGGCCCGCTGGCTCGACGCACAACACGCGCGCCGAGCCGCAGCCTGAGAGGCGGGATTAGCCCGCCAGAACCTCGCTCACCGGGACATAATCATAGCCCAGGTCGCGCGCGACCGCTTCATAGGTGATCTTGCTTTCGTGGACGTTGAGTCCTGCGGCGAGATGCGGATTGGCCTTGAGTGCACCCTTCCAGCCCAGCTCTGCGATCTTGAGCGCATGCGGCAGGGTGACATTGTTGAGCGCATAGGTGCTGGTGCGCGCAACGGCGCCCGGCATGTTGGCGACGCAATAATGCACGATATCATCGACGACATAGGTCGGTTCGGCATGGGTAGTGGCGTGGCTGGTTTCGAAACAGCCACCCTGGTCGATCGCAACGTCAACCAGCACCGCGCCGGGCTGCATCAGGCCGAGCATGTCACGCGTGACCAGCTTGGGCGCAGCGGCGCCGGCTACCAGCACAGCCCCGATCACCAGATCGGCGTCTGAAATGCTGTCAGCAATATTGGCGCTGTTGGAAAAGCGCGTCTTGGCGCGGCTTTCGAAATACATGCCCAACCGTTCGAGCTGCTCAGGATCGCGATCAAGAATGGTGACATCGGCACCAAGGCCGACCGCCATCTGCGCCGCGTTCCAGCCAACCACGCCGCCGCCAATCACGGCGACCTTGCCCGGCATCACGCCCGGCACGCCGCCCAGCAGCACGCCGCGCCCGCCATGCGCTTTTTCCAGAGCAGTGGCGCCAGCCTGGATCGACATCCGGCCAGCGACCTGGCTCATCGGCTTGAGCAGCGGCAGGGTATTGCCCGGACCGGTCACGGTCTCATAGGCGATCGCGGTCACGCCAGACTTGACGAGATCGGCGGTTTGTTCCGGATCGGGCGCCAGGTGCAGATAGGTGTAGAGGATCTGGCCCTTGCGCAGCTGGGCGCGCTCGACCGCCTGCGGTTCCTTGACCTTCACCACCATCTCGCACTCAGCGAAGATTTCGGCGGCGGTGGCGCGGATCGAAGCACCGGCGGCTTCGTAATCGGCATCGGACACGCCAATGCCGAGGCCAGCGTTGGTTTCAACCCAGACTTCATGGCCGTTAATGTTCAGCTCGCGCACACTCTCGGGGGTGAGGCCGACGCGGTATTCGTGGTTCTTGATTTCCTTGACGGTGCCAACACGCATGGTGATATCTCCTAATTCCTCTGACGGGAGAATACTCCAGCAAGAGGTAGATTTGTTACCAAATGCAGGCTTGGAGAACGCATGAATTGGTGATATTTTCCGATTTTTCAGATTCTGGTGGGAATTTTTTGCATGGACCGTATCGACCGAAAAATCCTTGGCCTGCTGCAGCGCGACTCCACCCAGCCGATTGCCGTGCTGGCAGATCAGGTTGGCGTCTCGCCGTCAGCTTGCCATCGCCGGATCAAGGCGCTCGAAAAATCGGGCGTGATCCGCGGCTATGCAGCCCAACTCAATGCGCAGGAACTGGGGCTGAAGCAGCAGGCCTATGTCGAGATTACGCTGACCAGCCAGAGCCGCGACGCGATGGACCGTTTTGAAGAGGCGGTGGCGGGGTTCGACGATATCCTCGAATGCCGGCTGATGTCGGGCAATGCCGACTATCTGCTGCGCGTAGCGGCGAGCGATCTGGAACAGTTCGATGTGATCCACCGCAACTGCCTGGCGCGGTTGCCCGGCGTTTCATCCATGCGATCGAGTTTCGTGATCCGCACGATCAAGCGCTGGTCCGGCTATCCCATGCCTTGAGCGGGTTCAGCCGCCCGCTTGCATCGCCGCCAGTCCCGCCTCGCGGCTGATCACTGGCGCGTAGCTCAACCCTTCGCGCGCCTTGTCGCCTTTCAGCATGCAATCGCGGCTCATCACCATGGCAGCATGCCTGGTCAGCGGCGGCGCGCCCTTGAGGTTGAAGCAACGCCAGATCGCTTCGCTGCCCCCGCCAATCGCATCCGCTATCCAGCCGGGTATCGACTTGTCGGGCAGCTCCAGCCCCTTTGACGCGGCCATGCCGGTGATCATTTCCTTCATGCTCGCATCGCCATCATCGAGGATGAAATAGGCTTCACCCGGCGTGCCGTGGGTCAGCGCCAGCTCGATTCCATGGACCAGATTGTCGATATGGGTGGTGCTGGTCATCGCCTTGCCATGATCGATCCAGGTCCACTTGCCCGCTGCGGCCATGGCTTCAATCACTGGCAGCAGGGTCGTATCGCCCGGTCCCCAGATGAAACGCGGGCGCAGCACGATCGTTTCAAACCCCGGCGCATTGGCGCGGCGCACCTTCATTTCCGCCTGCGCCTTGGTCGCGCAATAGGGATAGGGTGATCCGGGCGCGAGCGGATAGCTCTCGTCCGCCCCGCGAATATGCTGGCCGTGAACGATGGCTGCCTCGGTGCCGATATGGATGAAGCGCTTAACCTGCGCAGCCTGCGCCGCATCCAATACGTGTTGCGTGCCCAACACGTTGAAGTTGTGCCAGGCGTCCTTCGGCCCCCAAGCCTCGACAAAAGCCGCCGAATGGATGACCGCGTCTGCGCCTTGCATGTGTTCGGCAGCGACATTTTCGAGATCGCAGCGGACCGGTGTTGCGCCCAACGCATTGATCTTTGCATCCGAGCTTTCCGAACGCGACATGGCAATGATCTCGTGGCCTTGGGCCGCGAGGTGCCGCGCCGCCGCCCCTCCAACAAACCCCGATGCGCCGGTGATAAAGATTTTCATGAGTCGCTCTCCCCCGCGCGGATTATGCCCTAGCAGTCGGCCCAGCGAAAGCTGGGACCGCTGCCGGGTTGGCGCAGAGTTGAGAGCGATCCCAGCTTCCGCTGGGATGACGATCAATCTTCAGTAGGCTCCACCACGCAGAGCAGAGCCTCGACCTGCACCTGCCCGCCTTCGCTGGCGTTGAGTTCGGTCACGGTCCCGTCGAACGGCGCAGTGAGCGCGTGCTCCATCTTCATCGCTTCGAGCACCATGAGGCGCTGGCCTGCTGTGACGCTGTCGCCCTCGGCCACATCGACCGCGATGACCTTGCCCGGCATGGGGGCGATAATGTCGCCGTCATGGGCGTGGTGGTGGCCGGTGCCCCCGTTACGTTCCATACTGACACGGTAGGAAGTCCCCATCTCCGTTACCAATATGGCGTCCCCGCGAACCTCGTATCTCGAATGGTGCCGCTGGTCGTATGGGACGTCTCGGGCGAAATCGGCTTCCATGACTTCTTGGTCGACCGAAAGGCGAGCAGTGGTTGCTGGAGCTGAGTTGAGTCTGAAGCCAGTTCGGGTGGTGGCTTGTCCAGTGAGCATTCCGGCGACCGTATCGAGGGCGAATTCCGGGATTGGGAA
>JBNLDR010000085.1:0-10287 GCA_050304495.1 Altererythrobacter sp.
ACAGGGTCGAGTTCGATCTCGAGGTTGATCGACGAGGCAAGTACTCCGCGGTCAACCTTGTGCCCGTTCAAGGCTGACATAGCCGCAGGAAGCGCCAGCGAGTTTGACCTGGCCTTTCTGAAATCCTAGACGGAGCAAAATGGCGGTCCTGGGGTCACTGACTCAGGGGGCCGCCATTTCTCGTTTTTCAAACTTCGGTTTCTCCTCCTGCGAATCAGAAGGATTACGATATGTCGATCACCCCTCTCATGCCTGTCTATCCCCGTTGCGGTGTGCGGCCCGTGCGCGGCGAACACTGCCACCTCATCGATGAAGACGGCACGCGATATCTCGATTTCGCCAGCGGCATTGCGGTGAACCTTCTGGGCCATTCGCATGAAGGATTGATTTCGGCGATCCAGCAGCAGGCGCAGACGCTGATGCACGTGTCGAATCTTTACGGCAGCCCTCAGGGAGAGAAGCTGGCGCAGACGCTGGTCGACAAGACCTTTGCCGACACGGTGTTCTTCACCAATTCGGGTGCGGAGGCGGTCGAGTGCGCAATCAAGACAGCGCGGGCCTATCATCAGCACCAGGGGGATACGACGCGGTTCGAGCTGATTACCTTTGCCAATGCCTTCCACGGGCGCACCATGGCGACCATCAGCGCATCGAATCAGGAAAAGATGCACCACGGCTTCTCGCCGCTTCTGGCCGGCTTCAAATATGCGGAATTCGACAATCTCGAATCTGCCAGGGCGCTGATGGGGCCGAACACCGCTGGTTTCCTGGTCGAACCGATTCAGGGTGAAGGCGGGATTCGCCCAGCGTCTGACGCGTTTATGAAGGGCTTGCGGCAGCTGGCCGACGAGAACGATTTGATGCTGGTGCTGGATGAGGTGCAGTGCGGTGTCGCTCGTACCGGTACTCTCTATGCCTATGAGCAATACGGGATCGAACCGGACATTCTGGCCACGGCCAAGGGCATTGGTGGCGGCTTCCCGCTCGGCGCCTGTCTGGCGACAGAAAAGGCGGCGCGAGGCATGGTGATCGGCACGCATGGCTCGACCTATGGCGGTAATCCGTTGGCCATGGCGGCGGGCAGCGCGGTTATGGAAGCGGTAGCAAATGACGAGTTTCTCGGATCGGTGCGGGAGAAAGGCGAGCGTCTGCGGGCGCGGCTCGAACAATTCATCGGCAACTATCCTGAACTGTTCGAACTCGTTCGCGGCAGGGGCTTGATGCTTGGTCTGAAAATGAAGGTTGAGAGCCGTCCGTTCTATGCCCATCTGCGCGACAACCATCAGCTGCTGACCGTGGCGGCGGGCGACAATACATTGCGCGTATTGCCGCCATTGGTGCTTGGCGACGCGGAAATGGATGAGTTCTTCGAGAAACTTTCGGCGGGCGCGGCGAGCTATACGCCAGCGGGCGCACAATGACCGGGTTGCGGCATTTTCTCGACCTGTCCGATGCTGGGGGCGATGCGGTCGCAACCATGATCGGCGATGCGATCGATCGCAAGGCAGCCCGGCAGGGGTGGCCCAAAGGCCGCGCGGATGCGGACAGGCCGCTCGACGGCCGGGTGCTGGCCATGATCTTCGAGAAGAGTTCGACGCGCACAAGGACCAGCTTCGATATTGCCATGCGTCAGTTGGGCGGTGGCTCGCTGATCCTCGATTCCTCGTCCAGCCAGCTTGGTCGGGGGGAGACGATCGCTGATACCGCGCGCGTGCTCAGCCGGATGGTCGATGCGATCATGATCCGTACCGATGATCACGCAAAGGCCGAAGAGCTGGCGCATTACGCTGACGTACCCGTGATTAACGGGCTGACCGATCGCTCGCATCCGTGCCAGATCGTTGCCGATCTGCAGACCATGGTAGAGCATGGCAAGTCCTTGCCCGGCCTTGAGGTGGCGTGGTTTGGGGATGGCAATAATGTGCTGCACTCAATTCTTGAGGCGGCTGGTTTGATGAAATTCAACGTCCGCGTGGCGACGCCCGCCGGTTATGAGCCCGAGATGGAGTTTGTCGAGATGGCTCGCGCGGGTGGGGCGAAGGTATTGCTAACCCATGATGCGGCTGCGGCGGCAGACGGGGCGGATGTGATCGTCACCGATACCTGGGTCTCCATGGGTCAGGAGCACACGCACGACAAACTGGCCGCGATGGCGCCTTACCAGGTCAATGCGGCGTTGATGGCGCGAGCCAGGCCCGATGCGCAATTCCTCCACTGTCTGCCGGCGCATGTTGGTGAGGAAGTAAGTGAAGAGGTGTTTGAGGGCCCCCAATCCGCCGTGTTTGACGAGGCTGAGAACCGCATCCATGCGCAGAAATCGGTCTTGCTGTGGTGTTTTGGGTTACTCGGCTAGCCGAAGTTTGCGGCTGCCGGCCTTACTTTTCTGCCAGCTGGATCCCATATTCGCGAAATGAGCGAACACTCAGAAATATTTGCCGACCAATTGCTGGGCTATACGCTGCCGGCGCGGAATGCGCGTGGGAGGTTGGTGCGGCTGGATCAGGTCGTTTCGGATATTCTGTCCGCGCATGCATATCCCGCGCCGATTACCCATCTCCTCGCAGAGGCGCTTGTCCTGGGTGCGTTGATGGGAGGTTTGCTGAAGGGTGACGAAACGCAGCTGACCATGCAGGCGCAGACTGAAGCGGGCGCGGTTCGGCTGCTGGTTTGCGATTACCGTGCGGGTGAGATGCGCGGCTATGTCGAGTTTGACGAAGCGGCGCTAGCCGAGCTTGGGGCCAACCCTTCGCTGTTCGCGCTGTTCGGGACAGGCTATCTCGCCATTACCTTCGATGCGGGGCCAGGGAAGAGATATCAGGGAATCGTGCCGCTGGAGGGCGATTCCCTGTCTGCTGCCTGCGAGCGTTATTTCATCCAGTCAGAGCAAGTTCCGACCTTGATCCGCGTCGCGGTGAAAGCGGGGCCGCAAGGCTGTATTGCAGGCGGACTACTGGTTCAGCACCTACCAGAAGGTGAGGAAGGGCGAGAACGCTTACATCTGCGCGAGAACGATCCCGACTGGGAACATGTCGAGATTATCGCCGGTAGCGTGAGCCATGAAGAGCTGCTCGATTCGGCGCTGTCGATGCAGGCCATCCTGTGGCGGCTGTTCCACGAAGAGGGCGAGATTTTGGTTCGGCCCGGTGCGTCGCTGGTTAGAGGATGCCGATGCACAATTTCTCATTATGAATCCGTGCTTTCGCGCTTTCCTCCCGAGGAAAGGGAAGAAATGCGTAATGATTCCGGTAAGATAGTGGTTGATTGTGCCTTCTGCTCGCGGCAATTTGCGCTTAGCATTTAAGCAATTCGTCTACGTTCAGAAACGGTTTATCGTAATTGTGCGATTACATACAAGGTTCTGACATGAAGAGCTGCTGGAGAAACTGACATGAACACGCGACGCAAGGGACTGATTGCGGGGGCCGTTTTCGCGGCGAGCCTCGTTGCGTCCATTGCAAGCGTGCCTGGTTTCGCCCAGGGGGGCGGTCTTGCCATGCTTGATGGACTGACGAAGGGCGAATGGACAGTGCGTCAGCGCGATGGTTCTCCCAGCCGCAAGATCTGCCTGCGCAATGGCCGCGAGTTGATCCAGCTCCAACACCGTCAGCCGAACTGCAATCGCTTCATCGTCGAAGACGAGGCGGGCGAGGTCACAGTGCAATATACTTGCCCGGGCGATGGCTATGGCCGGACCAATATCCGGCGCGAGACCTCTTCGCTGGTCCAGATCGAGAGTCAGGGAATTGTCGGCGGTCTTCCTTTCCAGTTCACGGCAGAAGCACGGCGGACGGGGACCTGCAGCTGAGCGCGCTTTGCTCCCGGGAAATTTACGATATCGCCCCGATGCGATTGCAAGATCGGGCAAGTCCGCTAAGCAAAGCTTATGAGCGGCATTGATCATGAGACGCGTGGCTCTGCTGTGGTGCTGCTTTCGGGCGGGCTCGATTCCATGGTTACGGCGGGCATCGCGCGTGAGTTGGGCTTTGAACTTCATGCCCTGACTATCGACTATGGCCAGCGCCACTCGCGGGAGATCGAAGCGGCACGCTCGATTGCCGCAAAAATTGGTGTGCGCAACCACATATTGTTGCCGCTTGATCTGCGTGTGTTCGGGGGCTCTGCGCTGACCGACCAGATCGATGTGCCCAAGACAGGTGTCGATGAAGGGATTCCTGTCACCTATGTCCCGGCACGCAATCTGGTGTTTCTTTCACTAACCGTCGCTTGCGCTGAAGCGCTTGGGGCGTCCGATATTTTCATCGGCGTCAATGCGCTCGACTATTCGGGATATCCCGATTGCAGGCCCGAGTTTATTGCGAGTTTTGCGGAGACGGCACGACTTGGGACCAAGGCTGGTGTCGAAGGCCTCCCGTTTCGGATCAATGCGCCGCTTCAGCACATGACCAAGGCAGATATTGCAGGCGAATGCCATCGGCTCGGGCTCGATCCCGTGTGGAGCTGGTCCTGTTATGACCCGACAGATGATGGCCTGGCGTGCGGCCTTTGCGATTCGTGCAGATTGCGGCGCAAAGGTTTCTCGGAGGCAGGCCTGACGGACAATACGCGATATGCGGCGGAATGAAGCGCTTATAGATGGGGGCGGATGTGGAGGAAGGACGGTCAGACCAAGAGAAACCCAGAGATCAAGGCGTTCCGGCGTATAGTTGGTACGCGCTGGGCGTACTGGTCCTGATTTACGTCCTGAACTTTGTTGACCGGCAGATTCTCTCGATCCTGGCCAATGACATCAAGGCCGATCTCGGCGTTGATGACGCCTATCTTGGTTTCCTATACGGAACCGCCTTTGCGATATTTTACGCTCTGTTCGGCATACCGTTAGGCAAACTCGCCGATAGCTGGAAGAGGGTCAGACTTATGACCTTGGGCCTTGCGCTGTGGTCTGCGATGACGGCGTTTTCCGGCCTGGCACGTGGCACCGCGACGCTGACGGTAGCACGTATCGGCGTGGGTGTAGGCGAAGCGACCGCCAGTCCCGCGGCTTACTCCCTTATATCGGATTGGTTCCCGGCTCGGCTCAGGGCAACTGCGCTGGCAATCTACAGTTCCGGTCTTTACCTCGGCGGGGGGATATCACTCCTGATAGGGGGGATGATCGTAGATCAATGGAATGAAAGCTATCCGGAAGGAGGGCCTCTGGGCCTGGCTGGATGGCAGGCTGCATTCATTGCGGTTGGCCTGCCGGGACTGCTGCTCGCGATCTGGGTGGCGACGCTGCGCGAACCAGAACGTGGGGTGATCGACGGCTTGCCAACGCCCTCCAGCCCAACTCCATTCAAGGAATTTCTCAGCGAACTTACGACGGTAATCCCGCCATTCACGATTCACGGTGCAGCAAAAAGAGGGCCAGCCGCATTGGCGCTGAATCTGACCGTCCTCGCATGCTTCATGGTCTTGGCGCGCTTGCTCTCGGTGTGGCTCAATTCTGGTGCTGGTCTGATCTACCCACCGATTACCGACCAGTGGCTGCTGCTGGGCATAGGATATTACGCGATCTATTGCTGGGCCAGCGCGTTACGATCTCGCGATCTACCAACATTCCGGCTGACTTGGGGCTCACCTGCGTTCCTGTGCACTATCCTTGGATATGGAGCCGTTTCCTTCATGGCATATGCCAGCGGCTATTGGACAGCTCCTTACGCAGAGCGGGTATTCGACATTGACAAGGGAAGTCTTGGCCTTTGGATTGGCGGACCTGCCGCGGTGGCCGGATTTCTCGGTGTGACAATAGGCGGCCGCGTTGCGGATTGGCTGTTCGAGCGCAATCCATCGGGCCGACTTTACGTGGTTCTGTTCGGACTGCTGGCTCCGCTTCCGGTGGCATTTATTGTGTTCACAACGGACAATTTGGTGGTTTTCTTCAGCATGGCGGCGCTGGCGCAGCTGTTTGCATCGTCAGCTTTGGGCGCAGCTGCCGCCTCTAGCCAGGCGCTGGTATTGCCGAGAATGCGAGGTGTGGCCACAGCGACATTCTTTCTCGCGACTACGTTGGTCGGCTTGGCGCTAGGGCCGTATCTTGCTGGCTATGTATCGGCCAGGAACGAGGGTGATCTTTCGATCGGGGTTCTTTCAACCCTTTGGATTGCACCCATCGGCCTGGCCTTGGTGGTGGCGGCCATAAGGCTCGTCCCCGCAGCTAGCGCGTCACTCTTGGAGCGCGCACGAGCGGCCGGTGAGAATATCTAGAATTCGAAGTTTGACTGGCGGGCGGACGTATTTTGCCGCCATATTTGCTGCCGATCCAGTGACAACGGCCCGGTTATGGTCATCGCCATCCGTGCCGGATCAGGACGCCCCGTCAGGACTGACTGAATACGCCAGTCAAAAGAAAAGGGGCCGGATTACTCCGACCCCTTTCATTACTCGCATTGCGAAGTGACTTACATGCCCGAACCGGGGCCATAGGTAACTTCAACGCGACGGTTCTGCAGTTCGCGGACACCGTCTTCGGTGGCGACGCGAGGCTGAGATTCGCCGAATGCTTCGCTAGTGATCCGGTCATCCGGAACGCCGCGGCCAGAGAGGTAGTCACGCACGGATGCGTTACGACGCTCTGACAGGCCGACATTGTACGATGCCGCACCAGACCGGTCAGCGTGACCAGCCAGCATGACGCTCGCCATGCCGCAATCAGCATAAGCACTGACGGCATTGTCGAGAATCGTTGCCGCTTCCGGGGTGATATCCGACTGATCCCAATCGAAGAACACGATGTAGGGCCCCGTGTTGCACACCGGTGCCGGCGGCGGCGGGGGCGGCGGCGGCGCCGGAGCGGGATCCGGCTCGGGTGCCGGCGGCGGCGGCGGAGGCGGCGGAGGCGGAGGCGGCGGAGGCGGCGGAGGAGCCTCGGCGCCGAAGTTGTAAATGATCGAGCCAAGAATTGAATGGCTCTTGAAATCGCCTTCCAAGGAACCACCGGTCAGGTCAACGATGCCGACATTGGGTGCGTTGAAGTAGCGATACTTCAGGCCAACATCCCAATTGCCCGAAAGCGGTGCGCGTACGCCAGCAAGAACCTGCCACGCAAAGCCGCTGTCCGAATCGTTGTACAGGCCAGGACCGTTTGAATTGATGGTTCCATCAAGAGAAGTGCGCGCGACACCAACGCCGCCGCCAACAAAACCCTGAAGGCCATCATCTGGGCCAAAATCGAGCAATCCGTTGAGCATGAAGCTCAGCGCATTGGCCTCACCATTGGCATCAAAAATGCCATCTGAATTTTGCAGCTGATCAACATCCGCTGCACGATAGCTGGCTTCCGCTTCGAGACGGAAACCGCCAAAATCGTAACCAACGAGACCGCCGAAATCATAACCAGTGTTATGGTCGACTGACGCATCATTCGGTGTGCCGTTGACGTCAAGGTCCATGTCTTCAACCAGCATCGCACCGCCATCTACCCCGACGTACCACTGGTCGTCGCGAGCAAGAGCAGGTGTTGCAAGTGCAGTTGAAGCCATCGCCATTCCGATGACGAGTTTGCGCATTATCTTATTCCCCTTCTTAATCGAACTGGAGCCACCGGCGGCTTTCTAACTTTTCTGCATGATGGTGGCAAGCGGGCTTTAGGTCCAAACTGTTGCAAATAAGCCTCAATTATGACCGGAATATCGTGATATGCGGCTCCGCGGTTCATTTTTCGTAAATGGCTCGCTCAACGCGTCTAGCTTGCGGCGAATATCCCAACGCTGCGTAGCGCGGCGATCAGAGTGGATACTGCATTCCGTGCCTCAACATCCACGGTCGTCCCGCCGCTCGGTGTCGTGGGTTCCGTCGCGAGCCCCCAAGCACCGCTGTAGAATGTAAGCTGCCCAATGTCCTTGCGATAAACCTGCATTCCGAGCTGCGGTGGCACAAACAGCCAGCTACCGCCAATATGGGCTGCCAGCTTGTCTTCTTGACCGACCCAGTCACCTTGGGCCGTTGCGGTGACCAGCCACGCATCGCCCTCTTGGGGCGTGGCAGGCGGTGTGCTCCCTAGCCCTTCCACTGCCGGATGCGCCAAGGCATCCAGCAATCGATGTGCCTCGTTGACGAAGAACTCCTTTTGGAATTGGCTCGCGAACAATAGCGGCAAGGCAAATCGGGGTGTGGTGGCGGTAAATTCAACTGGATTTGGCACAGGTTTTGCTCCTCAGCATATCAGGACAATGTGGTGATCAGGGTAGCTGGCGACTGACCGAAGGTGCCATTCTGACGCACCCAAATTGGTTGCGGGCCATGCGCGGCGATCAGGGCCGAGGCCGTCGCGCTGTCGATCGTCATGCCAGGGCTTGAGACCAGCCATGCAACCAGGGGTTGATCAGCCGGCCCGAGCCCCACGGAATAGGTTTCCTGTTCTTCGACCAGCGGTGTATCGACATAATCTTCCCAGCTCCATTGGCCCCGTGCCCTGCGGGTCCAGGAAAAGTGCCAATCTCCGACGGAATCGACCTGATAACGCGTGTGGACGGGCGACAGCGGCTGGCGGGTCGTCCCGCTCGCCTCCAGCGGCGCGTAGACAGGATCAGCGTCACCGAACCCGATTGCGGCAATGTTTGTTGAGACGTTCGACGGGACTTGCGCGGGATCGAGGGCAATCAATGCATCATCAAGCAGCACCACATTGGTGCCGACCGCGTGTCCATCCAGGGCAATATGCTCCGTTCCGCCGCGTCCGCGCAGCAATCCAGAGATCCGCCAGCGAGCTGAAGAGATCGGCTCGGCATTTAGAAACTGAATGACTTCATTTCCGATCAGCATTCGGTTGGAACCTGCGGCGAGACGATCAATTGTCGAGCTGGTGAGGCTCAGATCGTCAGCGACAAAGTCGATCTCGCATGAGGCCTGGACGTCGAGATAGACACAGTCCGACGGCGCTAGCGGGATCGCCAGGTTGCCCATCACACTGCGGACCCGCGAGGTGATCTCCAAGGGTATCAGCGCGCCGCCCTGTTCCATATAGAGCGCGGCGCCCGACCAATTGGGCGCTGTGGCTGACATGGCCGCAAACATTGCCGGGCTGGTTGAGCTTCCAATTCCATCCCATGGCAATTCAAAGGCGCGCAGGATGGTGGGCAATGGCTGCAAGTCTGCGGGCGGATAGAGCTCGCCTGGGTCACCTTGCAGCGCAATTCCGGTTGCTGGCGGAATACGCTCAAGCGTTAGTTCGATACCCTGATCGGACCATTCCCAGCGCTTGATCAGCCAGGTCCCGGACATCCCGGGAACCTGGACCAGATCGCCCGGCCTGATCGCGGGATCGAGCTCGGCAATGCGCCAGACAATTTGCTCTGCCTGCCAGCGAGCTCGCAGCGCATATTCGCTGCAGAGGGTCTTCGCCCCGCTGGAATTCATGGTGGCGGGCAGATCCACCGTCTCCTCTCGCCCGAGTTGTTCCTGCCCAAGCGTTCTTTGGATTCCCGGCTGGTGGTCCCGATCCCGGTCGTAATAGCGCAAAGCGCGAGAAAAGGGCCGATCCGCAGAAGCGCGCCGGTGCTCGGCTGCGGGGGAGGCCTGAGCGCCGCCATTCTGATTGTCGGCCAAAGCTGCAGGCAAAAGCGGGATTTGCGCGGGCAGCGAATATGCCGACTGAATCTCGACCGCGTCCACGCCCGCATTGCAGATCATGGGGTGGACGAGATCGATGGCCGAGAGCGCCGAAAGGAGAGAGCCGCCCTCATCCGTATAGCCCAGCATCTGTGCCAGTGCCGTATCGGTGGCCGGGACCTGTGCATAGGGTACGATCTGACCCAGGGCGACCTGGTTTTGCGCATCGGCATAGACTTCAAAAGTCAGCGCCGGAATCCGGTTACCGAAATCGCCCAGTTCAAGATCTTCAAAGACGACATAGGCAGTGCCGCGAAACGCGGGCGCGCTGGTCCCCTTGGCTGATGCAATCAGGGGATCGGCCGGCTGATCGCCATAGCCATTATAGACCCGCATGGTCCCCGGCGTCTTCAGATCGCCTGCCGCCCCGCGCAGCAGATTTCCATCTGCCCAGATGCGGCCAACCGAAACAATCGGGCGGCTTCCCAACGCCACCGCAAAAGACGCACGATAGCTATAGGTCGTGGTTTTCGGTTTGCCTTTGCCGCCGCCGCTGGTCTGGCGGGATTCGATCAGGTCGGTCGACCATATGATGGTGCCGGGTACGCGCATGACGCCAAAGTGACGGGAGATCGGGCTGCCGTAGCTCGAAGTGGTGATCGCCAGGTCCTTGAGCCGCGGACCTTCGCGTGATTTCACACCTCCCAGCAGGCTGGCGTCGATTTGCTGCCCCGCGAATGA
>JBNLDR010000086.1:0-9815 GCA_050304495.1 Altererythrobacter sp.
GATTGAGCCTGTTCCGCATACGCGCCGGCGATCACCTGCCCTTGCGGCACGGGGTTCTCATCCAAGACAGTCTCCCGGACTGTTTCCTGTTCAGGTCACCGCTGCGCTGTCGCTTGCGAGTTTCGATCGAAATTCATCTCCCGGATGAATTTCCGTAGCCGAAACTGGTGCTGCTGGGGAGGATTGAACTCCCGACCTCACCCTTACCAAGGGTGCGCTCTACCACTGAGCTACAGCAGCGCCCAAATCGACGTGCCAATCGGGGTGCCAAATGCACCCGGCTGTCGAGGTGGCGCGCCTATTGTCGCGCGGGGCCGCAATGTCAAGCCAAGCTTGAGCTTTGAGCTCATAATCGGCAAGGCGTTTCACATGGGTGAAGACCGTAGTAACAAAATATCGCGTGAAGAGCGTTTGGCCGCGAAATTGCGCGAAAACCTGCGCCGCAGGAAGGCTCAGGCGCGCGAATTCGATTCCGATCCGCCAAATCCATCGCCAAGCGGACTTCCCAACGCAAGCGATGGCAGCTAACGCCTCGCGCTCTTTCCAAACCAACCGGAGCCTGATCGATGCCCAAGCTAATTCTCGTCCGCCACGGCCAGAGCCAGTGGAACCTCGAGAACCGCTTTACCGGCTGGTGGGATGTCGACCTGACCGAACGCGGTGTGGAAGAAGCCATGGCTGCTGGGGCGTTGATGAAAGACAAGGGCGTCATGCCCACCTGCGCATTCACCTCGCTCCAGACCCGCGCGATCCGCACGCTGCACCTGGCGCTGCATCAGTGCGACCGGTTGTGGATCCCCGAAACCAAGCACTGGCGGCTTAACGAACGGCACTATGGCGGGCTGACCGGGCTCGACAAGCAGGAAACGCGCGACAAGCATGGCGACGAGCAGGTCCATATCTGGCGCCGCAGTTTCGATGTGCCCCCGCCCGAGCTTGAGCCGGGCAGCAAGTATGATCTTTCGAATGACCCGCGCTATGCCGGGGTCGATGTGCCGCGCACTGAAAGCCTCAAACTGACAATCGAGCGCGTGCTGCCCTATTGGGAAAGCAATATCCTGCCGGTGCTGGAACGCGGTGAGACGGTGATCATCTCCGCCCATGGCAATTCGCTGCGCGCGCTGGTCAAGCATCTTTCGGGAATCTCCGATGCGGACATCACCGGGCTGGAGATTCCCACCGGCCAGCCGATCATCTATGATTTCGATGACGCGATGACGCCGGGTGAGCGGTATTATCTCAAGGACAGCTGAGCGAGGAACGGCAAATGGGGGCCAAGGTAGCAATCGTGATGGGCAGCCAGTCTGACTGGCCGACCATGCAATGCGCCGCAAAGGTGCTCGAAGAGCTGGAGGTTGAGCATGAGGCGCGGATCGTCTCTGCCCACCGCACGCCAGACCGGATGGCCGCTTTTGCCAAGGGTGCGGAAGGCGAAGGATTCGATGTCATCATCGCGGGCGCAGGCGGCGCGGCGCATCTGCCCGGCATGATCGCAGCGATGACGCATCTGCCGGTGCTGGGCGTTCCGGTCCAGTCCAGGGCACTGTCAGGCATGGATAGCCTGCTCTCTATCGTGCAGATGCCCGCCGGAATCCCGGTTGGCACGCTGGCGATCGGCGAAGCGGGGGCAACCAATGCCGGGCTGATGGCAGCGGCGATCCTTGCGCTGCAGGACGAGGAATTGTCCGATCGGCTGCAGGATTGGCGCGCCGCGCGCAGCGCCGCCGTGGCGGAGCAGCCGCAGGGATGACGCTCGCCCCGGGTTCGACAATCGGCATATTGGGTGGCGGCCAGCTGGGCCGGATGATGGCCGTGGCCGCTGCACAATTGGGCTATCACGTGATCGGCTATTCGCCTGAAGGCGACAATGTCGCGGCTGAGCTATGCAGCGATTTCTTCGAGAAGGGCTGGGGTGATAAGCCCGCGCTGGCCGCCTTCGCCAGCAAATGCGACGTCGTGACCTGGGAATTCGAAAACGTGCCGCTTTCTGCGGTCGAAATGATCCCGCCGCATATGCTTCGGCCCGATCCGCGTGCCCTGGGCGTGGCGCAGGACCGGCTGAAGGAAAAGCGCTTTATCGAGGATCTGGGCGGCAAGCCCGCCCCCTATGCCGCGGTCGATTCGGACAATGAGCTGCGGATGGCGGTGGAGCGGATCGGCGCGCCCGGCATCCTCAAGACCAGCCGCGATGGCTATGACGGCAAGGGGCAATGGCGGATCGCCTCGGTGCGCGATATGGAAAGCGTGCGTTTTCCCGGCAAGCCGTGTGTCTATGAAGGCCTCGTCAGTTTCGAGGCGGAGTTTTCCGTAATCATGGTGCGCGGACAGAATGGCGAGCTGCGGTTCTGGGATTCAACCGCCAATGTGCATAGGGCCGGCATGCTGGCGACTTCGACCATCCCGCCGGGCGATGCCGTCACCGCGCAAATCCCGGCCGCGCGTGAGCTGGCGGGCAAGGCCGCCGAAGCGCTCAAATATGTCGGCGTGCTGACACTGGAATTCTTCGCCACCAGCGATGGCCCGGTGTTCAACGAAATGGCCCCGCGCGTGCACAATTCAGGGCATTGGACGATCGAAGGCGCGGCCACCAGCCAGTTCGAAAACCATATTCGCGCCATTTGCGGCCTGTCTTTGGGCAGCACCGCCACCCGTTTCGATCGAATCGAAATGCGCAATATCGTGGGCGCAGCGGCGCTGACCGCACACGAGATTTTGGGCGAAGACGGCGAAGCGCATCTGCACCTCTATGGCAAGAAGGAAGCGCGCGAAGGGCGCAAGATGGGCCATGTGACACGCGTCAGCCGCGCCGGGGTTTAGCCGCGTGGAGCAGCGCCTGTTCCTGATCTATGCCCGCGCCAGCAATGGCACGATCGGCATGGACGGCAAGCTGCCCTGGCACATCTCTGCCGACCTCAAACGGTTCAAGGCGCTGACATTGGGGCCACACGGACAGGGACTCCCCATGCTGATGGGCCGCAAGACTTTCGAGAGCTTCCCCAAGCCGCTCCCCGGCCGCCGCCACATTGTATTGACGCGAGACCGCGACTGGCAGGCCGAAGGCGCGGAGGTGGCGCATTCGGTCGAAGAGGCGCTGGCTTTGGCGGGCGATGGCGAAGTGGCGGTGATTGGCGGTGCCGAAATCTATGCGCTGTTCCTGCCGCTGGCCCAGCGGGTGGAGTTGACCGAAGTTCACCGCGATTATGATGGCGATACGCATATGCCGCCACTCGGCAGCGATTGGGAGGTCGTCGCACGCAGCGATATGCCCGGTGAAGGCGCGCTTCCACCCTACAGCTTTGTGACCTACACAAGGGCTGGGGGAGAGGTGTGATGCGCAAGATTCTCTACAGCCTGCTGGGTCTGGTAATTTTGGGCGCAATCGCCTTCTTCGCTTTCGGCCCTGCCTATGTCGAAGCCGATAAGAACCGTGTCGATGGCGAACCGTTGATCGAAGTGAGCGACGAGGCAAAGGCACTGCACGCAACGCTCACCATCGTCGATCTCCATTCGGACACGCTGATGTGGGATCGCGACCTGAATACCCGCGCCAGTCGCGGCCATATGGACTTGCCGCGCTTGCAGGATGGCAATGTCGCGCTGCAGGTCTTCTCCAGCGTCACCAAGACGCCCAAGGGCCAGAATTACGATGCCAATGGTGCCGACACGGACAACATCACCGCATTGGTGATCGCGCAAATGCAGCCGATCAAGACCTGGCACAGCCTGATGGAACGCTCGCTCTACCATGTCCGCAAGCTGGACCGGGCGGCAGAGAATTCTGGCGGCGCGTTGGTGCGGATCAATGATCCGGGCGCGCTCGACCAGCTTTTGATAACCCGCGCCAAGGCGGGAACGAGGCCGGTCGGCGCATTGTTCAGCGCAGAGGGTCTGCAAAGCCTGGAAGGCGATATTGCCAATCTCGATCACCTTTATGCCGCTGGCATGCGGATGGCCGGGCTAACCCATTTCTTCGACAATGAACTCGCCGGATCGATGCACGGGCTCAAGAAGGGCGGGCTCACCGCGATGGGCCGCGAGGCCGTAACCCGCATGGAAGACATGGGCATGGTGGTCGATGTGGCGCATTGCAGCCACGCCTGCGTTGCGGACATCCTCGCCATGGCGCGTCGTCCGGTGGTCTCCAGCCATGGCGGGGTGCAGGCGACTTGCGACGTCAATCGCAACCTCACCGATAAAGAGATTCGCGGTGTCGCCGCCACCGGCGGGGTGATCGGTATCGGCTATTGGGATGGCGCGGTGTGCAGCACCGATCCACGCGCCACGGCAAGGGCGATGAAGCATGTGCGCGATCTGGTCGGGATCGAATATGTTGCACTGGGCAGCGATTATGACGGGGCGACCACGGTCCGCTTCGACACCTCGCAGCTGACCCAGGTGACGCAGGCGCTGATGGACGAGGGCTTCAGCGAGGCAGAGATCCGCGCCGCCATGGGCGAGAACGCACTGCGCGTGCTGCGCGCGGGATTGCTGCCGATGGCCGAATTGATGGCAAGCGAGCCAGCCGCATGAGATGGCTCGACCATCGCGAGAAATTGCCCGATGCGCTGCGCGGCGCGGTGATTGCGCTGGGCAATTTCGACGGCTTCCACAAGGGGCACCAGGCGGTGGCGGGCGAAGCGATCCGTTGGGCGCATGCGGAAGGCCGCCCCTCCATCATCGCCACTTTCGATCCGCATCCGGTGCGCTTCTTCAGGCCCGATGTCCCGCCCTTCCGCCTGACCACGCTGGAACAGCGACAGGAACTTTACCTCGCCGCTGGAGCAACCGCCATGCTGGTGTTCCATTTCGATGCCGAGCTGGCGGGCACGAGCGCCGAGGACTTCATCGCCGAGATATTGGTCAAGCGCTTTGATGCGCATGGCGTGGTGACGGGCGGGGACTTCACCTTCGGGCGGGGCGCCAAGGGTAATGCCGAACTTCTGCGCAAAGTGGGCGCTGAGCACGGGCTGCAAACGCGCATGGTCGCGTCGGTGGACGATGGCGGCGAAGTCGTCTCCTCCAGCCGCATTCGCGAGGCCCTGCGCGCAGGCGATCCGCAAACCGCAGCGCGCCTGCTGACCCGCCCCTTCGCCATTCGCGGGGTTGTGGAGCATGGTGACAAGCGCGGGCGCACCATCGGCTATCCCACCGCCAATCTCATGATCGAGAATTACCTGCGGCCCAGATATGGGGTCTATGCCGTGACCGGGCGCATCCTGGCGACGGGCGAGGTGTTGCAAGGTGCGGCCAATATCGGCGTGCGTCCCCAGTTCGAACCGCCCAAGGAATTGCTCGAACCCTATTTCTTCGACTTTTCGGGCGAACTTTACGGGCAGGAGGTTGAGGTCGGCTTTCACCACTTCCTGAGGCCCGAAGCGAAGTTTGACGGGCTCGATGCGCTGGTCCAGCAAATGGAGAAGGATTGCGCCGAGGCGAAGAGGCTTCTAAGCGCCCGCCACGATGACTGAACAGCGCGACTACAGAGACACGGTCTTCCTGCCGAAGACAGATTTCCCGATGAAAGCCGGCCTTCCGCAAAAGGAGCCGGGCATTGCCGCGCGCTGGCAGGAAATCGGCCTTTACGAGAAGCTGCGCGAGAGCCGCGCTGGCGCTGAGAAGTTCATCTTCCACGATGGCCCGCCCTACGCCAATGGCGATATGCATATCGGCCATGCGCTCAACCACACGCTGAAAGACATGGTCTGCCGCACGCAGAACCTGCTGGGCAAGGATGCGCCCTATATCCCCGGTTGGGATTGCCACGGCCTGCCGATCGAATGGAAGGTCGAAGAGCAATACCGCAAGGAGAAGAAGGCCAAGCCCGTCCTCTCCGGCGCGGGCCGGAACGAGGCCGAGGTCAAGGCCTTCCGCGATGAATGCCGCGCCTATGCCCAGCATTGGGTCGATGTGCAGCGCGAACAATTGAAGCGCCTCGGCGTGATGGCCGATTGGGACAATCCCTATCTCACCATGCAGAAGGAAAGCGAGGCGATCATCGTCGCCGAGCTGCTGCGCTTTGCCGAGGCAGGCAATCTCTACCGCGGATCGAAGCCGGTGATGTGGAGCCCGGTTGAGGAAACCGCGCTTGCCGAGGCGGAAGTCGAGTATGAGGACATCATCTCCACCCAGATCGACGTGGCGTTCGAGATCACGGAAAGCCCGATCCCCGAGCTGGTCGGCGCGCATGCGGTGATCTGGACCACGACGCCGTGGACGATCCCGGTCAACCAGGCAATCGCCTATGGGCCGGAGGTTAAATACCAGCTCTCGAAGATGAACGATGGTCGGTCGTATTTGCATGCGTCGGACCTCGACGACGAATTCATGCTGAGAACAGGTTTGCACGTCGTCGAATGGTCGCTGATTGATGGAGCCGACCTCGCCGGAACCGTCGCCCGCCACCCGATGCACCATCTCGGCGGGTTCTACGCAAAGCCGCGCCCGTTCCTGCCGGGCGACTTCGTCACCACCGACTCTGGCACCGGCCTCGTCCATATGGCGCCCGACCATGGCGAGGACGACTTCGCATTATGCCGCGAACACGGTATCGAACCACAATTCGCGGTCACCAATGGCGGGGTCTATCGCGACGATTGGCTGTGGCTCGGCGGCCATGACGAGCGCCGCCGCAGCGTGATCAACAAGCCGTTCAATTCGCCCGAAGGCCCGATCTGTTCGGATTTGCGCGAGGCGGGCGCGCTGCTCGCCGCCAGCGAGGATTACCAGCACTCCTACCCGCATTCGTGGCGTTCAAAGGCCAAGGTGATCTTCCGCTGCACCCCGCAATGGTTCGTGCCGATGGATAAGGATTTGGGCGACGGCGGCACGCTGCGCAGCCGCGCCATGCAGGCCATCGCCGATACCCGCTTCGTGCCCGAAAAGGGCCGCAACCGGCTCGGTTCGATGGTCGAGGGCCGGCCAGACTGGGTGCTTTCGCGCCAGCGCGCCTGGGGTGTGCCGATCACTTTGTTCGTGCGGCAGGATGGTTCCTATTTGCAGGACCCTGAAGTCAACGCCCGCATCGTCAGCGCCGTGCGCGAAGAGGGCATGGATGCCTGGAACGAGGGCAATAAAGCTACCTTCCTCGGCACCGAATACGATCCAGCCGAGTTCGAAATGGTCACCGACATTCTCGACGTGTGGTTCGATTCGGGCTCGACCCATGCCTTCGTGCTCGAAAGCGGGCGGTGGGGCGATGTCAGCTGGCCCGCCGACCTTTATCTTGAGGGCAGTGACCAGCATCGCGGCTGGTTCCAATCCTCGCTGCTGGAAAGCTGCGCCACGCGCGGGCGCGCGCCATTCAACCAGCTGCTGACCCACGGTTTCACCATGGCGAGCGACGGGCGCAAGATGTCCAAATCGCTCGGCAATACGGTCGATCCCAACAAGGTGATGGAGCAATATGGCGCGGATATCATCCGGCTGTGGGCGCTGAGCGTCGACTTCACCGAAGATCACCGGATCGGCGACGAAATCCTGAAGGGCGTGGCTGACCAGTATCGCAAGCTGCGCAACACCTTCCGTTATTTGCTCGGCGCGCTCGACGGCTTCGTCGGCGATTTCAGCGATACGGCCGAAATCCCCGAGCTGGAAGTCTATGTCCTCGCGCTGCTGTCAGAGCTGGACGGCAAGCTGCGCCAGGCGGTGAATGACTACGACTTCAACGCCTATACCCGCGCGCTGGTGGAATTCTGCAATGAAGACCTGTCGGCCTTCTTCTTCGATATCCGCAAGGACTGCCTCTATTGCGACGGGCCGGACAGCGCCAAGCGCAATGCCTATCGCACCGTGCTGGACCTGCTGTTCCACGCGCTGGTGCGCTATGCCGCGCCGGTGCTGGTCTTCACCTCCGAAGAAGTTTGGCAGACGCGCTATCCCCAGGACGGCGAACAGGGCGGCAGCGTCCATCTGCTCGAATGGCCGAGCGTGCCCAAAGTCAGCGCCGACATGGCCAAATGGGCCAAGCTGCGCGAACTTCGCGAGCGCGTTAACGAGGCGATCGAGCCGCTGCGGCGCGAGAAAGTGATCCGCTCCAGCCTGGAGGCCGAAGTCGTAGTACCCGCCGGTATGGTGCCCGAAGGCGTGAGCGACGAACAGCTGGCCGAACTGTTCATCACCGCGACAGTGACACGCGGGCAAAGCGCCGATGTGATTGTCACCAAGACTCAGGACCACAAATGCGGCCGTTGCTGGCGCCTGTTGCCCGAAGTGGCGGAGGATGGCGACCTGTGCCACCGCTGTGACGAGGTGGTTGGTGACTGATCTCTTCACCCGCACCCGCGTGATCGGCCTCGCCATTGCGGCGGCGATCTTTGCGGTCGACCAATGGCTGAAATGGCTGGTGATCACGCCGCTGCGGCTGCGCGAAGTGAAGGTGATCGACCTCCACCGCTTCTTTGACCTGCGCTACACTGAAAATCGTGGGGTTTCGCTCGGCATGTTCGAAGCGACGAGCTCGGAAATGCGCTGGATGCTGGTGGCGCTGACCGCAGTGATCGCGCTGGTGGTGCTGGCGTGGATGTTCCGCGAACGCAAGCTGGGCGATATTGCGGGTTTGGGCCTGATCCTGGGCGGCGCGCTGGGCAATATCGTCGATCGCTACAATCTTGGCTATGTCATCGACTATGCCGATCTGCATTTCGGGGATTTCCGCCCCTTCCTTATTTTCAACCTCGCTGACGCCGCTATCACCTTTGGTGTCGTGATAATCCTTGCCCGATCCTTCTTCGTGCGCGAAAAGGGCCGGGAAATTGACGAGCCGGCCATTGGGCCTGCGGAGAGCTGAACCATGAATTTTGTGAAATCCACCGCCCTGCTTCTCGCGACAAGCGCCATGCTGGCCGGATGCGGCGGCACCAGCCTGTTCAACCGCGACCGGCCCGATGAATTTGCGGTGCAGCGCCAGGCACCGCTGGTGGTTCCGCCCGATTTCAATCTGGTTCCGCCGGCTCCGGGTGCGCCGCGCCCGACTGAAGGATCGGCGCAGGAACAGGCGCTCGACGTCCTGTTCGGCGGCCCCGCCCCGCGCAGCTCGGTAGAAACCAGCGCGCTTGACCGGGCCGGCGCAGCTGCACCGGGCATCCGCTCTTCGGTGGGCGATCCGGCGACCGCAACGGTTGCCAAGGGCCGCACCACGCGTGACATTATCGCCGCGCCGGAAGGTGACGGGCAGGCGGCGCAGGCGGTAATACCCTCTTGATTTGACCCTCAAACGCCGGGCGCGTGCCATCCGGCACGCTTGGCTTCGCGGCAGTAGCCGCGGCGGCCAGTAGGCCTTGAGGTCCGCTAGACGCGGACCGAATAAGCACTTGAAGTTGGAGTAGATATCGGGCCGAAGGCCCGCAAGGGCGACCGCCCGCCCACAGGTGCCCGTAGCGTAGCGGAGGAACAGCACCGAGGACGCACCCGCGGAGGCGGGTGCGAAAAACAAAGGCCAGCGCTATCCCTCTTTACTCACCAACAATTTATCGATTCGGCGGTGGTCCATATCGACCACCTCGAACCGCCAGCCCTGATCGTGAAAGTGATCACCCTCATTCGGCAATTTTTTGAGCACGGACAAGGCATAGCCCGCCGCCGTCCCGAATTCGCGGCTTTCGTCATATTCCAGGCCCAGCCGGTCCGCCAAAACGTCTGCCGAAAGCGTGCCGGCCACTAACAGCGAACCATCCTCGCGCTCGACAATCTGGGGGCCTTCGCCTTGATCCTGGTCGCTGACGAATTCGCCAACGATCGCGGTGAGCAGATCGACCGGCGTCACCTCCTCCTTGCGGAACCCGGTCGGCAGGAACGGAATGTCGCCGACCACCTTCAGG
>JBNLDR010000087.1:0-9667 GCA_050304495.1 Altererythrobacter sp.
AAGTTCATGGCCGGTGGTGTAAGATACGCCCTCATGCTCACTTTCCAATCGCTCTATGCGATAGGTGTAGTAATTGGCGAGCGGCGATGCGCGGCGGTTGTCGCGGGCAGAACCGATTGCGCTGCCGCCGTGATGGCGGACCAGCGCATCGCTCGCCACACGCAGCGGCAAGGTGCCGCGCCGCATGGCCCAGTCAACTTCCTCGTAAAACAGGAAATAATCCTCTGCCATCAGACCGGCTGTTTCGATGAAGCGGCGCGAGACGACGCAATTGGCGCCACTAATGAAATCGAGGCTCGAAGCGTCAGGCAGTTTGGCCGAAGCATGCGCGCGGCCGAGATTGACCGGGTGGCATCGGCCGGTCCAGCGTGAGAGCCGCCCGCCATCGGTCTGGATCACATCGCCCGGTCGGTCATACAAAGTGCGCCCGCCCATCAACGCGAAGGCCCCGTCCGCACCTGCGCGCAGATAGGCCGCAGGCGTGTGCGGCGCCGTGCGCGTATCGGGGTTGAGCAGCCAGAACAAATCAATCACCGGATCTGCCAGCAACAGCTCCAGCGCCCGGTTGCAACCATAGGCGAAGCCGCCATTGGCCGGGGCAAGGAGCATTGTGAGCCAGCTTTCGGCCCGGTCGATCTCTCCTACTGCCGCTTCGGCATAGCTGATCCGGCTGGCATGGCGCGCGGCCCATTGGCGCACCGTCTGAATAGTCGCATCGGTGCTGCAATTATCAACCAGCACGATGCGCAGCGAGGCATCCCCTGCCTGCATCAGGCTGTCGAGGCATTCCGCAATCACGCCTTGCGAATTGTACAGCGCGATGGCGACGCCAAGTTCGGCAGGTGTTCGTTCCATCCGCGCCGTCTTGCAATGCAGCGGGCCCTGCGGCCAGTTAAAACTTGCATGTTCTGCCACTGGTCAAACCCTGGATATGCTGAAGTTTGCATGAATTCGCCAGGCAATGTGCGCTCACCCGCATGCCGATCAACGACTTAGCCGATGGAATATGTCTGATTACAAAAAACTTCATGCTAACAGGCCGTTAAACCAATTCTGGTAACTGTGATTGCTGGAATGGAAGAGCGCATGATCATTGTCGACGAATTCGGCGCGGCGGCCGTGGTGGACGATATTGTCCGTCACCGCACGCCGGAAAGCGCTTGGCCGCCAGAAATCCGCGAACATTACCAGCGTTCGGTGTTGCAGCGCCTGTTGTTCGAGGGCCCGTTTCACCTGACGCTGGGCTTGCTGATCTGCATCGCCACGCTGGCGGTTGATGCGCTGGTGACGCCCCACGCCTTGCGCGAAGGCATGGTGCTGCGAGTGCTTGCGGTTGCGCCGCTGACCCTGCTGGGCCTGATCGCGATCGCGCGGCAATGGGTTGTGACCGCAGCCCTGTGTATCGGCGGCACGGGAATCGCCTTTGCCTGGGTGATCCTGCATCTGTCCAGCTATCAGTCGCCCGAGATCTCATCACGCTATATCATCGCGATCGCGCTCTTGCCGGGGTTGAGCAACATGGTCTTGCCCTTCACCCGGCGCCAGTTGCGGTGGTTCAACTATGCATTCAGTGCAGTGGCTGCAGGTACGATTGCTTACGCCCAGCCTGAAGGGCTGATGGGGAATCTGGATGTCATGGCGATCCTTGGGATCACCCAATTTTCGACCTACCACCTTGCAGGCCAATCCGACCTGCTGCGCCAGAACAATTTTCTGCTGGGCTTGCGCAACCGCTTCACGGCAGAGGAACTGCTCGACGCCAATCGCGAACTGCGCCGCTTGTCGGATCACGATCCGCTGACCGGACTGCCCAATCGCCGTCATTTCGAACGTGTCTTCGAGGAACGATTCCTCCAATCGAACCGGCAGGATGAAGGCGGTATTGCGCTAATGATGATCGATCTCGATCACTTCAAGCATTTCAACGATCAGCACGGGCACCAGGCCGGCGACCACTGCCTGAAGCTGGTCGGCCATGCGATCGATGGCGCGATGCGCTCGGATGAATGCACCTTCGCCCGATATGGGGGCGAGGAGTTCATCCTGGCGATGCGCGAAGGCAAGCCCGGCGATGCAGAACAACTGGCCGAACGGATCTGTGAATCGGTGGCGATGCTTCCCGGCCGCGTCGGGGATGAGCCCCTGATCACCACCAGCGTGGGTGTTGCAACCGCACCGCTTGGTTCCTCACTTACGATGGAAGACCTGATCGAGATGGCCGACGCCGCGCTCTATGCCGCGAAACACGCCGGGCGCAATCGGTACGAGATTGTCCAGGCCGGCCGCGGCAGCGCACGATTGTGCGCCTGAACCGGCCAGAGGCCGGCAGCGATTCAGCAGATGCGGCGCAAGGGCCCGAATGAAGAGGGTGCGCTTGTGCTGGAGGGAGCAGGCTGCATCGGCGGTGTGGGCGCAGCAGAATGTGCAGGCGCAACCGGCTTGCCATACAGCAATTGTTCCAGCACGGCGGGCGAAAGCGGCTGTGCGAAGGACACGCCAACATCGTCCGCCTCGCGCCAGCGCACGAAACAGCGATAGGGACCAGACCCCGCGATCATGAGATTGACCTGGAGCCCGGCAAACAGGCTGTTGTCAGCGTCGCGGAAGCGGCACCCACCCTCGGTCAAATCACACACCTTGATATCGAACAGCCTGCCCTGGCTGGTGCAGCACTGCCCCGTGATATCCGTGCGTTTGCGTTCGACCTTGCGCGTTCTCATCCTGCTGAACCTAGTTGAAGCCCGGTTTCCCAGCCATGCACACAATGTCTTAAGGCGGCGTTAAGCCTGTTCTGCGGGATTTTGTAAGAATTTGGCCGGAGAAGCGCATGCTCCCCCGGCCAAACTTTCGAGTTCTCTATCGGACCCTACTGACAGGCCCTTATTGGCAGGCGAGGCATTCCTCGTAATCGGTCTGGTCACCAGCAGAGGCCGCGAGCTCAAACTTCTGCGCGTCCGAAGTATTGTCAGCCTCGACCCCGCCGGCGAAACCAGCACGCTGCACGCTCTTCGAACGCAAGTAGTAAAGCGACTTGATGCCCTTCTCCCACGCCTGGAAGTGCAGCATCATCAGGTCCCATTTGTCGACATCGGCCGGAATGAAGAGGTTCAGGCTCTGCGCCTGGTCGATATAGGGCGCGCGATCGGCCGCGAATTCGAGCAGCCAGCGCTGATCGATCTCGAAGCTAGTCTTGAAGGTGGCCTTCTCTTCTGCGCTCAGGAAATCGAGGTGCTGGACGCTGCCGCCCCGTTCCAGGATCGAATTCCACACATTGGTCGAATCCTTGCTCTTCTCGCGCAGCAGCTTTTCGAGATAGGGATTCTTGACGATGAAGCTGCCCGACAAGGTCTTGTGGGTATAGATATTGGCCGGGATCGGCTCGATGCAGGCTGAAGCACCGCCGCAGATGATCGAAATCGACGCCGTCGGCGCGATCGCCATCTTGCAGCTGAAACGCTCCATCGCGCCCATTTCCTCCGCATCGGGGCAAGCGCCGCGTTCCTGCGCCAGCAGCATGCTCGCTTCCGAAGCCTTGCCCTGGATATGCTTGAACATCTTCAGGTTCCAGACCTTGGCCATCGGGCTTTCGAAGCCGATGTTCTTCTGCTGGAGGAAGGAGTGGAAGCCCATGACGCCCAGGCCCACCGAGCGCTCGCGCAGGGCCGAGTACTTGGCCCGCGCCATGGACTCCGGCGCCTTTTCGATGAAGTCCTGCAGCACATTGTCGAGGAAGCGCATGATGTCTTCGATAAAGCGCTTGTCGGCGTTCCACTCGTCCCACTTCTCGAGGTTGAGCGAGCTGAGGCAGCACACCGCGGTGCGATCGTTACCCAGATGGTCGCGACCCGTGGGCAGGGTAATTTCGGCGCAGAGGTTGGAGGTCGAAACCTTCAACCCCAGCTCGCGGTGATGCTTGGGCATCATCCGGTTCACCGTGTCGGAGAAGACGATATAGGGCTCACCCGTCGCAAGGCGGGTTTCGACCAGCTTCTGGAACAGGCTGCGGGCGTTGACCGTGCCGCGCACCGAACCATCGCGCGGCGATTTGAGTTCGAACTCCTCGCCATTACGCACCGCTTCCATGAAATCGTCTGTCACCAGCACGCCGTGGTGCAGGTTCAGCGCCTTGCGGTTGAAATCGCCCGACGGCTTGCGGATTTCGAGGAACTCCTCAATCTCCGGGTGCGAGATATCGATATAGCAGGCAGCCGAACCGCGCCGCAGCGAACCCTGCGAAATCGCTAGGGTCAGCGAATCCATCACCCGGACAAACGGAATAATTCCGCTGGTCTTGCCATTGAGGCCAACCGGCTCGCCAATCCCGCGGACATTGCCCCAATAAGTGCCGATGCCGCCACCCTTGCTGGCGAGCCACACATTCTCGTTCCAGGTGCCGACAATCCCGTCGAGGCTGTCTTCGACCGAGTTCAGATAACAGCTGATCGGCAGGCCGCGCCCGGTGCCGCCATTGGAAAGCACGGGGGTGGCGGGCATGAACCACAAATTGGAGATATAGTCATACAGCCGCTGGGCGTGTTCCTGATCGTCGGCATAGGCATCGGCCACGCGCGCGAACAGATCCTGATAGTTTTCGCCCGGCAGCAGGTAACGGTCAGTCAGCGTTTCCTTGCCGAATTCGGTCAGATTCGCATCGCGCGCTTCATCGGTGGCGATCGTAAAGCGTCGATCGTTGACTTTCTTGCTGTCATTTTCGACCGCGGACTTGGCAACCTGCGCCATGGCGCCGGCCAGCGCTTCGCCGGCTTTTTCCGCGATCAGACCTTCCGATCCCTTGTCTGCCTGTTCCATGCTCACTGCCTTGGCCGCATCCGGGGCCGATGGAGATTTTACCTGAGGTGCGGGACTGACCGGGGCTGTATTCGCCGCCTCAATTTCCAGTCCCATTGCCGCTTCGTCTCCAGTCCTGAATTCTGTCATGTGCCCCGCTCAACTTTTCCCTGTCACCCCGGCGTCGTTATCGCCGATGTTCCATATGTGTTCGACTCGATGGGGCCACCCCCATCTAGCAATTTCCGGGCCCAAGCGGGGAATTAGTTTTCCCGTTTTTGCCCACAGCGCTCCGACATTTGCGACCCGAAAGACCGAATCATTGCCCCACTCGCAGATATGGTGTCTGCGCAGCGAATAACTAGGTCTTGTAGGTGCCCCCGCGTCTGGAACCACTAGATACTGAATCAGACCGGACTCGTGTGCAAGAGGGTTAATCACGATAAACCATCGCAATCGGGGGATTACCAACAATTGCAAGAATGCTGCAGTGCAGCGACGCGTGGGAAATCCTTGGCTGGCGTATTGCGCAACCCCAAAAATCAATTCGAAAAAAAATTTTTGCGGGCAAAACCGCTACCACGAGGCTTTGAATCAAACGAATCGAGCTGCGCAAGATTTGAATCCGCTACGCCGGCCCAACCTGCCGAAAGAACGCCCGCAGCGGCGAATCACCCAGCCTGATCGAGCGCGTCCATGCGCCGCTTGAGCGCCGGCCCGAACAGCACGATCAGTACGAAGCCGGTAAATGATATGCCAGCCTGCAGGCACCAGAACGCGGTGTCGCCCAGCGGCTCATACCAGCGTGCGGTAAAGCCCGAACCGACTCCGCTCACAAAGGCGGTGAGATAGACACCGGCCATCATCAACGCTGTGATCTTTTTCGGCGATCGGCGCGAAACCAGCGCAAGCGCGGTTGGCCATTGATACATGAAGGACACGCCGGACAGAAAGAAAGCGATCAAGGGGAAGATGATCGATACTTTGCCGTCTCCCGCCAGCCACGACCCCGCCGCAAGCGATAGCGCAGAAAGTGCCATGATGACCGCGCCGATTCCAATCTTGTGCAGATCGGTTGGCGGCTTGCCGCGTTTGGCCTGCCAGCCCCACAGCGCGAGCAGAACCGGCAGGATCACGATAGAGGCAAGGGAGTCCTCCGATGCCAGCCACGGGACCGGCACACTGAATCCGCCAAGATCGAGCGCAACCCTGTCCGCGACCCAGATCAGCCCGACATTGAACAGCTGATCGTAAGCAAAGTTCTGGAACAGCACGATCGCCATTACCAGGACAACGAGCGCGAGCATCCGCCACTCGTCACCGGTAAGCGGCGGGTGTGGCTCCGCATCTCCACTTGGCGGACGATCGTCGGCAAAGTGGCGCATACCGGCAATGTACACCACAGCGGCCATCAGCATCATCACGCCCGCCGTACCGAAGCCGACATGCCAGCCATAGAATTGCGCAAGCGTGCCGCAAATCAGAGGCCCGATGACCGCCCCGACATTGATCCCGGTAGAAAAGATTGCATAGCCGTTCGAACGCAGGGCTTCCTCCGCCTTGGGATAAAGCTGCCCAACTTGCGCGGCGATATTACCCTTTAGGCAGCCCGATCCGAGTACCAGCAGCAAGAGCGCCAGCAGGAAGCTCCAGTCGAACACCATGGCGAAATGGCCTGCGGTCATCAGCGCGACCCCGATCAGCACCGTCTTCCTCGCTCCAAGCCAGCGGTCGGCGATCAAACCGCCGAATAGCGGCGTGAAATAGACGAAGCCGGCATAGAGCCCGAAAGTCTGGCTGGCGAATGCCTGGGTACTCAGCTCGCCAAACACATTTTCGATAAAGGCACGGTAGGCCTGCATGCCGGCGACCTTGTCGACCCGGTCGGAAATGAGCAGGTCCTGCACCATGTAAAGGATCAGCAGGGTGCGCATCCCGTAGAAGGAAAAGCGCTCCCACATCTCGGTGAAGGCCAGGAAGAACAGGCCCTTGGGGTGGCCCCAAATTTGGCCACGATCGGCCGGAACGGCTCTTTCCATCATTTTCCCCTCAAAAAATGAAACTCGAGTGCCCCGTCTTGCGGGTCAGGCCGCCCTGGCCCCTTCAGCTGTCGCGGACCCGGCATGGCACGCGATTTCTTCCGCCAGCCAATCGACCAGCTCCAGCGGCAGATCGTGCCCCCAACCGGGCACGGTCTTGATCTGCGCGCCTGCTATATGTGCTGCGGTATCGTGGCCATGGGCCACCGGGATCAGCGGATCTTCCTCGCCATGCAGCACCAGTGTGGGGGCCCCAATGTCTTTCAACATCGCGCGCCGGTCACCATCGGCGACGATTGCGCCCAGCTGTCGGACAACCCCTTCGGGATAGATGCTGCGCCGCAGATTCGCCCTGATCCGCTCGCGCAAGCGGCCCTCGTCCGACGGGTAGGCAGGGCTGCCGATCGTCCGCGCAACCCACATCCCATGCTCGATCAGCACATCCTCATCCATCGATGCGGGCCGCTTGATCAGCGCCTTCATCGCCTCTTTCCTGGACCTGGGCAGGCGGCGATGGCCGGTGGAGGAAAAGATCGAGGTCAGCGATTGTGTCTTGTGCGGATGACGCGCGGCGACATGCTGCGCGATCATCCCGCCCATGCTGGCGCCAACGATATGCGCCCGCTCTATCCCCAATGCATCGAGCAGGCCGGCACTGTCATCGGCCATGTCGGCCAGGCCATAAGGCACTTTGGGCCGCAGGCCGATCATGTTCATCAGCATCATCCTGGGGATCCCCGGCCCCTGCACACCGTCGAATTTGTGGCTCAGGCCGATGTCGCGATTGTCATGCCGGATTACCCTGAACCCGCGTCCCGCCAGCGCCTCGACCAGTTCGATTGGCCATAATGTCATCTGCGAAGCAAAGCCCATGATCAGCAGGATCGCCGGATCGGAAGGATCCCCGTGCTCGTCGTAGTGTATGCTAATTCCGTTGGCCTGGACCTCTGGCATATGCGCGATTGCTCCCTGGTGGCTTGCCGCTTCGGGCTGGGTCGCTTGTTTGAAACCTATTTGCCGCCATGCGCAAGGGAGGACGTTGGTAGGCACTGCGTTAATCCGCCCACCTGCCCGCTCACAGCTCACCAAAGCACGGGCTTGGCTACCATCAGCCAGAACACCCCAACCAGCCCCAGGAAAGCAGGCCAACCGAGCGCAAACCAAATGTGCATGACACGCTCATATTCTCTGCCGAGTTTCGTGCCGCTCTCCTGGGCAGCCTGTGCCAATCTTTGCGCCTTGATCTGCAACCACACAACCGGTGCCCAACAGGCAAAGGCGAGAGCATAAAGGGCATATGCCGCAACCAGCCACGGCGCCGTCAGCGAATGGCCTGCCAGATCGATCAGCCACAATCCACTGGCCGGTTGCACAAGCCCGCTTGTGCCGGTGAAAATCCAGTCCGCCCGCACGACCATGCGCCCTACGCTGGCGATAGTCGCGGGGTCACGTGTTAGATGTGCGTTCCAGAAATACCATGCCGTACCTGCGCCGAATCCGAACAACACGGTGCTGCTGATGATGTGCGCAGTCTTGGCGAGCAGATAGGCGTCCATCAACGCTTGCTCCCGATCGCACCATGGACGAGAATCAGCAATATTATGGGCAAGTTCTTGAGCAAAGGACCGAGAGGGTCGAGCCATAGTTCAGGGAGGGCGAGCCCGATTACCAGCGAATAGGCCGCCACCACCGCAAGCTGGACGATTGTGCTCCAGCGCCCTTGCTTGTCGATAAACACCAGCAATGCCACCGCCATATCCAACAGGCTACCGCCAATACGCAGCGGATCGGCCCAATCCTGCGACAGGCCGAGCCCCGCGATCACCGATTTCGTGACTTCGCCAGCATGTAGCAGGCCCAAACAGGCAGAGGCCAGCCACAACAGGATGAGTGCCAACTTAATCGTAGGGGCGAGGAAGAACAACCGCGCATGCCATCGGTCCTGCACCTGCGCAGGGCGGACCAGTAGCTCATCATCCAAGCTTCGAGGGGTGAAACCGATTGCGCGGGCGTAGGCTGCGCTGTCCCCGGCATTCCCCGCCACCATCTGCACAAGGCTGTTGGTGGAAACCGGGCCATCGCTCACAAGATCACCCATCCGTCCCAACAAGCGCATCAGCCCCATGGGAATGGAGAGGAAGCGTGCACGGCCAAACCCCAACCATGCGCGATATCGCGCGAGCAATTGTTTCAGGCTAAACGTCTGCGGCCCGACTGGCTCCAGCGACTGGCCGTAGAATTCCTCCGCCCCGCAAATCCGCGCCACGCTGCGCGCCAGATCCTGCACATGGATCGGCGTAAAGGGAAATTCGCCTTTGCCGGGCAGTGGGACTGCAAGCGGGAGCGCCGCCAAACCGCGCAACAGGGATGTTCCGCCATAGCTGCCATCGCCATAGACCAGCGATGGGCGCAGGATCGTCCATGCCAGCCCGGAGCCGCGCAGAGCCTCTTCCCCTGCGAGTTTTGTGGCAGAATAGTCGGTAGCAACATCGGCGCGCGCGCTCACCGCGGATATCAGCACGGCGTGGCCAACCCCGGTCGCAACAGCTGCACTATAAAGGGCCTCTGGCATCTGGATATGGACGGCATCCATTTCCCTGCCGCGCAAAATACCCGCAGCATTGATGATGCAGTCGATCCCATCGAAGTGCGGTCGCCAAATCTCCTGACCCGTCGCCTGGGAGAGATCGAGCGCCACGAAGCGGGCGTTCGGAAATACCTCTGGCAGATCGCCAAGGGTGCGCACAACGCCCACCACCTGATGCCCCGCGCAGAGCAGCTCTGCAAGGATGAAGCGGCCGATAAACCCGCCAGCTCCCAGCAGCATTATGCGCATCTGT
>JBNLDR010000088.1:0-9654 GCA_050304495.1 Altererythrobacter sp.
GTCCGCTGCTTGATCAGAGAACACCCAATTCATCCCGATATACCCCAGCGCCACCACCATCGCGATCCGCGCGGGCTTCATCCATTCCCCGCCCCGACGCTCACGCCGCAGCGAGAACCAGGTCGCAAAACCCATCAGCGCCCACAGCCACACGTCGATGATGAACAATGTGTCGCCATAGAACCACTGGCTTGAAAACGGCTCGAGCAGGCGCACGCCATAGACATTGAGCCAGTCGAGTGCGGGATGCGTCAGGCAGGCGATGAAGCTCAGCAGGTAGAGCCATTTGAAACTGACCGCCGCCCTGCCCTCTGGCCGAGTGCCGCGCCGCTGCTGCCACTTGTCGAACCACCACAGCGCCCCCGCCAATATCAGCGGAAGCAAGACCATCGCAGGCGGACCATGGGTGATGCCGCGACGGAATCCGACATGCTCGATTCCCTCGAGCCACAGGAAGCACGCTGCATCGACATCAGGCAGGTTCGCGCCAATGATCAGCGCGGGCATGGCAAGGCCAGTCTTCTTCTTGAGCCCCGCCTGGCCGATCAGCGCCCCGACGAGCGAATGGGTGATGTTGTCCATCTGGCGCGGTCAGCCGCCCAGCCTTACTCAACCGTCCAGGTCTGTCCCGTGCCCAGCAGTTTGGCGAGATTGGCTTCCTTGCCGCTCGTCGCCTTTTCGCGCTCTTCCGCCACGGCTGACTCGAAAGTCGGGCGCGGATCGTCGTAGAGCACGCCCAGCGCCATCGGGAACGGGCCGAACGGCAGTTCGACCAGCATATGCGCAATCGAACGATTGGTGACATCGTGAACGATCACGCCCGCGCCTTCCCAATCGCCGTCCACCACATCGACAACCTTGAGGCAGAGATTGTCCTTGTCGAGCGCGATGCCTTTCGAACCATTGTCGAACAGCATCGGCTGGCCGTCTTCCAGCCACAACTGGCGATCTTCCGCCCCCTTGGGCGCGGCGAAGTCATTGAACACGTCCTTGTTGTAAACGATGCAGTTCTGGAAAATCTCGATGAAGGCCGCACCCTGGTGGGCATGTGCAGCCTTGAGCACATCGGGCAGGTTCTTCGACACATCGAAGCCGCGCCCGACAAAGCGCGCACCGCTTCCGAGCGCGAAGGCCGCCGGGCGGGCAGGATGGTCAAAGCTTCCCAGCGGGGTGGAGGGAGACTTCGTGCCCTCGCGGCTGGTGGGAGAGAACTGACCCTTGGTCAGGCCGTAAATCTCGTTGTTGAACAGCATGATCTGCATGTTCACGTTGCGGCGCAGCACATGCATCAGATGGTTGCCGCCGATCGAGAGGCCATCGCCGTCACCCGTTACCAGCCAGATATCGAGATCGGGATTGGCCAGCTTGGCCCCGGTCGCAAAGGCCGGCGCGCGGCCATGGATGGTGTGGAAGCCGTAGGTTTCCATGTAATAGGGGAAGCGGCTGGAGCAGCCGATCCCGCTGATGAAGCAGGTATTGGCTGGATTCGCGCCCAATTGCGGCAGGGTACGCTGCACCGCCTTCAGGATCGCATAGTCCCCGCAGCCGGGGCACCAGCGCACTTCCTGGTCGGTTTCCCAATCCTTGAGCGTGGTTTCAATTTTCACTGGTGCGTTCATGACAGCGCCTCCTCGATGGCGGCTTCGAGCTCGTGAATATAGAACGGCAGGCCATTGGTCTTGTTGAACGGCTGGGCATCGACCAGGAACTGGTCGCGCAACACGGTCTTGAACTGGCCGGCGTTCATTTCCGGGACCAGCACCCGGTCATAAGACTTCAGCAGCTCGCCAAGGTTAGCCGGAAGCGGCCAGATATGGCGCACATGGATCTGACTGACATCCTGCCCCTTGGCCCGTGCGCGGTTCACCGCCTGGTGGATCGGACCATAGGTACTGCCCCAGCCCACCACGGCCAATTTGCCTCCGGCTTCGCCCAGAGCAACCTCCTGATCTGGCACCGCGATGCGATCGATCTTGGCCTTGCGCAAATCGGTCATCAATTGGTGGTTGGCCGGATCATAGCTGATATTGCCGGTCAGCGAATCCTTCTCGATCCCGCCAATCCGGTGCATCAGCCCCGGCGTGCCGGGCTTGATCCATGGCCGCGCGCCCTTGTCGTCGCGCTTGTAAGGCAGCAGCGTATCGTCAGGTCCGTTCTTCTCGGTCAGGAATTTGGCCGTGAACGGTGCGTAGCTCGCCGGATCGGGCACCTTCCACGGTTCGGCCGCATTGGCGATATAGCCATCGGTCAGCAGCATCACCGGGGTCATATATTCCACCGCGATGCGGCATGCCTCGATCGCAACCTCGAACGCGTCGCTGGGCGAGCGCGCAGCGATGACCGGCATCGGCGCATCGCCATTGCGGCCATAGACCGCCTGGTAAAGGTCGCTCTGCTCGGTCTTGGTCGGAAGGCCAGTTGAAGGCCCCCCGCGCTGCGAATTGACGATGACCAGCGGCAGCTCGGTCATAATCGCAAGGCCCATCGCCTCGCCCTTCAGTGCGATGCCTGGGCCGGAGGAGCTGGTGACGCCCAGACTGCCGGCATAGCTCGCGCCGATGGCTGAGCAGATCGCGGCGATCTCGTCTTCCGCCTGGAAGGTGGTGACTCCGAATTCCTTCATCCGCGCAAGGTGATGCAAGATCGCACTGGCAGGCGTAATCGGATAGCCGCCGAAGAACATCGGAAGTTCGGCCAGTTGTGCGCCTGCGACCAGACCGAGCGACACGGCTTCTGCCCCCGTAATCGTGCGGTACAATCCCGGCTCAGCCGGCACAGGCGGCATGGCAGTCTGCTTGATCGGGGCGGAAAGCTCTGCCGTTTCGCCATAGGCATGGCCCGCATCGAGCGCGGCAATATTGGCATCGGCAATATCGGGCTTGTTCTTGAACTTGGCTCGCAGCCAATCATGGATCGGCTCGCGCGGACGATCGAACATCCACAGCGCCAGCCCCAGCGTCCACATATTCTTCGAACGCAGCGCATCCTTGTTGCCGAGCCCGTAGGGCTTCACCGCCTCGATCGTCAGCGCGCTGATATCGAAGGCCAGCACCTGCCACTTGTCGAGGCTGCCATCCTCCAGCGGATTGCTATCGTATTTCGCCTTGTCGAGATTGCGCTTGGTGAACTCGCCCGTGTCGGCAATGATCAGTCCGCCCGGCTTGAGCGAGGCGAGGTTTACCTTCAGCGCAGCCGGGTTCATCGCCACCAGCACATCAGGCGCATCGCCCGCAGTGCTGATCTCGCGGCTGCCGAAATTGATCTGGAATGCCGAAACGCCGAACAGCGTGCCTTGCGGCGCGCGGATCTCTGCCGGGAAGTCCGGGAAAGTCGCCAGATCGTTTCCGGCCAGCGCGGTGGAAAGCGTGAACTGTCCACCGGTCAGCTGCATGCCATCGCCGCTATCGCCCGCAAAGCGGACCACCACGGCATCGGGTTGTTGGGGGGACGCCGTTTCGGGCGGCGTGTCCACGGCTTGGGTTGCCATTCGCATTCCTTGTTCCGCACGCGCCAGCGCGGTGCCAATCAGTCTTGGGGTGCCACCTATGTAGGTCTCCTCTGCCCCGCAATGAAGTTTTTCTCCCATAGGAACAAAAAGTCGAGTGGAAATGGCGCGCCATGCCCCCTAACTTGTGAAAAATCCTATGCAGGAGAGCAAATTTATGGCGTCCAGTGAACCCTACGTCCGGCCCGATGTGAAGGCATTCCTCGATGCATTGGCGGCGATGGGAGGCCCACCTGCAGCGGAGATGACGCTGGACGAAGTGCGGCAAGGCTATCTCGCGCTGCACGGCATGGCGGACGCCCCCGCGCGGGAGCTGGCGGTCATTCGCGACCTTTCCTGCCCCGGTCCCGCAGGCGAGATTCCATTGAGACTCTACGACAAGCGCGAAACGCGCGAGGCCGGGACCGTAATCATGTTTTTTCATGGCGGGGGCTTCGTGATCGGTGATCTCAATTCGCATCACAACCTCTGCACGGAAATCGCGTATCAGATGGATTTGCCGGTGGTGGCGGTCGATTACCGGCTGGCCCCGGAACATGTATTCCCCGCGGCGGTGGAGGATTGCGAAGCGGCGACGCGCTGGGTCGCTTCCTCACCCGAATCTCTCGGCCGAAGCGCAACCGGTATCGTCACTATCGGCGATAGCGCAGGCGGGAATGCAGCCATCGTCGTAACTCAGCAAATGATGAAGCACGCGGCAGACGTGCCAATCGTGCTGCAGGTCCCGATATTTCCATTGGCGAGCGATGCGATCAGTTCGGCAAGTATTGATGAATTTGCCGAAGGGTTCATCCTGACCAAGGCAACGATGGAATTCTTCGACACCGCTTATTCCCCGGTGCGCGACGATCCGCGCGCCATGCCGATCCTCAGCCAGCACGAGGGCACACCGCCCACAATCGTGGTGACCGCCAGCCTCGATCCGTTGCGCGATTCGGGCCGCGACTATGCCGCGGCACTGTCGCATGCAGGCGTCAGCCATATTTTCCACGAGGTCGACGGCGGAACGCACAGCTTCACCAATTTGCGCCAGGCGGTGCCCAGCTATCAGGCCGAGACCGAGAAAATCTTCGCCGCGATGAAACTCTTGCTGGGGATGCCAGCGTGAGCAAACCTGCAGTGCCGAACAGATATCGCCCCTGTGTTGGGGTGATGCTGGTCAACAGCCATGGCCACGCCTTTGTCGGCAAGAGAATCGACACGCGCGAAGGCGATTGGTGGCAAATGCCGCAAGGCGGCGTAGACAAGGGCGAGGATCTCGATACCGCAGTGATGCGCGAACTGGCCGAGGAGACCGGAGTGCAATCGCACCACGTCGCGATCATCGGGCGCAGCCGCGAACCGATCCGGTATGATTTGCCCGAAGAACTGATCGGCACATTGTGGGGCGGCAAATATCGCGGGCAAGAGCAGGTCTGGTATCTGATGCGGTTTGGCGGGCTGGATTCCGACATCGATCTGGCGGCGCATAATCCGCCCGAATTCTGCGACTGGAAATGGGTCGATCCGGAAAGCCTGCCAGATCTGATAATCCCTTTCAAAAAAAGGGTTTACCGCGCCATCCTGGAGGAATTTCGCGAATTGATCTGAAGGCCGCCTGCCTGGTGCCAGATCAATTCTGGCTGATCGGGCCGCCCTTGACGCTTTCAGCGGCCATGCGCGGTGCCGGTCCGCGGGTCAACGCGCGCTGCAGTTCCACCGTTTCGGGGCAGGAATCGCCGCACATGCTCTGCAGCTTGGCGAGATTGCGCTGCGCCTTGGACACCGCGCCTTTCTCCACCATGGCCTCACCCTCGCCTGAAATTGCGGCAAGATTGCCCGGATCGCGCGTCAATGCCTCGCGGTAATAGGCGATTGCCTTACCCTGCAGCCCTTCCTTGCGGGCAGCCTCCGCCAGTTCGATCAGCACCGGCGTATAGGCGGGATCGATCGCAAAGGCGGATTCGAAGGCGTCGATAGCTGCATCGGGTTTGCCGGCGGCGAGCGCCGCGCGACCTTCCGCGATCAGCGTGACAGCACGCGGATCGGCCGAACGTTCGCCAGCAGAGCCAACACTCGCAGTCACAGCAACGAGCAATGAAAGTGCAGCGGCAGCGGGCGCAAAACGCATAAGCGACTCCTTGAAGGCAGCCAGTCCCTTGGATGAAGGCTCAGCCATAATGCCTATGCCTAACAAGGTGAACCCAGCATGGCGACAAAAAACCCGTCCGTACCGTCATGGAACGGGGTCAACCGGGAACCTTTCCCATGCGGTTTACCTACCGGAAGAGCGATTTCAAGGTTAATCCAGCTGGTATGGCGGCCCAGAAACGCCTCGATACGGTCCGTGCCTTCGTCGTCCAGCAAAGAGCAGGTGACGAACACCAGCCTGCCGCCGGGCTTGACCAATTGCGCGGCGATATCGAGCAGGCGATCCTGCGTTTCGGCAAAACGCGCCAGGCGCTGCGGCGTGAGCCGCCATTTGGCTTCGGGCTTGCGGCGCCAGGTGCCGGTCCCCGAACAGGGCGCATCGACCAGCACCAAATCCGCCTGTCCGGACCAATCGCCCAGCATCTCCAGTTCCTGACCGGGATTGAGCAGCTCGGTTTCTATGAGCCCTGCCCCTGCCCTTTCGGCGCGGGGTGGGAGATTGCCCAAACGGCGCTTATCCGTATCACAAGCGAGCAAACGGCCCTGGTTCTGCATCTGTGCAGCGAGAGCCAGCGTCTTGCCCCCTGCCCCGGCGCACAAATCGATCACGGCTTCACCGGGACGCGCATCTGCCGCGAGGCAAACCAGCTGGCTGCCATGGTCCTGCACTTCGATAAGGCCCGAGCGATAGGCTTCCCATTGCTCCACCTGAGTCCCGCCTTCGAAACGAAGCGCTTGCGGCGCGGCGAGAGATTCGCCCACCGCAGGTAGTTCCAACGCCGAGCGGTCAGCCTTGAGCGTGTTGACCCTGATATCGAGCGGCGCGCGATCCTGCATCGCGGTCAGCTCCGCCGCATCAAGCCCAGAGGCGCGGAAACGCTCCTCCAGCCAGCTCGGTGCGACTCCTGCCTCAGCGACAGGCTCACCATCGCGAACAGGCGCAGGTCCGTGCGTGGAACCGTCGAACAGGTCGGACAGCGCGGGATCGCCCTGCGCCAGCCGCAGCATAGCGCTACGGCCGCTTGCAGGCATTTCGCCGCAAATGCGGATCGCCGAATAGACCAGTTCACGCACGGCGCGCCGATCCTTGGAGCCTGCATAGCGCCGCGCCTTGAAGTAATCCGCAATCAGCCGGTCAGCCGGCGCGCCTTCGCCCTGCGCAGCATCGATGATCGCATCGAGCAGCTCGATCGCCGCCTGGACGCGCGCTGCGGGTGTCATGAATCAGCGTGTCGGATAGTTCGGCGCCTCTCGCGTGATCGCGACGTCGTGGACATGGCTTTCCTGCAGGCCGGCATTGGTGATGCGCACGAATTTGGCGCGCTCGCGCAGTTCCTCGATCGTGGCTGATCCGGTATAACCCATCGCTGCCTTGATTCCGCCCACCAGCTGGTGGACCACGTCAGCCGCGGGGCCCTTGAACGGCACCTGGCCCTCAATCCCTTCAGGCACCAGCTTCATCGGCGAGATATCCTGCTGGAAATAGCGATCCGCGCTGCCGCGCGCCATTGCGCCGACCGACCCCATCCCGCGATAGGCCTTGTAGCTGCGGCCCTGATAGAGGAAGGTTTCGCCCGGGCTTTCGGCAGTCCCCGCCAGCATCGATCCCACCATCACACTGGATGCTCCCGCCGCCAGCGCCTTGGCCGCATCGCCGCTGGTGCGCAGGCCCCCATCGGCAATCACCGGAACGCCGGATTTTGCAGCTTCCGCCGCGCTTTCCATCACTGCTGTCAGCTGCGGAACGCCCACGCCTGCAACCACACGCGTGGTGCAGATCGAGCCTGGGCCAATCCCCACCTTCACCGCATCGGCACCGGCATCAATCAGCGCACGGGTCGCTTCTGCGGTTGCGACATTGCCCGCCACGATCTGAACCGAATTGCTCAGCTTCTTCGCCCGTTCAACTGCGCGCGCCACGTCCTTGTTGTGCCCGTGCGCGGTATCGATAATCACCACATCGCATTCGGCATCGACCAGCGCTTCGGTCCGCGCAAAGCCCTTGTCACCCACCGTGGTCGCGGCCGCGACGCGCAGGCGCCCCGCGTTATCCTTGGTGGCGTTGGGATAGTTCACCGCCTTTTCGATATCCTTGACCGTGATCAGGCCGATGCAGCGATAATCGTCATCGACCACCAGCAGTTTTTCGATCCGGCGTTGGTGGAGCAGGCGGCGAGCATCCTCTTGCCCTGTGCCGAGCGGCACGGTGGCGAGGTTATCTGTCGTCATCAGTTCACGCACGGGCTGGCCGGGGTTTTCGGCAAAACGCACGTCGCGATTGGTCAGAATGCCTACCAGACGGCCAGTGCCAGGATCGGTCACGGGAATGCCGCTGATCCGGTTTAGCTGCATCAGGGCCTGCGCATCGCCAAGAGTGGCATCGGGCCCGATGGTGATCGGATTGACGACCATTCCGCTTTCGAAGCGCTTTACCGCGCGAACGGCGGCGACCTGCTCTTCAATATCGAGATTTCGGTGCAGCACGCCTATCCCGCCCAATTGCGCCATGACGATCGCCATATCCGCTTCGGTCACGGTATCCATCGCCGCCGAAAGGATCGGAATGTTGAGCCCGATTTCGCGGGTCAACCGCGTGGTTGTGTCGGCCATGGAGGGCAGGACCTCGCTTTCGGCCGGACGCAGCAGGACGTCATCAAAGGTAAGGCCGAGAGGGATATCCATATGCGCCACTTTCTATCCGGGGGGAATCGTGGCGGCCCATGTAACCGCACATTGCGAAAGGGGCTAGTGCGATTGTTACGCCGCGTGGACAAATTCCACGCCGCCTAGGGATATTGCTTGATGCTCGCCAAACGCTTCACCAGCACCTCGTGCAGCAGCAAGTCATCGATTGCGCCGCCCAGCACCAGATTGCGCGCTTCGTCATTGGGGCGATGGTAAGTCTTGCTCATGAAATCGCGCAGGATTTCCTCGTTCCCCATCATGTTTGACAGCGTGACCGCAGGCACATCGCGGTTCAGCAAGATCCAGCCATCCTGCCGCCTGAGGAAACCGCCCACCTCTTCTTCCGGCGCCAGTTGCCGCTTCATTTTGTGCAGCGTCGAAATGATAATCGGGTCAAGTGGGGTCATCCCTTGCCCAAGAAAGCCCAGCTTCTTGCCATTGGGCGCAACTGCCACCGTATCGAAGTTGAATACAGCAATGATCGAATCGAGCGGCACTGGCGGCGCTTCGACAAAGGCCTTGGCGCCAAGCAATCCCAGCTCTTCCGAAGTTGTGCCCAACACATAGATATCCCGATCATAGGGTCCATCTGCGGCCAGCCGCCTTGCCAGTTCGATCACCAGGGCAACCCCGCTTGCATTGTCCACCGCGCCATTGCAGATGCGGTCCTGCTCCCCCTCTTCCCGGCAAATACCCAGATGGTCCCAATGGCTCATCAGGAAGATTTCGCCCGAATTGGGCACACGGCCCGGCAGCTTGGCGATGAAATTATTGGTGCGCAATTCGCGCACCTGCGAGACGGTTTCGATATTGATCCTGGTGTTGAGGACATAGGGTTCGAAATCGGGCTCCGCCGCCTTTTCTTTCAAATCTTCCCAAATGCTCTCACCAAAGCCCGCTTCCATCGCCGCTTCGCTCGCATATCCTTGAAGCGTACCATCCTCTTGCCCCGGCAGGGCAAACCTTTCGCGCAGACTGCGTGTGCGCACCCGATCGAGAGCCTGTGGGTCTTCGATCACCGTGACAACGGCGGTTGCGCCCTTTTCGAACAGGTCCTGTTCCGCATCTTGCGATCGATCGCCCAGCAGCGCCAGCACCACCCGGCCTTTCACTTCGCTCTCGGCGAGATCAGATAATTTTCCGCCAGCAAACAGGATTTCGCCGCGCTCGACGCGCTGCAACCTGCTGTCCGAATAGAGCACCAGCTGGTCATCGGGCAGCCTGACCGTGCGCCGCCCCACAACCAGCGAAGCGGCCTGCTCCCTTGGCGTGCTGGAAACCAGGACAACCGGGGCAAGCCACGGATTGCCGGGATCATTGGTGCCGGATTCGAA
>JBNLDR010000089.1:0-9397 GCA_050304495.1 Altererythrobacter sp.
GTGACGGTCCGCTACGTAGAACCGCTAGTGGCCGAAGACGGATTTGACGCAAGCGCGCAATCCTAAGTCTGCAGATCGTCCTCGATAGCGACAACTTCTTCATTGGACTGGCTCGCGCGGTTTGATACGCGCGGCTGGTCAAGGCTCGCCAGCACTGGCGCATCGCGATCGTAGATGTCCTTGAAGGTCGCCAGCTCACCATCAATGTCGGTCGCCATGGTGAAATAGGTGATGTAAACCGGCATCTCACGCTGGATCGGAACGCGAGTATATTCGCCTGACGTTGCGATCTCGACTGTCTCTTCCTTGCTCGCCCCCTTTCCCAGGATCGCCATGGTGATGGCCAGTTCCAACGCCCGCTCTGTCCGGATACAACCGTGACTCAACGCACGATCATCCCGGCTGAATAGATTGCGCGACGGAGTGTCATGCAGAAAGATCGCATGCGGGTTGGGCATGTCGAGCTTCATCCGCCCAAGCGAATTGGTCGGCCCGGGCTGCTGCACCACGCTGATATAGCCATTGGCTCCCTTGACCGCCTTGTAGCCCGCTGTCCGGGCCCAGGAAGGATTGGCGAGCACCTTGGCCCCCAGCCCTTCGCCCTTCACGATCGACTGCGGCACGGTCCAGGTTGGGTTGAAGATCACGCCCTGCACCCGTTCCGCCAACTGCGGGGTCGCAGTGCGCCCGGGCTTGCCCACGATCGTGCGATAGGTGCTGATGATCTTGTCATTCACCGTCAACCGCAGCTGATATTCGGGCACATTGGTGATGAGATATTGCTTGCCCAGATCGCGCGCCAGCCAGCGCCAGCGGTCCATATTGGCGCGGATCAGCTTGCGCTTGGCAGGATCTTTCGTCTGCGCCAGCTCTTCGCGCAATTTGGCATAGTCAGGGTGCGTCGGGTTGAGCTGCCCCAAAGTCGCGGCGATACTGCCATCGGCCAGTGCCTGGGTCATCAGGTCGGATGCCCGGAACCGGTCACGATCGGGATCGACCACGAACCACTGGCGGCGCGCCTCCATCGGCGTACGCCCGTCGCGCAAATCCTCCACCAGCCAAACGAAACTCTGGCTGGCAATCTGGTCAAGCTCTGCAGACGGCCCGGTCTGGATTGCGGTCTGCAGCGCCTGAAGGTTGTAATCCTTGGGGTCCAGCCCTTCCGCGCCGATTCCTTCGATCACGTGGATCAGCGCTTCAGCCTGGGTCACGGTCCATTCCTGGACCAGCGGAGCAGGTTCGGCTTCCAAATCACCTTGGACCATGGGATCGGAGACCATGCGCGGGAATGCCGTATCGAAACTGTCGGTCTGCGGCCGTTTCTGACCTTTTGCAGCTGGTTCGGGCAAAAGATTTTCAGGCTCTTCCGATTGCGCGAAACCCGCGCTGGCCATCATCATCAAGCCTGCTGCGCCGCCAAGCAGTAAATTGCCCCGAAAAAAAGTCATAGTCCCAACAGCTTCCTTCAACAGGCCACACCGGCCCCACACGGCAATCCTCACTGTGTGCAGCGCCGCATATACCGCGATATTTGGCCCGCTTTCAACCAGTACGCCTTTCGCACGGCTGAACCTCATCAAACGAGGTGACGAGGGCACCCAACCAACATAAGGATGCCCGCCATGCAGCGCCACCTACCCCTGATGCCGATTGCCATGACATTGATCGGAATAGGCCTGCTCTCTTTGATGGATGCAGTGATGAAAGGGGCGGCGCTCGAAATTGGGGCCTACAGCGCGGCGCTGTTTCGTTCTGCCATCGGTGCTGTCGCCATCGCGCCATTGTGGCTGCTGAGAGGGGGGCGCTGGCCGGAACGCAGCGTGTTGAGAGTGCATATCATCCGCGGAATGGTAGGATCGATGATGGCGCTGACCTTTTTCTATTCGCTGACCAAACTGCCTTTGGCGGAAACAATCGCGATCTCGTTCATCGCACCGGTCGTCTCGCTATATCTCGCAGCAGTCCTGTTGCATGAACGGATCAGGCGACAGGCGATTTGGGGCGCATTGCTGGGGCTTGCCGGGACTTTGGTGATCGTGGGCGGCAAGTTTGACCGCGGTAATCTTGATTCCGACACTTGGCTGGGCCTCGCGGCGATCACCGTTTCAGCCTTGCTCTATGCCTGGAATCTGGTGCTGCAACGGCAGCAGGCGCTGGTGGCGAAGCCGCTCGAGATGACGGCATTCTACATGACGATTGCCATGCTGGTCTATCTCCCGGCCGCACCGTGGCTGTTGGAATTGCCGGGGGTCAACGAAGCGCGTGATGTTACCATCTCGGCCTTGCTATCGGTGATTGGAGGGATGACCATGGCTTGGGCCTATGCCAGAGCCGAGACACAGGTCCTCGCTCCGCTCGAATATTCGGGATTTCTCTGGGCCAGCCTGTTCGGGTGGATCCTGCTCGCCGAGAAAGTCACGGCCACCACCATAGCGGGTGCCGCCCTGATCGTTATCGGTTGCGTGATTGCAACCAGCCGCAGACCCGAACAGAGTTCGATCTAGGCGCGAAATCGCCGGGTCAAACCCTTGACCTGAGGCCAATGAAAGAGCAGGTGCCGCGGCAAACGCGAATCCCTCTCCTCCCCAGGGCAACGCGAATTCATGAAAGGACGAAACGCGCTCATGACTCAGGTCGGCCAGGACACGCTCGGAACCCGCTCAACCCTCAACGTCAACGGCAAGGAATACGCCTATTATTCCTTTGCCAAGGCAGCGGAAAAGATCGGCGACGTTTCGCGCCTGCCGATCTCGATGAAGGTGCTGCTGGAAAACCTGCTGCGGTTCGAGGATGGCGGCTTCACCGTTTCGACCGCCGACATTCAGGCGATTGCCGATTGGCAGAACAATCCCGCCACCGGCAGCGAGATCCAGTATCGCCCGGCCCGCGTACTGTTGCAGGATTTCACCGGCGTGCCCTGCGTGGTTGACCTTGCCGCCATGCGCGATGCGATCGCCAAGCTGGGCGGCGATACCGCCAAGATCAATCCGCAGGTTCCGGTGAACCTGGTGATCGATCACTCCGTGATGGTCGATGAATTCGGCCATCCCAAGGCGTTCGAAAAGAACGTCGAGCTGGAATATGCCCGCAATGCCGAACGGTACGACTTCCTGAAGTGGGGATCGAAGAGCTTCAAGAACTTCACCGCCGTTCCTCCCGGTACGGGCATCTGCCACCAGGTTAACCTGGAGTATCTGGGCAAGGGTGTGTGGTCTTCCGAAGACCAGAATGGCGCCACCGTTGCCTATCCCGATACTTGTGTCGGCACCGACAGCCACACCACCATGATCAACGGCCTGGGCGTGCTGGGCTGGGGTGTTGGCGGGATCGAGGCAGAGGCGGCCATGCTGGGCCAGCCCGTGTCCATGCTGATTCCCGAAGTGGTCGGCTTCAAGCTGACCGGCGCGATGGGTGAAGGTATCACCGCGACCGATCTGGTGCTGACCTGCGTCCAGATGCTGCGCGAAGTGGGCGTGGTGGGTCGTTTCGTCGAATTCTATGGCCCCGGCGTTGCCAATCTGACGCTGGCCGACCGCGCCACCATCGCCAATATGGCACCCGAATATGGCGCAACCTGCGGCTTCTTCGGCGTCGACGACAAGACGCTCGACTACATGCGCCTGACCGGCCGCAGCGAAGATCAGATCGCACTGGTCGAAGCCTATTCGAAGGAACAGGGCATGTGGTTCGATCCGGCAAATGAGCCGGTCTTCACCAATACGCTCTCGCTCGACATGGGTGCGGTCGTGCCGAGCTTGGCCGGTCCCAAGCGCCCGCAAGACAAGGTGATACTGCCGCTGGTCGACGAGCTGTTCAATGGCGATCTGGCCAAGCTCTACAAGAAGGATGCCCCGGCGCGCGTTGCAGTCGAAGGCAAGGATCATGACATTGGCGATGGCGACGTGGTGATCGCCGCCATCACCAGCTGCACCAACACCTCCAACCCCGATGTGCTGATTGCCGCCGGTCTGGTCGCCAAGAAAGCCAATGAGCGCGGCCTCAAGCCCAAGCCATGGGTCAAGACTTCGCTCGCGCCGGGATCGCAGGTGGTCACCGATTACCTGGTCAAGGCGGGCCTGCAGGAACATCTGGACGCGATCGGCTTCGATCTCGTCGGCTATGGCTGCACCACCTGTATCGGCAATTCGGGCCCGCTGGCCCCGCCGATCAGCAAGGCGATCAATGGCAATGATATCGTCGCCGCCAGCGTGCTGTCGGGCAACCGGAATTTCGAAGGCCGTGTCAGCCCCGATGTGCGCGCCAATTTCCTCGCCTCGCCGCCGCTGGTGGTCGCCTATGCCTTGAGGGGCACCGTCACTACCGACATGGTTTCCACCCCGATCGGGCAGGACCAGGACGGCAATGACGTTTTCCTGAAAGACATCTGGCCGAGCAATGAGGAAGTGGCAGCGGTCCGCAACTCCAGCATCGATCGTTCGATGTTCGAAAACCGTTATGCCAATGTCTATCAGGGTGACGAGCACTGGCAGGCGATTCAGGTGGAGGCCAGCGACACCTATCAGTGGCGCCCGGGCAGCACCTATGTCGCCAACCCGCCCTATTTCGAAGGCTTGGAGATGACCCCTGCCCCTGTCACCGACATTCGCGATGCCAAGCCGCTGGCGATCCTGGGTGACAGCGTGACGACCGACCACATCAGCCCCGCTGGTTCAATCAAGGAAGATAGCCCCGGCGGCAAATACCTGATGGAAAACCAGGTTTCGAAGGCAGACTTCAACTCCTATGGCTCGCGCCGCGGCAATCACGAAGTGATGATGCGCGGCACTTTCGCCAATATCCGCATCAAGAACGAAATGGTGCCAGGCGTCGAGGGCGGCATCACCACCTATAACGGTGAGCAGATGGCGATTTACGATGCCGCAATGAAGCACAAGGCCGACGGTACGCCGCTGGTGGTGATCGGCGGCAAGGAATATGGCACCGGTTCATCGCGCGACTGGGCGGCCAAGGGCACGATCCTGCTGGGTGTGCGCGCGGTCATCGTCGAAAGCTTCGAGCGTATCCACCGTTCGAACCTGGTCGGCATGGGCGTGCTGCCGCTGCAGTTCAAGGCGGGCGACACGCGCGAGACGCTGGGCCTCAAGGGTGATGACAGCTTCACCATTAATGGCCTGGCCGAGCTGACACCGGGGCAGGACATCGAGGTTCAAGTGACCCGCGCTGATGGGACTACGTTCAGTTTCACCGCTCTATGTCGGATCGATACGGCAAACGAGATGGAGTATTACAGGAATGGTGGCATTCTCCATTACGTGCTCAGGAAGCTCGCCGCGGGCTGACCTGGGGGCAATTTCGAACGGAATCGGCTCGCGCAGCGCGGCGGCCATGCTGGCCGCGCTCGCGCTGGCGGCCTGCAACACCGAAGCGGAACACGAACAGAGCGAACCGTTGTACGCGGTCGAGCTCGCCGCAGTCGATACGATCACCCCGCTGGATGCGGAAAAGCTGAGCAAGGCGGGCAAGATCCGCCTGATCGATGTTCGCACCGACGAAGAAGTGGCCGAAGGGATAATCCCCGGAGCCGAACATATCGATATCGACACATTCGATCCGGCCAAGCTTGATCTGTCCGACGGCCGGGAGCCGGTGCTCTATTGCCGTTCGGGCCGCAGATCGGAAGTGGCGGCGCAGAAACTGTCAAAGTTCCTTGGCAAGAAGGCCCGCCACCTGAAGGGTGGCATCAACGCATGGCGCGATGCCGGACTGCCGGTCAGGCGACCCGTTCTCTTCTGACAGAAAAAGGGGCGACATCCTTTTGGAATGTCGCCCCAGACCAGGTTTTAACTCCGCAAGGAGAGCGGTTCAGGCCCCCTTGCGGATCTTGAACTTGCGCCGGCCAAGGATCGCAGCGGCCGCCGCACCGAACAAGATGGTCATCGGCGGCGCAGGCACATCCGTGCCGCTGCTGGTGCCGCCGGACGAGCTGGACGAGCCGCTGGTGCTGCTCGAAGAGCTCGATGAACTGGAAGAGCTCGACGACGAAGAGCTGGAGCTCGACGAGGACGAACTGCTGGATGACGAGCTGGTGCTGCTCGTCATATTGCCCGAACTGCTGCCGCTGGTGGACATGCCGCTGGTGCTGCCGCCAGAGCTTGATGAGCTGGACGAGGACGAGCTTGAGCTCGACGAGCTGGAAGAGGAGGAGCTGCCGCTCGACGACGAGCCGCTGCTCGAGCTGCCCGAGCCGCCCGAAGAGGTGCTCGATCCATGTCCGCCGGACGAAGAACCGTGACCGCCCGAAGACGAGCTGTGACCGCCCGAAGATCCGCCTGGCTTGCCGCTCGAGCCACCGCTCGAGCTCGAAGAGGATGAGCTGGACGAAGACGACGAGCTCGACGAGCTGCTGGAAGAGGATGACGAAGACGAGCTGGAGACGTTGCCCGAAGAACTGGAAACGTTGCCGCTTGAACTCGAAACATTGCCGCTCGAGCTGCTGACCGAACCCGTGCTGGTCGAAACCGCGCCGGTCGAGGACGAGACCTGACCGGTTGAGGAAGAAACATTGCCCGAAGTGCTGGTGCTGGATACCGCACCGGTAGAGGACGACACCTGTCCGGTCGAGCTGGAAACAGCGCCCGTGGACGAGGAGGTCGAGGTTGAAACAGCACCGGTCGAAGAGCTGATCTGGCCGGTCGAGCTCGTGCTCGAAACCTGGCCGCTCGACGAAGTGGTGCTGGTCGAATTGTCGATATCGATGATGATATCCTGGCCCTGCTCCTGGCTACCGGAACTGGTGGTGGTCGAGCTGATCGTCACGCTGCCACTGGACGATCCGCCGCCGAAGAAGCCGCCAAAGAAGCCGCCGCCAAAGCCGCCACCGAAACCGCCGCCGAGTACAACCGGGCCGCCATAGCCGCCGCCACCACCTTGGATCGGGGGCAGCGGGGGAAGCGGAGCCGGGATCATGCGTGCGCGATAGATCGGCGGGCATTTCTCTGCGTCCATATAGGTTTCGGTTGCCGCGCCAGCTGCCACAGCATGGTCAGCACCCGCGTCTACCGGCGCGCATTCAAGCGTACGTTCCACAATCCGGCGCTTGCGCTGGACAGTCTTGGGAATTTCCCGCTCGCGCTCCTTGATGTATTTGACGGGCACGGTCTTGCTCTTGACCATCTTGCCCTTCACCTCAGAGGCATAGACTGGATCACCGATCGGCGTTTCAGCCACATGCACAGCGCCACCGGCCAACAGGACAACGCCTGCTGCGGTTGCGGACAGCTTTGCTGCAAGCAGTTTAACCGACATGGACAAATACTCTCATCTGCTTAGCGGATGCCGAAGCCCGGCGATTCCGGACTAGGGCTAATTCCTCACCAAGCAGTTGAGAAAAGGTGCAGCCAAACCGCAATCGCGTTAACTACGATTAGCCGTTCCGGCTGACGTTTTTTCGGCTGATCCGGGTGGTTTAGGGGCCACCTGTCCCACATTGACACCGAAACGCGCCCAAATATTGCCCGTTTGTTAAGGGTTTCCGTCAAACAACCCCGTTTGCGACGACCCGCCATTTTCGGCTGGACGCGCCATTTCGAGATGTTCCCAGGCCGCATCGTTGAGAACGCGCCCGCGCGCTGTCCGGGCCAGCAGGCCAAGCTGGATCAGATAGGGCTCGATCACTTCCTCAACCGTGTCGCGCGGTTCGGAAAGCCCCGCCGCCAGCGTCTCCACACCGACCGGGCCACCCTTGTAAGTGCTTGCAATCATGAGAAGGTAGCGCCGGTCCATAGCATCGAGGCCGAGTGAATCGATCTCCAGCCGGGTCAATGCATCGTCGGCAATCGCGCGGGTGACCGTGCCCTGCCCTGCGACATGGGCAAAATCGCGCACCCGGCGCAGCAACCGCCCGGCCACACGCGGGGTGCCGCGACTGCGACGGGCGATCTCGCGCGCACCCTGTGCATCGATATCGAGGCCAAGCAGCCGCGCCCCGCGCGTCACCACATGATCAAGCTCGTCATGGGTGTAGAAATTGAGCCGCACCGGAATGCCGAAGCGATCGCGCAGCGGCGTCGTCAGCAGGCCCTGCCGTGTGGTCGCGCCGATCAGCGTGAAGGGCGGAAGGTCGATCCGCACGCTGCGCGCCGCCGGCCCCTCGCCGATGATGATATCGAGCGCGCGATCCTCCATCGCGGGATAGAGGATCTCCTCCACCACCGGATTGAGCCGGTGGATCTCGTCAATGAACAGCACGTCGTGCGGTTCCAGGTTCGTGAGCAGCGCGGCAAGATCGCCGGCCTTGGCGATCACCGGGCCGCTGGTGGCGCGGAACCCCACGCCCAGTTCCTTGGCCACGATCTGCGCCAGCGTCGTCTTGCCCAGGCCCGGCGGGCCGAAGAACAACACATGGTCCATCGCCTCTGCCCGCGACCGCGCGCTGTCGATGAAGACCCGCAAATTGTCGCGCGCAGCCTCCTGCCCGACAAATTCGGCGAGCGACTTCGGCCGCAGCGCCGCGTCCGGATCGTCAGCCTGCCGTTCTGGCGAATGGAGGGGAACGGGTTCGGTCATTTCAAAACGGGTTCACCGTATAGCCTTGCTGCTGGAGCAATGCATGGGCAGTCATGGCAGACAGTGCCATTTCGACGCCCGGCATGGTCATGTCGTTTTTAATGCCAAAGGCCGCTGCGCTCTGCCCGCACAGGATAATCCGCACGCCATGATCGAGCATTTCGCGAACCATCGCGCCACTGGGGTTGACACCCGCCTTACCTTTCGCAGCCCAGGCTTCGTCATTGAGCAAGTCGAGCCCGGCCTTGCCGTGAATGACCACGGCCACCTTGATTTCAGCCGGATCGACTCCGTTGGCTGCGAGCATGTTGATGAAGCGCGCCGCGCTCTCGATCCCGCGGTTGAGCTTGCCCTCGGGCGCCGGGTCCGAAACGTCGAAAGCAACCTTGTAAGTGGCATCGGCAGGCCGCTCCATTGTCTCTTCGACCGGGGCGTGTGGTCCGAAGGTTTCGAAAACCGGCCCAGTCTTGAAGGCGGACATGTCCTGCGCGGCGGCAGGCACCGCCATGGCGATTGCAACAATTGCCAACGAAAATCGCATATTAATCTCCATCACCCCGCCGCCCTTTTCAGTGCCACGCGGATCAATTCGCCCTCATTCGCATCGTCGCCCAATTCACCCAGCGCGAGTGTAACCGCACGCGCTGCGACGGCGGGTTTGAAACCCAAATTCTCCAGCGCGGAGACCGCATCGGCGCTGGCGCCGCGATGATGCGGCACATCCACACCTGCCACGCCGCCTGCCCCGGAACCGGGCAGCGCACCCGCTTTGTCCTTCAACTCGTTGACGATCCGCCCCGCCAGCTTCGGACCCACGCCCTGCGCACGTGCCACCATCGCCGCATCGCCGCCTGCACATGCATCGCGCAAT
>JBNLDR010000090.1:0-9201 GCA_050304495.1 Altererythrobacter sp.
GGGATCATGAGCAGCGACAGCGATTTTACACCACTCGTCTCCCGCCTCAGGCAAGATGGCCTGCCGGTTTATTGCTTTGGCGATGCGAAGACACCAGAGGCGCTGCAGACAGCCTGCACCCGCTTTATCGATATTGCCAAGCTGATGCGTGGCGATGAGCCGAACGGAAGCGGAAAAGCAGGCAGCGCTGTCGATGAGGAGTTGATCGAATTGCTCGGCGGGGCCTGGAAAGCATCGAGCCGCGATGATGAAGGCTTCGCCAAACTGCAAGAAGTTGGCCAGATCGCAGGCAATCGATCAAGCTTCGACGTACGCAATTATGGCTTCAAGCGCCTTTCGGAACTGATTCGCTCGCTCGATCGGTTTGAGCTCAAGCGGGGCAGTGACGGCCAGATCTACGTCAAGCGATTGCGCTGACCCCTACCCTCCACAAAGTAAACGGCGCGGCCCCTCCAGGAACCGCGCCGCCCAATCTACGTAAAACCCCGGGTTACTGGACCGATGTCTCTGGCGCAGCCGGAGCTATCGATGCAGCCTCTTGCTTCACATAGGCGCTCCACAACTTGGCTATTGGTGCACGCTTGCCGGTCACTTTCGCAAAAGTAGCCTGCGCCTCTGCATATTTTCCGAGTTTCGCCTGAGTGATCCCCAATCGCGTCAGCACAGTTCCCGTTTCAACCCCGGCCATGCCAAGCGCCTTATCGTAAAAGCTTTCGGCCTTGGCGTAATCGCCATAGCTCAGAAAAGTATCGCCTGCGGCCGTGACGGTGCGCAAACCCGCACCTGCGGCACGCGCATCGCGATCAAGCGAAGGAAGTTCGGCACGGTCGCTGGCGATCCTTCCACTGGCAACCTTCAGCGAATCGGCGACATAAATATCGTCCTTGCTGACACGGCCAGAGCTATATCCTTGCTGGATAAGAGCCTCGACCTCCTTGGGCAGGCGGCGCGGATCCGCGGCTTCGATATAGTCGATATACTCCTGCTTGCTTTCCAACGCGTCGAGCGTTGCTGCAAGACGCAGCAGGTCAAGCATTTCCGGAGCTTCATAATTGTTCATATTGCGGGCAATGTTGATCGAATCCCGCCAGTTACCCTTGGTCGGATAATCCTCAACCCATGCCGCTGTGAAGTCATAGACCACCGGCTTTTCATTGTTGTAGGCAAGGCTCAACCCGCGGCGATACCAAGTCTCGTCAACCGTCTGCCCATTGGCCCTCTGCTGATTGACAGCATCAAGTAGGTATTGCAGGCCTTGATCCACCTGGCCTCCGGAGATGAACGATTCTGCCATCGCCACTTGCAACTCTGCCCGGGTCACATTTGCGCTGGTGTAATTGGCATCCATGGCGGCCTGCAGATAGGTCCGCGATTCAGGATAGCGCTTCAGGATATTCGACAGCTGATAGGCCGCAAAGTTGATCTGGCCAATCTGCTCAGGCGCAAGCTTGCCGCTTTCCAGCATCAGCTTCGTTCCCTGAAGTTGAGTCTCGTAATCATTGGCCTTCACACCAATGTTATAGACAGCGTTACCCGTCGCAAATTTCTCGTCTGGAGAAACGGAAAGCGCAATCACATTTGGGAGCAATGCCTTCAGGGCCGCCGTATCAACGGTTTCTGCATTCAAACCTTGCTGAACCTGCGTGAAAGCAGCGATGAATTCCTTCGAATATTGACCCTTCGCAGATTCTTTCTTGTCTTTCTTGGCGGCATAGGCCGGTTCGGCGACCAATCCGCTCATCGCGGTCGCGCCCATAGCCAAGGCGATCGCAAGCGCAATGTTTGAGCCACGCTTGGCACCAGCTTGCCGATCAGCAACGAAAAAACGCATCAAAGCTCTCCTGAAAATTATCGAATGCACCGTCCAGATGCTCACTAACCGAAGTGGACTTTCCATTGAACCGCCCGGTCGGATTTTGCAAATGCTTGCTAAAGCAGGGCAGCTGAATGCCCTTTGAATGTGCCATTCATCCATGGTGGCGCTTTATGTGGAAAAAGCTGCGTCTGAGCCGGGTTTGTTCCGCGCCCCGGTGGTGAAATCCGGGTGCAATGCCTACAAGGATCTGGACCTCAACAAAAATCGATAACTGACTAGATCGGGCACGTTTTGAACGACGAAAACGACACTATTTCTCCTCCCTCTCCGATGCACGAATACGAACGTATCGACATCGTTGACGAGATGAAGACCAGCTATCTCGATTACGCGATGAGCGTGATCGTGAGCCGCGCCCTGCCCGATGTGCGGGACGGTTTGAAGCCGGTCCACCGCCGCATTTTGTTCGCCAGTCAGGAAGGTGGCTTTGTCGCCGGGCGGCCCTATCGCAAGAGCGCGAAAATCGTCGGCGACGTGATGGGTAACTATCACCCGCATGGCGATAGTGCGATCTACGACGCGCTGGCGCGCATGACGCAGGATTGGTCGCTGCGCGTCCCGCTGATTGACGGGCAAGGCAATTTCGGTTCGATGGACCCGGATCCGCCGGCCAGCATGCGTTATACGGAAGCACGACTGGCGCGGGTCGCCAACAGCCTGCTGGACGATCTCGACAAGGACACGGTCGATTTTGTCGATAACTACGATGGCTCGCGGCGCGAGCCGACCGTGCTCCCTGCCCGTTTCCCCAACCTGCTGGTCAATGGCGCAGGCGGGATCGCGGTGGGTATGGCCACCAATATCCCGCCCCACAATCTGGGCGAAGTGATCGATGGCTGCCTGGCCTTTATCGAAAACCCCGGCATTTCCACCGAAGAGCTGATCGAACTGATCCCTGGCCCTGATTTCCCGACCGCGCCGCTGATCCTGGGCCAGTCAGGTGCCAAGGCCGCCTATACCACCGGGCGCGGCTCGATCCTGATGCGCTGCCGCCACGAGATTGAGAAAAGCCGCGGGGACCGTGAAAGCATCGTGCTGACCTCGATCCCCTATCAGGTCGGCAAGTCCGGCCTGGTGGAAAAGATCGCGGAAGCCGCCAAGGACAAGCGGATCGAAGGAATTTCCGACATTCGCGATGAAAGCTCACGCGAAGGCGTGCGCGTGGTGGTTGACCTGAAACGCGACGCTTCGCCCGAAGTCGTGCTTAACCAGATTTGGCGCTACACTCCGGCGCAATCGAGCTTCCCGGCCAATATGCTGGCGATCCGTGGTGGACGGCCCGAAACCCTCACCCTGCGTGACATTATCCAGAGCTTCATCGCTTTCCGCGAAGAGGTCATTACCCGCCGCACCAAGTTTGAGCTGAACAAGGCGCGCGAACGGGCGCACATCTTGTTGGGCCTGGTGGTCGCGGTTTCCAATCTCGATGAAGTGGTGGCGATGATCCGTGGATCGTCCAACCCGGCCCAGGCGCGCGAAAAGCTGCTCAACAAGGAGTGGCCGATCGGTGACATTGCGCAATATATCCGCCTGGTTGAAGCGATCGATCCCTCTGCCGATGAAGAAGGCGGCACTTACCGCCTGTCGGAACGGCAGGTAAAGGCGATCCTCGACCTGCGCCTGCACCGCCTTACTGCCCTGGGGCGCGATGAAATTGGCGACGAGCTGGAAGTGCTCGCAGCCGCTATTGCGGAATATCTCTCGATCCTGGCTGACCGGGTGAAGCTCTATGGCGTGATGCGGCAAGAGCTGGAGGAAATCCGCGCCACCTATGCCACGCCGCGTGTCTCTGAAATCGCGCCCGCATGGGATGGGTTGGAAGACGAAGACCTGATCGAGCGCGACGAGATGGTCGTGACCGTCACTCTGGATGGTTATATCAAGCGCACGCCGCTCTCCACCTTCCGCGCACAGCATCGCGGGGGTAAGGGCCGCGCCGGCATGTCCACCAAGGACGAAGATGCCGTTTCGGAAATGTTCGTCACCAGCACGCACAATCCGGTGCTGTTCTTCTCCACCGCAGGCAAGGTCTATCGCCTCAAAGTGTGGAAGCTGCCCGAAGGCGGGCCCAGCACGCGTGGCCGGCCAATCATCAACATGCTGCCCGCACTGGACGATGGCGAGACAATTCGCACCGTCCTGCCGCTACCCGAGGATGAGGATAGCTGGGGCGCCCTTTCAGTCGTATTCGCCACGGCCAAGGGCAATGTCCGCCGCAACAGCATGGATGCCTTCACCAACATCCCTTCAAACGGCAAATTCGCCATGAAGTTCGATGAGGGTAGCGATGACCGCCTGATCGGCGTTGCCCTGCTGGAGGTGATCGACGACGTGCTGCTCGCCACACGTCAGGGCAAGGCAATCCGCTTTGCCGGCGACGATGTGCGTGAATTCACTTCGCGCACCTCAACCGGCGTTCGCGGAATGAAGCTGAGGCCGGATGACGAGGTAGTATCCTTGTCGATCCTCCACCGTGTTGGCACAGATGCCGAAGAGCGCGAGCAATATATCAAGTTTGCCCCTTGGAAGGCGGAGAAGGAAGGCGAGCCCGAACTCGATCCAGCGCGCTTCGCCGAGCTGGCTGATCAAGAACAGTTCATCCTCACCGTCTGCGCCAATGGCTATGGCAAGGTCTCTACCGCTTACGAATACCGCCGTATCGGGCGCGGCGGACAGGGTATTGTCAATATCGACAATATCAAGCGCAACGGCCCGGTTGTGGCCAGCTTCCCGGTCAGCCACGGCCAGCAGCTGATGCTGGTAACCGATCAGGCCAAGCTGATCCGTCTGCCTTTGAATCTGCGGCATCTGTGCGATGATGAGGAAGCGGCAGAAAAAGCGTTCCGCATCATCGGACGCAGCAGCGCAGGTGTTCGTATCTTCAACGTCGCTGACAAGGAGACCATCGTCAGCGCGGTGCGGATCGATGAGACCGAAGCGCCCGAGAATGAGGCGGAGGAAGCCGTGGTCGAGGAAATGGCCGGGCGCGGAACGGAGGAAACTACCCCCTACACCCCGCCGCAGAGCGACAGCGATATAGAGGGTGAAGCCGAAGGGTGAGATGCAGGTAGAGCTTTCTGGATCGGTCTGCGGCGCGCGAATCACCGGCGTTGATCTGGCCGGAGAACTCTTGCCCGAACTGGTATCGGAGATACGTTCCCTCTGGCTTGAACACAAAGTTGTCGCCTTCGCAGACCAGCGAATGGACGATGATGCACTCGAGCGCTTTACGCTCGCGATGGGCGGGTTTGGCGAAGATCCGTTCTTCGCCCCGATCGAAGGGCGCGAGCATATCGCCGCGATCTTGCGCGAGGCAGACGAATCCACCCCGCTGTTCGCCGAGAACTGGCACAGCGACTGGAGTTTCCTGCCCCATCCCCCTGCCGGGACCTGTCTGATGGCGATCGAAATTCCGCCTACGGGTGGCGATACACTGTTTGCCGATCAGGTCGCAGCCTTTGCTGCGCTACCGGATGAGCGGAAGAACTACCTGCGTAGTCTCACTGCGGTGCACAGCGCCCAGCTCGCCTATGCGCCCGAAGGAGCCTATGGCGAGAAGGACGAAGGTCGCAGCATGGCGATCCGGCCCGATGAAAGCGCGCGCGCCACACAAACCCATACTTTGATCCAGCTGCACCCCGAAACGGGAGAAGAAGCGATCTTCTCCACCATGGGCTATATCATCGGGATTGAAGGCATGGAGCAGGCGGATGCATTCGCCCTGTTGTCAGAATTGGCAGCGTGGCAATCGCGCGACGAGTTCGTCTATCGCCTCCGCTGGGAACCCGGCATGGTGGTGATGTGGGACAATCGCAGCGTGCTGCACAAGGCGACGGGCGGCTATGAAGGCCATCGCCGCGAATTGCACCGCACCACAATTGCCGCCTGGGTGGGCTAGAAACTAGTCATCTTCTTCGGCCAATTCGTGGCGCAGAACCTGAGTTACCCCCGTTGCGATCAGGAATTGCCCCGCGAAATAGAGCGGCCAGATCGCCAGATCGGGCACATTGCCAAGGTCGACCGGGCTAAGCCGGCTGAAGATCAGCCAGTCCGAAACCACAAACATCACCGCGCCCAGCCCCACGCGATAGCGCGGAAAACGGCTCATCCATGCGGTGGATGCCATTCCGCCCAGCGCCACGCCATAGAGCGTCACAGCCCAATCCTGTGACAGTATCCAGCAAATCAGCGGGGTGCCCAGCAGGATCGTCACGGCCAGCGCCCTCTGGCTGCCGGTGGTGTGGTGGCGCGGATTACGCAGATAGAGCGTGATCGCCGCCAGGTGGGAGGCAAAGAATGCCGCCCCGCCCGCCTCCAGCGAGAATTCGATTGCCATGTCACCGATAGCGGAAAGCGCCATGACCAGACCCAGGATCATCGCATCCCGGCCACTGCCCCGGTGCACGGCATAGGCTCCCAGGAAAGCGACGCCCGCCCCTTTCAGCATGGCCAGTTGGACGCCGGGCACCGGATAATTGCGCAAGAAATAGAACGCCACCCCCGCCGCAATGCTGGCGAGCAACCACGGACGATGTTCAACCAATGCGCGTTTGGGCATGCATACTCCTCTTCGGCGCACACTTGGACTTGATGGATTGGGTGTGCAAGCTCTAGGTGCAGCGCGCAATGACACATGATGTCCATATCATCGGCGGCGGATTGGCCGGAAGCGAAGCCGCATGGCAGCTGGCGCGTCGCGGCTTCAAGGTGCGCCTCAGCGAAATGCGCGGGTCAGGTGACATGACCCCTGCCCACCAGACCGACGGGCTTGCCGAACTGGTGTGTTCGAACAGCTTCCGTTCTGACGACAGCGACAAGAACGCCGTCGGCCTGCTCCACCATGAAATGCGCCAGCTCGATTCGCTGATCATGCGTGCTGGCGAAATCGCGCGCGTCCCGGCGGGCAGCGCCATGGCGGTGGATCGCGACGTGTTCAGCGCCGAGGTTGAGCGTGCCCTGTCTGAACATCCCAATGTCACCGTGGTGCGGGAAAGGGTCGATACGCTTCCCACCACAGGCATGACGATTGTCGCCACCGGTCCGCTTACCGCACAGGCGCTGGCAAGCAGCATCGTCACCGCCACCGGGCAGGAACGGCTCGCCTTTTTCGATGCCATCGCCCCGATCGTCCATCGCGACAGCGTGAACATGGACATTTGCTGGATCCAGAGCCGCTGGAACAAGCGCAATGAAGCCTCCAACGAGGACGGCGATTACATCAATTGCCCGATGACCAGGGAGCAATATCTCGCTTTCCATCAGGGGCTGCTCGATGGCGAGAAGACCGAATTCCGCGAGTGGGAAAAGGATACGCCCTATTTCGATGGCTGCATGCCGATCGAGGTAATGGCAGCGCGCGGGGTGGATACACTGCGGTTCGGCCCGATGAAGCCCGTTGGCCTCGACAATCCGCGCGACGTGACGCCCGAATTTCCGCAAGGACGCTGGCCCCATGCGGTCGTCCAGCTGCGGCAGGATAACAAGCTGGGCACGTTGTGGAACATGGTCGGCTTCCAGACCAAGCTCAAATATGCTGCTCAGATCGAACTGTTCCGCACCATTCCGGGCCTGGAGAACGCCGAATTTGCGCGGCTGGGGGGATTGCATCGCAACACCTTCCTCAATTCACCCGAAGTGCTCGACCGGCAGCTGCGGCTGAAGCAGGCACCGCATATCCGCTTTGCCGGGCAGGTGACAGGATGCGAGGGCTATGTCGAAAGCTCGGCCATCGGGCTTGTCGCGGGGATGATGGCCGCCTGTGAATTGGCGGGGCGCGAATGGAGCCCGCTGCCCGCCACCACCGCGCTGGGCGCGCTGCTGAGCCATATTACGGGCGATGCAGAGGCCGAGACTTTCCAGCCCATGAATGTCAATTTCGGCCTGTTTCCGCCGCTCCACGATGTGAAGAAGAAACAGCGCAAGGAAGCCTATACCTCACGCGCCAAGGCCGATCTGGCAGATTGGATCGCAGCGCAGGAAGCGGTTCCCGCCTAACACTTGCAGGTCGGTCTGCGCTTGGCCGATTTCTTCGGGGTGGTCGTTGCGAATTCGGCCGGAGTTAGTTTGCCATCGCCATTGGCATCGGCCCCATCGAAGCGATTGGCGGTGGTCACCGCCCATTCCTCGAAGGTCAGCAGATTGTTGCCATCCTTGTCCAGATCGCGAAATCCGTCGCTGCGGGTGGAAAGCATCTCGTTGCGGGAAATCACCCGGTCACGATTGCGGTCATAGCGGAAAAACCGAATCTCCTCGCGCGTCAGCTCGCTGGCCTCGGGCGGTTTGGGGCCCTCCATATCCGCAGGATCGACGATCGGCAGGTCTTCAGGCGACGGCCCCGCTTCAACGACCGGGGGCGGCGGAGCCTTGGTTTCCACCTGGGCCGCGCCTTGCCACCAATAGAGGCCGACGCTGGCCACCACCAGGCCCAGAAACATGCCGAGAACCATGCGACCCATCGAATTCTCCTTGAACCTCAGAGCAATGGATAGCGCGTTTCAGCGCCCAATAAAACCGGCGCGCATGGCCGCAAGCGAAGCCCCCCTGCCCTCCATCAGCGGGCGCCCTCCGCGCTTCAGCGCGCGCAGCGCGAGGGCTTCAAGCACGGCCAGCCCGCGCAGTCCGCGCGGCAAGCGAAGATTGGGGCGGGAAGCGCCAAGCCCGTGTGCAATGAATATTTCGCGCTCCGCCGGATCGGACATATGCGACGCCGCATCGGACATGACATAGCACGCTGCCGCCACCCCAATGCGCAGGTGAAGCTCTGCACTCTTGACCGGATGGAGTGCAAGGAATGGGCGCGATCTGCCCGATGCAATCTGATCGGCTTCGGCCGCGCCAATCCGCTCGGACACGACCAGTATTTCCCAGCCATCGACCAGAGCGATCAGCTCTGCCTCTCCTCCGGTCCAATGCTGGCCCAGTGCATCGAGCACGGCATCGCCCTGCGGCCTATCAGGTACCGGCTTGGTCAATGTCTCGCGCCACCAGGCGAGCCGCATCTGCGCCAGGGCTGGCTCTGTGCCGCTGGAAGCGATCCGCGCCAGACGCTGGTCAAATGCAAGCAGGGCGGCAAGCTTCGGCCGCAGCCCCGCAGGTGTGTAGGCCAGCGCCAGATGCTGTTCGGGCGGAAACTGCTCCGCGTCGATCGGGGGAGCTTCAGTCGCGGTAGCAGACCTTCTTTGCTGCTGCGACGATCCGTCCCGCATCGATCAGCGCCAGCTTCTCGAGATTGGCGGCATAGGGCAGCGGAACGTCCTCGTTACAGACCCGCAGCACCGGCGCATCGAGATGGTCGAAACCTTCCTCCATACAGATCGCCATCACTT
>JBNLDR010000091.1:0-9126 GCA_050304495.1 Altererythrobacter sp.
TACGATATCGGGAAACAGGTCGATGCCAAGGTCGACGACTATTTCTCCCTTCTGCCCAAGACTCAGCTGAAGATTGAGCCATACGATCCGTCGATCGAAGAGTTCCAGGCCGGTGGCTCATACGAGCAAGGGACGCCAGACGGATCACGTCCGGGCACCTTCTATTTCAATGCCTTTGACCTCCCGAACCGGCTGACCACGGGCAATGTCACGCTCTACCTGCATGAAGGCGTACCGGGGCACCATTTCCAGATCAGCCTGGCGCAGGAGAACGAGGCCTTGCCGGCATTCATGCGCTTCGGCGGTACGACCGCCTTCGTCGAGGGTTGGGCTCTCTATGCCGAGACTCTCGGCTATGAGATGGGCCTCTACAAGGACCCCTGGAACCGTTATGGCACGCTGCAGGATGAACAGCTGCGCGCAATGCGGCTGGTGGTCGATACCGGCATCCATGCCAAGGGCTGGACCCGCGATCAGGCGGTCAATTTCATGCTCGAAAATTCGGGCCTTACCCGGACAGAGATTGTAGCCGAGGTCGATCGCTACATCGCCATTCCGGGGCAAGCGCTGGCCTATAAGGTGGGCGCGCTCAAGATCCAGGAATTGCGCAAGCACGCTGAAGAAGCACTGGGTGACAAGTTCGATATCAAGGCCTTCCACGCCCAGGTCCTGAACACCGGCGGTCTGCCGCTGGCGGTGCTGGAACAGAAGATCGATCGCTGGATTTCGGCGCAGAAAGGCAGCTGACGTTACGGCTCGCTGGCATCGCCGCCCTTCGCTGGACAAGCGGTGGGCGGCGGCGCACACTCCCCCCTGGGAAGAGGGAGAGAGTCGATGACGGAGGTTTCAGCTTTCGCGCGGAAATTGCGCAAATCGGCGCTTGCTGGCGTAGCATTCGGATTGCTGGCAACACCTGCAGCGGCTGATACGCCTGAACGACGCCAGGCCTTGTTCGGCGACGTCCACGTTCACACCAAATATTCGTTCGACGCCTATATCTTTGGCATCCGGGCGACGCCGGATGATGCCTATCGCTATGCCCGTGGTGAGCCGATCCGCCATATGGCAGGGTATCAAATCAAGCTGAAGGGCGGTGCGCTGGATTTCTACGCGGTGACCGACCATTCGGAATATATCGGCGTCCTGCCTGCCATGGATGATCCGAATAGCCCCTTGTCGCTGGTCGACTATGCCAGAGACATGTTCTCGACCGTGCGCGAGAAGATCGCCGCAGCCTTTGGCAGGGTTGCCGGGAGCCTGCGCGACGGCAAACCGCTCGAAGAGATCGACAACAAGGACGTCCAGCGGGCGACCTGGGCAGAAATCGGCGCTGCGACCGAGCGCTATTACAAGCCGGGCAAATTCACCACTTTCCATGGCTATGAATACACTTCGGCGCCCGGCAGCCAGAATTTGCACCGGATCGTGCTGTTTCGCGGCAGCAAAGTGCCGGAGCTGCCCTTCACATCTCTCGATTCAAACAATCCGGAAGACATGTGGGATTGGCTCGACGGCTTGCGCGGCAAGGGGATCGAGGCGCTCGCTATCCCGCACAATTCGAACGTGTCCAATGGCAGGATGTTTGAACTCAGCACCTTTTCAGGCGGCCCGATTACTGCCGAATATGCCGCCCAGCGCATGCGCAACGAGCCGATCGTGGAGATGACGCAGGTCAAGGGTACCAGCGATACCCACCCCATGTTGTCACCCAATGACGAATGGGCCGATTTCGAGATCTACAACACGCTGTTGGGAACGACAGTTACCGGCAAGACCGACGGCAGCTATGTTCGCCAGGCGTTGCAGCGAGGCCTGACGCTGGAACAGCAATTGGGCGTCAATCCTTTCAAGTTCGGGCTGATCGGATCATCCGATACGCACAATGGTGGCGGGCCGGTCGATGAAGATCGCTATTTCGGCAAGACCGGGGCTCTGGATGGCATGCCGGAAGGGCGGCGGGCATTTGTGGTTCCGGGCGAGGAAAAGCTGCAGGGCACGGCGGCGACGCCCTTCTACGAATGGAGCGCGGCGGGGCTCGCCGGTGTGTGGGCGGAACAGAACAATCGTGAAGACATCTATGCGGCGTTTCGCCGCAAGGAAACCTTCGCCACTTCGGGTACAAGGGTGAAGGTCCGCCTGTTCGCCGGATACGAATATCCGACCGGAATCTTCGATCGCGAAGATTTTGCCAGGCTGGCCTATCGCGGCGGGGTGCCGATGGGCGGCGATCTGGCGATTGGCGGGAAGGGCGCGCCGACCTTTCTGGCGCAGGCGTTGAAGGATCCCGATAGCGCCGGGCTGGAGCGGCTCCAGATGATCCGGGGTTGGGTCGATGCCAAGGGCAATTTGCGCGAGGAGGTCTATGACATCGCTTGCGATGCTGGCACCCCTGATACCAGGACGCACCGTTGCCCGGCCGCGAAATCGGGCATCGACACTGCCTCTTGCGCGATACCCACTGGCTATGGGGCGGCGCAGCTCAAGGCCGCGTGGCGTGATCCCGATTTCGATCCCAAGCGCCGCGCCTTCTACTACCTTCGCGTTTTGGAACGGCCGACTTGTCGCTGGAGCACCTGGGAAGCGAACCGTGCCGGGAAACCCGTGAGACCCGGCTTGTCGCTGACGATCCAGGAACGTGGCTGGAGCTCGCCAATCTGGGTCGGCGGTTGACATAATTAGGGTGCACACCCTAACTTGAGTCAAATCAATGCGCGAATTGCAACTTATTGCGATTCGAAAAGCAGGGAAGAACGCGCGGGAAGGAGAGCCGGCATGAACGCGATGGAAGATGTGAAGGGGAAAGCTGAGGCGACCCATGTCGATGTGCTGATCGTAGGTGCCGGCATTTCAGGCATTGGCTCGGCCTATCACCTGCAGGACCAGTGCCCGGACAAGAGCTATGTCATCCTGGAAACCAAGGAGACATTCGGCGGCACCTGGGAGACGCATAAATATCCCGGCGTGCGCTCAGACTCGGACCTTTACACATTCGGCTATCGCTTCAAGCCATGGGTCGGCGCGCCAATCGCCAGCGCCGAAGAAATCCTGAAATATATGGGTGAGGTGATCGAGGAGAACGGGATCGGCGAGCATATTCGTTATGGCCATCGCATCCGTTCCTGCGCTTTCTCGCGCGATACCAATCTTTGGACCGTCACTGCCGAGCGTCTGGCCGATGGCGAGATGGTGACATTCACCTGCAACTTCCTGTGGATGTGCTCTGGCTATTACGATCATGAGAACCCCTATCTGCCTGATTGGAAGGGACGCGAGGATTACAAGGGGTTGTTCGTCCACGCCCAGCTGTGGGACCCGGAAATCGACTATGCCGGCAAGCGGATCCTGGTGATCGGATCGGGCGCGACTGCGGCCACGGTGATCCCGGAATTCGCCAAGACGGCGGCGCATGTCACCATGCTGCAGCGATCGCCGACCTATTTCTATTGCAGCGAGAACAAGAACGAACTGGCTGACCGGCTGCGGGAAATCGGGATCGACGAACCAACTATCCACCGCGTGGTGCGCGCGCAGATCATGTATGACCAGGACCAGCTGACAAAACGCTGCCAGACAGAGCCTGACGCGGTCTTTGAAGACCTGAAGGAACTGGTCCGCGCCTTTTCCGGCGATCCGGACTTCCCTTTCGAACCGCATTTCACCCCGAGCTATCGCGTCTGGCAGCAACGGCTCGCGTTCTGTCCGGAAGGCGATATCTTTCGGGCGGTGGCCGCAGGCAAGGTCAGCGCGGTGACCGACACGATCGATCACTTCACCGAAAAGGGTGTGGTGACGTCTTCCGGTGAAGAGATCGAAGCGGACATCATCGTCGCTGCCACGGGTTTCCAGCTGTCGGTCATGGGTGACATGAATGTCTCGGTCGATGGCGAGGCGGTCGATTGGCATGACACGGTCAACTATCGCGGGATGATGTTCACCGGCGTGCCCAATCTGGTATGGGTGTTCGGCTATTTCCGCGCCAGTTGGACCTTGCGGGTCGATATGCTGGGCGATTTCGTCTGCAACCTGCTCAAGCATATGGACGAGATCGGGGCAAGCCGGGTCGAAGTGGCTGTACCGCAAGGCGATCAGGGGATGGAATTGCACCCCTGGATCGAAGCGGACAATTTCAATCCGGGCTATCTGATGCGCGGGCTGGGCAAGCTTCCGATGCGCGGAGACAGGCCCGCATGGCGGCATAATCAGGATTATTGGTCAGAGCGGAACGAGATTCCCAATACCGATCTGGATGCCCCTGAATTTGTCTATTCTGGTGAGAAGGTTCGGCAGAGTGGTGAATCCGAACTGGCCTGAACCATTTTGCCTCGCTAGCATCAAGGTGAGGGAGAGTGATGGATGGATAATCTGACCGATATGACTGGGTGGACTGCGCTGACGCTCGGTTTGTTTACACTGTTTGCCGCGATCGGGGCCTTTCGCAAACCGGGGGTGTGGCAAACTGTTGTCAAGGAAATCGAGGAATCGCCTGCGCTGCAATTGGTCTGCGGGATGCTGGAATTGGTGACCGGCGCCGCGGTGTGGTTGCTCAACCCGTGGATCTCGGCCGATATCCTGACCTGCGTCATGAAGGTGCTTGGCGCGGCCATGGTGATAGAGGCGCTGTTCGTGATCGGCTTCTCCGATATCTACTTCCATTTCTGGCTGCGCAACCTCTCGCACATGCATCGTGGCTGGGCGGCGGTGACGCTGGTCTGCGGTGCGGTGCTGACCGCAGCCGGAATGATGCGTTTCTGAATCTGCTTTCACCGGCGCAGCGCGCCGCCGGATCAATCCCAACGCGTGGTCTGCGCGCGTTCCCGCATCGCGTCGATGAAGGCGCGCGTTGCTGCCGAACCTGAGCGGGATGGATCGAACACAAGGCTCACCGGGATGGGGGTGACAGTTTCGGGTTTCAGGACTTCGACCAATCGCCCGGCAGCCAGCGCGTCGGCCACCTGGTAGGAAAGGAAGTTGGCTAGGCCTACGCCAGCTTCTGCGGCGGCGAGGGCAGCCAACACGGTATTGACGCGAAACCGCCGTCGACAGCCTGCTGGCTCAGATTGTCCGGCGAAACGCCATTCGCTCGCTCCGCGCGGACCAGTGGATACGATCAGGTCATGTTGGCCAAGGCCTCCAGGGCAGGTTGGCACACCCTTGCGCGCAAGATAAGCGGGACTGGCGGCAATCACCTGTCGAACGTTCCCGATCTGGATTGCCCTCAGCGCCGAATCCTCCAGGGCTCCGATCCGCACCGCCACATCCACCCCTTCTTCGATCAGCCTGACATTGCGGTCGATCAGCAGCAGGCGCACATCAAGCTGCGGATACCGAGCAAGCAGGCCTGCGACGACGGGGGCGACATGGAGCTGCCCGAAGGTGATCGGTGCGGTGATCGCCAGCTCACCTTGTGGCTCGGCAAGAGTGCCGGTGGTGGCGCGTTCGGTTTCGTCCAGTTCGTGCAGGATCGCTTCGATCCGGGGCAACAATCCAGCCCCTTCCGCCGTTAGCGAGACGGCGCGGGTGCTGCGCTGGTACAGCCGAACGCCGAGATGTTCTTCGAGCGCGGCGATCCCGCGTGTCACCCCCTGCGGCGAAACTCCCAATCGCTGCGCAGCGCCGGTGAAGCTGCCGACACGGGCAATTTCGGCGAACATCCGATAGGCAGACAGGCGGTCCATATTATCTCACATTATGGAATAGTAATTCACAAGAATATACAATTATCATCGAAATAGGTGTGATCTATCTCCGTGCCAGAGAACGAATGGCCCGGCGTGCAAAGCGTCCGGCCCTTCCGCAGGAGGAAGTCATGGCGCGCAATTACGTCCACACGCTGTTCAGCGATGCTGCCCGCGCCATGCAGGAAATCGATGGTTCGCGCGAAGCCTATGCCCGGATGGAGGCGGGGGCTGATGGCGCTCCCGATCAGCTCACCGCCAGGGAAGCGGAGTTTATCGCGGCGCGTGACAGCTTTTACCTGGCGACGGTAACCCCCGAAGGCTGGCCCTATGTCCAGCACCGCGGTGGCCCGGCAGGCTTCCTCAGGCTGATCGGAGGCAACCGGCTTGGTTTCGCCGACTATCGCGGCAATCGCCAGCATGTCACCACCACCAATCTGGCAGCCGAACCGCGCCTCTCGCTGTTCCTTGTCGATTACCCCAATCGTCGCCGCCTGAAAATTCTCGGGCGAGGCAGCGTTGTCCTTGCGCATGAAGATCCGGGTTTGCTCGCAGAGCTGATGCCACGGGGCTACGGCGCCGTCGGCGAACGCGCCTACGTCATCGATGTGGTCGGGTTTGACTGGAACTGCCCGCAGCACATCACTCCGCGCTTTTCCGAGCCCGAAGTGGCCGCAAGCATCCGCCCTCTGGTCGATGAAAACGCACGCTTGCGCGCCGAACTGGCGCAACTCCGCTCGCAATCCTGACCACACATTCGAAAGGACCAAACATGACTGACAAGGCACTGACTCTTGGCGCGCACCATATCGGGCTCGCCGTGCCCGATCTTCACGCTGCCCGCGCTTTTTTTTGCGATGCCTTGGGCTACAACGCGGTTGGAGAGGTGCCCGATTATCCCGCCGTCTTCGTTTCCGATGGCACCACTTTGATCACGCTTTGGCAGGTAGAGGACCCGGCCACTGCACGGGCGTTCGACCGGCGCAAGAATATCGGCCTGCACCATCTGGCCCTGGCAGTGGCTGACGAGGCGGCGTTGCAGCTTGTCCATGGCCGTGTCCGCGATTGGCCAGGTGTATCGATCGAATTCGATCCGCAGCCGATCCGCGCCGGGTCGCCGGTAAGGCATTTCATGTGCGCGATCCCCGGCGGCATCCGGGTCGAATTCGCCACCCCGTTCGGTTGAATGCGCAATGGAGCAACGTGCCCCCCTTCCGCCATTCGATGCCAAATCCGCTGCCGCAAAAGTCCGGGCGGCGGAAGATGGCTGGAACAGCCGCAATCCGGTGCGGGTTGCACTCGCCTATACGCCTGACAGCCGCTGGCGAAATCGCGACCAATTCCTGTTTGGGCGCGCGCAGATCGAGGACTTCCTGACCCGTAAATGGGAACGCGAGCGCGATTATCGCCTGATCAAGGAATTATGGACCTTTGCGGGCAACCGGATCGCGGTGCGCTTTGCCTATGAATGGCACGATGGCACCGGCCAATGGTGGCGTAGCTATGGCAATGAAAACTGGGAGTTCGATCAGCACGGTTACATGGCGCGGCGGATCGCGAGCATAAACGACCTTGCGATCCGCCAGCAGGACCGGCTGTTCCACTGGCCATTGGGGCCGCGCCCCTTGGGCCATCCCGGACTGACGGAATTGTCGCTTTGAGGAAGCGATTTTGATGACTGGACCTTCCGCAACGTCAGCATGGACAAGAAGTGCGCCTGCCGTCATGTACCGGGCCATGAGCAAGACCAATGTGTGGTGGGAAGGACAGATTCCTTCGCCCGAACAGATGACCGCGATTGGCAAGGCGAGCATGCCCGGCTTTCTGGGCATCGAATTCACCGAAGCTGGCGCGGATTTCGTCACGGCGCGCATGCCGGTCACAGAACGCACCATGCAGCCCTTTGGGCGTATCCATGGCGGCGCATCGGTCGTGCTGGCCGAAACGGTTGGTTCGGTCGCGGCGAGCCGCGCGATCGACGGGACGAAATTCGTCGCGGTGGGGATGGAGATCAACGCCAACCATGTGCGCCCGGCCTATGATGGCTATGTCCATGCCACGGCGACGGCGGAGAATATTGGCCGCACGACGCAGATCTGGTCGATCCGCATTGTCGATGACGAAGGCCGGCTGGTGTGCATCTCGCGCATTACCATGGCGGTGATCCCGCGTGATCGCGGCGTGAAGAATTAGGCCGACCTAGCTATTCAAGATTGGTTGCGAGCGTTTCGAAGCCGGTCACGAAATCCTGCTTGAACTGCTGCACAACCTGCCCTGAAGAGGTGACTTCGCGTACCAGGCCCACGCCCTGGCCGACCCAGTAAGAGCATAGCTCTTGCGCCTTGGGGTTGCCGTTCACCGCCGCCTTGTCGATCGCGCGCAGCACCGGTTCGGAAAGCAGGCTCATCAACGGCATGGGCAGGGCGGGAAGGCCCGCCTGTTCCCACATTGCGTGCCACCCGCTGCGCAACTGGCGGCTGTATTTGCCGGTGCGATGCTTCGATCGGATCGTATCGCGGCTGGTGGCGGCGACCATCTTCTCGCGGAACACTTCATGCGTTTCGGCCTCGGTCGTGGCCAGCCATACGCTGCCGCACCATACTCCGGCCGCGCCCATCGCCATCATCCCGGCCATCTGCCGCCCGTTCATGATGCCGCCCGCGGCCAGAACGGGGATATCGGCCCCCGCTTCTTCGATAGCCTGGATCACTTCGGGGATCAGCACCACAGTGCTCACCTCGCCGCAATGCCCGCCGCCTTCGCCGCCCTGGGCCACGATGATATCGACCCCGGCCTCGATCTGCTTCAACGCATGTTCTTTCGCGCCGACCAGCGCGGCAACAGGGATGCCGTATTTCTTGCCGGCCTCGATCATCGCCGGGGGCGCCGTGCCCAGCGCATTGGCGATCAGGCGCACCGGGTGGTTGAAGCTCACCTGCAGCAGTTCCTGCCCCAGCGAGGTATTGGGCCGCTGCGAGCCGCCCAGCGGGGCTGCGTCACCTTCGCTGATCCCGGCATCGCGCAGGATCTGGCGCGTGAAATCGCGATATTGCGCCGGGATGGAGGCGACGATTTCGTCCACCGAAACGCTCATATCGACCGCCTGAACTTCAGGGATCAGTACATCCACCCCATAGGGCTTGCCATCGATATGATCGTCAATCCACCCGAGCTCCATCTCAAGCTGTTCGGGGGTGTAGCTGACCGCGCCCAGCACGCCGAATCCGCCCGCGCGGCTCACCGCCGCCACCACATCGCGGCAATGCGAAAAGGCGAATAGCGGGAATTCGCACCCCACCATCTCTGTCATGCGGAACGGCATAGGTTCTCTCTCAGATGAGGCTATTCTTCGATGTAATCTTCCAGGATCGAGAGAAGAACCTTGGTTAGTTTCTGTTCTGTCTCGGGCGGAATCGGACGGTTTTCATATTCTACCGTCACAGCCTGAATC
>JBNLDR010000092.1:0-9056 GCA_050304495.1 Altererythrobacter sp.
AAACCACTGTTCTAACACAGTAGGTCAGTATGGGAAGGGGGAAATTGAGGTGCTCAGCGGCCGGTAACGATACAGGCCTGTCCCGAAGCCTTGAGCTTATCGCAGGCCGCCTGAGCCTCTCCGCGCGATGCGAAACCGCCCGCCATGAGCTTGGTCAGTCTGCCCGCCGGAACATAGAAAGGCTTCTTGCCCGCAAGGGCCGCCGATACGGAAAGCTTACCCCACAAACGCTGGGCATTGCCTGAAACGCCAAATGCGCCCAGCTGCACGCGCCACGGCCCATCGCCGCTCGTCGCAGCAATGCTTGCGGCTGGCCGTGGAGCTGGCTGCACCGCTACCGCGCTCGGAGGCGCTGACGTCCTGGGCTCAACCATTCCTGCAACCAGTACCGGTTCCTTTGGCCGGGCATAATCCGCCCCGGCGGAAGCAGGGCCGGATGCCTGGGCCAGGCCCGCCGCATTCGATGGCGGCAGGGGCTGTGGCTGGACCTGGCGCGGGACGCGGCCGCTTGGCTCGACCGAAAGCGCCTGACCTGTCGTCAGATCGACCGATGCCAGCTGGGCGGCGCGCCGCGCATCGGCTTCGCGCCGCAAATCGGCGGCCAGCAATTGTGCGCGCTGGCGATCCTGCAAGGGAACATAGGAATCCATTTGCTGCAGCGCGGCGGATGCCTGCGGCAGGCTGGCGGCCTGCGCCAGTGAGACCAGAGCGTAGGCGCGGACCCAGTCCTTCTCTGCCATGTCGCCATTGAAGTGCGCCAGGCCCAGCACATATTGCGCACGTGGATCGCCGCGCCCTGCAGCAGCCTTGATATAGGGCATGGCGCGTTCTTTCTGCCCCTGCTGGAACAGCATCAGGCCGAAATTGTCCGCTGCCTTGAGATGGCCGTTTGCGGCGGCCCGCTCGTAATAGAGTTGCGCCTTGGCGTTGTCGGCCTCAACCCCGCGCCCCAGACGATAGGCCTGCGCCAGATTGAACTGCGCATCAGGGTCGCCCGCTTCAGCAGGCCCCTGCCATTCGACGATCGCAGCGGCATAGTCGCCGCGGGTCCAGGCATCGACCCCGTCCTTGACATCGGCCTGCGCAGGCAATGCCTGAGCCCCCAAGATAATAGCCACGGTGCAACAGAGCCCCAGCCTTGCGTGACCCAGATTCATCTCAAATCCCCTTATTGCCGGCATGCCCGCCAGCTCCATGCCATGCAACATAGTGAACGAAGCGTTAGGAAAGCGTTTCCTCACCTATTCGACATCCCTGCGCACTCGTTAACCCAATATTAGGGGTATCCTGCGATCCCAGTCCTGCAGGTCGCATTGCGGCCATGAATCAGGGGCTAACCAGGGGGACCTAAGCCTTGCGAGTACTAGCTTTGGCATCGCAGAAGGGCGGATCAGGCAAGACGACCTTGTCTGGCCATCTCGCCGTTCAAGCCCAGCGCGCAGGCGCGGGCCCGGTCGTACTGATCGACATCGACCCGCAGGGTTCGTTGGCCGATTGGTGGAACGAGCGCGAGGCGGAATATCCGGCCTTCGCCCAGACCACCGTCGCACGCCTTGCAAACGATTTGCAGGTCTTGCGTCAGCAGGGTTTCAAGCTGGCCGTGATCGATACGCCGCCAGCTATCACCATGGCGATCCAGTCAGTCATCTCGGTGGCCGAGCTGATCGTTGTGCCAACCCGGCCCAGCCCGCATGATCTGCGCGCAGTGGGTGCCACGGTTGACCTGTGCGAGCGTGCGGGCAAGCCGTTGGTCTTTGTGGTCAACGCCGCCACCCCCAAGGCCAAGATTACCTCGGAAGCAGCAGTCGCGCTGTCACAGCACGGCACCGTGGCCCCGATCACGCTACATCACCGCACCGATTTTGCCGCATCGATGATTGACGGCCGCACGGTGATGGAAGTCGATCCCGAAGGTCGCAGCGCTGCCGAAATCACGGCATTGTGGAATTACATCTCGGACCGGCTCGAAAAGAACTTCCGCCGCACCGTGTTTGCAGCACCCAATACGCAATCGCAGATCCCCGGAACAAATCGTCCGGCCGGCGGTTTTGGCCGCCGCGTCGCCCAATAAGGAGCGCAAGCAGTCATGTCCGAAGCCAGCTTCGCCTCTCTTGGACCGACACTGCTGGCGCGCAAAGGCGGCGCCAAACCGGCTATGCGCCCGCAATTGGCCCCGATTCCCGATGCCTCTCCGGCCAATCTGGAAGATTTGGGCTGGAACGACATGGGGCTTGACGATGATGAGCAGCCACAGACTGCTGACATCGTTCCGATCACACCCAAGGCAGCAGCACGGGTTTCCGCGTCGAAGACCGCGTCGACCATGGCCATCCGTGACCAACAGGCTGTTCTGGCAGAACGCATTGTCCAGGATGCTGCCCCGGTTTGCGAATCTGAAATCTGCGAACCTGCGCCGCGCCGCCGCGCCAGCGCCCAGGGCAAACGCGCCGCATTCACATTGCGGCTCGATTCCGAACGCCATCTCAAGCTGCGCCTGGCTGCGACCATGAAGGATTGCAGCGCCCAACAATTGGTAACCGACGCGCTCGACGCGTTGCTCGCCGATATCGATGAGCTCGACCTGCTCGCCGACAAGATGAAGCGCAAGTAATTGCGCATGAACTCGCTGAATGAAGGGGGAAAGAAGATGACCCGCACAGAAACCAACAAGCCGATGATCGGTCTCGCGGTCACCACCGCGCTGGCCAGCATCGCGCTGGCAGGCTGCACAACGCACGCCGCACCGCGCGCCGAAACATCGTTCAGCAAGGCGCAAGTCGCACTGGCAAAGGGCAAGGTCAGCACGGCCGTTACCCATGCCGAAGCTGCCGTTCTGGCAGAGCCGCGCAATGCGAATTATCGCGCGCTGCTAGGCGCCGCCTATCTCGAATCCGGCCGTTTCCAGGCCGCAGCTACCAGTTTCAACGATGCGCTGGAGCTGGGTGACAGCGATCCGCGCACTGTGCTCAGTTATGCCCTTGCCGAAGCGGCGCTGGGTGACAATGCAGCAGCCATTGCCGCGCTCGACCAGTGGCAGGACGATATCGATCCGGCTGACCTGGGTCTGGCGATGGCGCTGGCCGGCCAGCCCGATCGCGGCGTCCACGTGCTCGCCAATGCGCTTCGCGGCGGCCAGAACACCGCCAAGGTTCGCCAGAACCTCGCCTATGCCTATGCCCTACAGGGCAATTGGCGCGCTGCGAGGGTAATGGCTGCAGAGGACGTTCCCGCCGACCAGATCGACGATCGCATCGGCGAATGGGCCCAGAATGCCCAGCCCGAAGCTTTCCAACATCGCATCGCCAGCCTGCTGCAGGTGGAACCGGTCCAGGATTCGGGCCAGCCGGCGCAGCTCGCGCTCGCCAATTATCCGGCGCATGAGGTCATGGTGGCAGAAGCCGCCGCCCAGATCCCGGCGGGCGAGCTTGCCGCAGATCAAGGCGCACAATTTGCATTCGCCGAACAGGTACAGGAAGTCCCGGCCCAGACGGCCAGCTTCGAAACTGCCTTCGCCGCCAATGAGCCGGAAGTTTATGAAGTTCCGGCTGGCGAGCGCTTCGTATCGCGCGCTGTTGTCCAGGATGCTCCTGAGCCTGCGGCTTCGGCCAAGCCGGCTACGCGCATTGCCGCCACTTCCTCGCAGCGGCGCATGGCCGCAACCAACGAAGCAACGCATCTGGTGCAGCTGGGCAGCTTTTCCAGCAAGGCCAATGCAGAACGCGCTACGGGAATCTACCTGAAGCGCTATTCCCAGCTTTCGGGTCACGACTTCGTGATCACCGAAGCCAAGGTGAACGGCAAAACCTATTTCCGCGTTGCCGCCGCTGGTTTCGGCGCAGCAAGTGCACGCAACCTATGTTCGGCGGTCAAGGCTTCGGGCAAGGGCTGCTTCGCCTACGCCGAAGGCCGGACGCTGCCCGGCGCCGTGGCCACGCAGGTACGGATGGCCGCGCGCTAATCCAGAATTCTCTCCAAATCTTCAGCGAGACTGCCCCCGGCACCCTTTGGTTCCGGGGGCGTTTTTTTAGCTGACCTTGACCCCACCCTTAAACAGCGCGGTTACTCGGCCTTGCGTCGGCTGGCCATCAAAGGGCGTATTGCCTGCGCTGGCCGCCATCTTGCGGCAATCGACCACCCATGGCCTGTCCTGATCTATCAAGGCAATGTCCGCCTCTCGCCCTTCGACGAGAACGCCTACGTCCAGCCCCAAAAGGCGCGCCGGATTGGCTGCGAGCAAGCCAAACGCACGCGGCAGGTCGATCACCTCGTCGCGAACAAGCGTCAGCGTCATCGCCAGCAATGTCTCAGCCCCGGCCATGCCCGGTTCGGCATCGGAAAAGGGCAAGCGCTTGTCTTCCGGCCCGCGCGGATCGTGGCCCGAAGAGATGACGTCGATCGTACCATCGCCGATTGCCGCGATCACCGCCTGTCGGTCAGCCTCGCTGCGCAGTGGCGGGGAAAGCCGCGCAAAGGTTCGGAAATCAGCCGTCGCAAGGTCTGACAGCATGAAATGCGCAGGCGTAACCCCGGCGGTGACGTTGACCCCGCGCGCCTTGGCTGCGCGCAGCAGATCCAGCGCCGCAGCGGTCGTCACCTGCCGCAAATGCAGCCGCGCGCCGCTCATCTCGGCCAGCGCAATGTCGCGCGCCACCGCCAGCGCCTCTGCCTGTGCCGGTGCGCTGGGCAGGCCCAGCCGACTCGCCATTTCGCCCGCAGTGGCCGCCGCCGCGCCCACCAGACCACTGTCTTCGGCATGGCTCACCACCACCAGATCGAGCATGGCGGCATATTGCATCAGGCGCAGCATCACGCCGCTATCGGCGATCCAGCGCCGCCCGGTTGCGACGCCGCGCGCGCCCGCCTCCTTCATCAAGGCAATTTCTGCCAGGCTCTCGCCCGCCAGCCCCTGTGTTGCGGCGGCCAGCGGATGAACCCACAGATCGGGCTTGCCGCTCTTGGCGATGTAATTGACGCGGCTGGGGTAATCGAGCGCGGGCGACTGATCGGGCATCAGCGCGGCGCGGGTAATCCCGCCGAAATGGAAGGCCGGCTTGTCGATCGCGAAGACCCCGAAATCAACCAGGCCGGGGGCGATCAGCTGCCCCTTGGCGTCGATCACCTCATCGCCGTCCTGCGGTTCTACCGCGCCGATCGCCGTGATCCGGCCATCCGCGCAGCGCACCCCGCCGGGGCTGACCCCGTCCGGCGTCACCACGCGGCCATTGATGATCGAGAGTGGGCGCTGCTGCTTCATGCTGCCTCTCCCCATCCTTCAACCCCTCGCCTGCGGCGCGTCAGGATGTCGAGGCAAGCCATCCGCACCGCCACGCCCATTTCCACCTGCCGGGTGATGATCGACCGATCGAGCAGATCGGCCACTTCGCTATCGATTTCGACCCCGCGATTCATCGGCCCGGGATGCATCACCAGCGCATCCGGCGCGGCGCAATCGAGCCGTGTCTTGGTCAGGCCGTATAAGTGGTGATATTCGCGCGCCGAGGGAATGAACTGGCCCTGCATCCGCTCTGTCTGCAACCGCAGCATCATCACCACATCGCTGCCCTCCAGCGCTGCATCGAAATCATGGAACGGCTGTGCCCCCATCGCCTCCACCCCCGCGGGCATCAGCGCAGGAGGGGCACAAAGGCGCACAGAGGCACCCAGCGCCTGCAGGCACAATATGTTCGAGCGCGCCACGCGGCTGTGCAGGATATCGCCGCAAATCGTCACATTGAGCCCGGTGAAATCGTCCGAACGCTCGCCCCGCCGCCGCAAGGCCTGGCGCAGCGCAAGCGCATCGAGTAGCGCCTGCGTGGGATGTTCGTGCTGGCCGTCCCCGGCATTGAGCACCGGACAATCGACCTTGCTGGCGATCAGATTCACCGCTCCGCTCGACCCATGGCGGATCACGATCGCATCGGCGCGCATGGCGTTGAGCGTGATCGCAGTGTCGATCAGCGTCTCACCCTTTTTTACGCTGGATTGCGCGGCGTGCATATTGACCACATCCGCGCCCAGTCGCTTTCCTGCAATCTCGAAGCTCAGCAGCGTCCGGGTCGAATTCTCGAAGAAGGCGTTGATGATGGTGAGGCCGGAAAGCAGACCTGCATGCTTGTCGGGCTGACGATTGAGCTCCACCCATGGCTCGGCCTGGTCTAGCACATAGAGAATTTCGTGCCGTTCCAGCTGCGCAATCCCCAGCAGATCGCGATGCGGAAAGGCCAGCGCGCCAGCGGGATAGCGGTCAGATTGCGCCGCAGCAACAGGCCCGCCCGCTTCATATTCGGCCATGAATTTGCGCAGCTTCGCCGCCGTGCTGCTGCGCAGGTCACGGCCCGATTTCAATTGCGATACGAAGGGTTTGTCATTGAGCGCCAGTTCGCCAAATCGCGTTTCCGAAATATCGTTGCGAAGGCAGAACTGTTCGATCTCGTGAATCAGGTCTTGCATGAAACAGCGCCCTAGGTTGGATTTAACCAACCGTCCAGCAGGGAATTGCGTTTTCCACCCCCCTATTGCGCCCTAGTTCGCCGTTCGACGAGCCATATCGCGCGCTCAACCGGTTTTCCGACGCGAATTGAGTGGAACTTTGCCCATTCGCCCTTAGGTAAGCAGACAAAGGACATTGGAAAGACGCAATATGAGTTTTGCTGGCAAGGTTTGGCGACTTCTGGTCGGGATCAAGGACGCATTGGTCCTGGTCTTCATGCTGTTGTTTTTCGTGATGCTTTTCTCGATCCTCAGCGCCCGCCCCAGCCCCGGCCAGGTGCATGATGGCGCCTTGTTGCTGGACCTCGAAGGCTATGTGGTGGAGGAACGCAGCGAGATCGATCCGCTCGAAGCCCTGCTCAGCCAGGAAGCGCCGATCGGCGAATATCCCGCGCGCGAGCTAGTGCAGGCGCTTGATGCCGCTGCCGACGATGACCGGATCAAGGCCGTTGTGCTCGATCTTTCGGGTTTCCTTGGCGGCGGACAGGTTCATCTGCAGGCCGTTGCGGAGGCGATCGACCGGGTCCGTGCGGCAAAGAAGCCGGTTCTGACCTATGCTTTTGGTTATGCCGACGATGGTATGTTGCTGGCCGCACATGCCAGCGAGGTATGGCTCGATCCCATGGGCGGCGCGTTGATCGCCGGGCCGGGCGGCGCGCATCTCTATTACGGCGATTTGCTCAAGAAGCTGGGAATCAATGCCCGCGTCTATCGCGTCGGGACATATAAATCGGCGGTGGAGCCCTATTCGCGCAATTCCATGTCGGATGAATCGCGGGAGAATTACACCGCATTGTACGGCGCGCTGTGGGAAGAGTGGAAGGCCAATGTGACAAAGGCTCGCCCTGCGCTGAAGATCGACCAGATTACCGGTGACCCCGCCGGATGGGTCGATGCCTCTGGCGGCGATCTGGCAAAGGCGGCGCTGGCTGCTGGCATGGTCGACAAGCTGGGTAGCCGGATCGAATTTGGAGATCACGTGGCAGAGCTGGCGGGTGAGGACCCGTGGGATGATCGCCCCGGCACATTCGCTGCAACAGATCTTGGCCCCTATGTCGCTGACAGCGCCCCGGCCAAGAAAGGGAAGGCGATCGGCGTGGTCACCATCGCCGGGGAGATTGTCGATGGCGATGCCGGGCCGGGCGTGGCGGGCGGAAGCCGGATTGCTGATCTGCTCGACGATGCCTTGAGCGACGATCTGGCCGCATTGGTGGTGCGGGTCGATTCTCCGGGCGGATCGGTCCCCGCATCGGAAGAGATACGCCGCGCGATCTTGCGCCACAAACAGACCGGCATTCCTGTCGTCGTTTCGATGGGCAATCTGGCGGCAAGCGGCGGCTATTGGGTTTCCACCCCGGCAGACCGGATCTTTGCCCAGCCCGAAACGATCACCGGATCGATTGGCGTTTTCGGCGTGATACCCACCTTCGAAGGCGCGGCCGCCGAATTGGGTATCAATTCGGACGGCTTCAGCACCACGCCGCTATCGGGCCAGCCGGACCTGATCGGCGGATTCCCACCCGAAGTGGACCGCATCTTCCAAAGCTCGGTCGAAAACACCTATGCCAAATTCCTGGGACTGGTCAGCAAGCAACGCAAGATGCCGGTCGATCAGGTTGACCGGCTTGCGCAGGGCCGCGTGTGGGATGGTGGCAGCGCGCGCCAGCTGGGGCTGGTGGACCAGTTTGGCGGCGTCGACGATGCGCTGGCCTGGGCGGCGCAGAAAGCTGGCCTGAAGGATGGCGATTGGCACGCCAAATATCTGGGTGTTGCGAACAATAATTACGATTCGCTGCTGCGCCGCATGATTGGCAGCGACAGCAGGGAATTGACCACCGGGGCTGATTTGTTCGGGCTTGTCGCGCGGCAACAGGGCCAGCTCAAGGCCAATCTCGCCCACGATCTGGACCGGATCACGGGAACACGCTCGGTCCAGGCCTATTGCCTGGAATGTCCGAGTCAGGCGCGAGCTGGCGCAGGTTCTGCACCACGCACCGGTTGGCTTGAAGCGATTGCTGCGCTGCTGCGGAACTGACCGCGGGCAACAGGGTTCCGCCTGCCAATCGGGCTTGCCAACCGGGCGACGAAGTGGCAATGGCGCGCGCCTGTCCGGTGTGCCGCCATGGCCGCCTCGGGACGGGCGCGTAGCTCAGTGGTAGAGCACACCCTTCACACGGGTGGGGTCGCAGGTTCAATCCCTGCCGCGCCCACCATCTTTTCAAGCACTTAGCTGACTAGATGGCCCCGCCATTCCGTACCGGGGTAGCCTCGGGGGTAGTCTCGGATTTCCCCCGGCGACCTCGCTAGGGCGCTTCCTCTTGGTCGTTATCTCGTTCGCATAGACAGCACGGCACAGCAACCGACCATCAAGCCGGTCACTTCGCGCGTCGGGTTCGATCCTCGGGCTATGTCTGCTTTCGGGACATCGAGAAAACGGGCTAGGTTTCCGCTATTAGGGTGGAAAGCGGACGTTCAATCGAGCAAGCAAAGCGACCAGATTTGGGCCGATTGCGGGCTATCTGCTTTTGGCAAACTAAGCTCGAAAACCGGACTATCTGCTAGCGACC
>JBNLDR010000093.1:0-9011 GCA_050304495.1 Altererythrobacter sp.
GACCCCATTGGTTGAAATCGCCCATGATCACGGTCGGCAAGCGCTCACACTGGGCGCAATAATCCAGCATTGCGTGCACCTGGTCGCGCCGCCGCAACCCCGAGATATCAAGGTGCGCGCCTAGCACGCGCAGCCGCCGCTGGCCGATCGCAACCTCTGCCATTACCGCACCGCGCGGCTCCAGCATCGGCAGGTGGAGCGGTTCGGAGGCGAGCACTTTGTATTCCCGCCTGACCAACAGGGCATTGCCATGCCAGCCCAGGCTGCGCGGACGCCTTGCCACCGGAACCACCTGCCACGGCGTATCGTCCAGCAGGGCGCGCGGCAGCACGCTGGCGCGATCGCCCACGCGCCTGTCCACTTCCTGCAAGGCGATCACATCGGCATCCACCTCGCGCAGCACGGTAATGATCCGGTCAGGGTCCCGGCGCAGATCGAGCCCAACCGCCTTGTGGATGTTATAGCTGGCGAAAGTGAGTTCCACGCTCGAATGCTGCTACTCGCCGGCGATGTAGCGATCGGTAGCGCGGGTTGGCAGACCGTCGATGCTCGAAATTCGAGTCGCCATCTTGGCTTCCCATTCCTTGGGATCAGATTGCGCGTGCGCTTTCTTTAGCGTTTGCCGCTCTTCCTGGAATTCCATGAAAGGGACGCCCCAACCGCAGCTGGTCTGCACGCTCTCAACATCAATCGCGAAGATCTGGCGCGTTCCAGGCAGCAGGGTGAAATTGGCAGCAAGCCTTTTCCAACCCTCATCCTGTGGCAGCACCGCCACCCCGCGGCCATAGATGCGCAGAATCAGAGCGGGTTGCTGGAAATTGCAGAACATCACGGTGATCCTGCCATCTGCCGCCAGATGGGCATGGGTCTCATTGCCAGACCCGCCCAGGTCGAGATAGGCGACCCGCTTGGGTGAAAGCACACGGAACGCGTCATAGCCTTTGGGACTGAGGTTGATCCGGCCCGCCGGCGCCGCAGTCGAGACGAAGAACACCGGCTGATTTTCGATCATTGCGATGTGCTTATCGCTGAGCTCGCTTGAGAAATCCGCCATCAGAGAAATTCCCTCAGGGTCCGCATGAACCGATCGAACTGGTCATGGTGCAGCCAATGCCCGGCCTTTTCGAACTCTATCACCTTGGCATGATTGAAATATTTGATGCGCCCGTCTTTCTCGGGATTCGAGGCCCAGCTGTTGGCACCATAGAGCAGCAGCGTGGGGCAGGCGATCGCGCCCCAGGTCTGGTGCAGGAATTCATCAGCCAGCTCCTCGACCGGCCAGACATTGAGATGCGGATCAAATTTCCAACTATAGGTGCCATCCTCGTTACGGTTGACGCCGTGCACGGTCAGATGCCGGGCCTGTTCCTCGGTGAGGTAGGAATTTTCCTCGATCATCCGGGCAAAGGCGGCTTCAATGCTTTCATATTTGCGCGGCGTGCGGCCTGAAGCCTTGCGCTTCTGCCCGATCCATTCGTTAAGTCGTTCAGGAAAAGGCTTGGCGCGTATCTCTGCCTGGCGTGCCGGGCTCGGTCCCAACCCCTCGATCGCGACGATCTTGGTCACCATGTCCGGGAAAGTCCCGGCATAGCGCAGCGAGACATTGCCGCCCATGGAATGGCTGACAATCGTCACTGGTCCCACGCCCAGCTGGTGGATGAATTGCGCAAGGTCATAAACCATGTCGCTCGAATTGTAGTTCCCGTCGGAAACCCACTCGCTGTCACCATGGCCGCGGTGGTCCATCGCCACGACATGCCAATCCTGGCACAATTGTTCGGCCACCCAATCCCAACTGCGGGCATGGTCACGCCCGCCGTGGACCAGCACCAGCGGCGGCTTGCCGCGATTGCCCCAGTCGAGATAGTTGAGCCGCAGTCGCTGCGAGATAAAGGTTTGTGAATTGGGTCCGGCGGGCATCATGCGACTTCCATGCCGCGAAGTGCGGCAGCCCGCAAGATCACCTTTCCTTGGTGGCCGAAAAGACCAGGTCCGGATTCTTTTCCTGCTGATAGCCGACGTCCCACGGGCTTTTGGCCATGAACACCAGATCGCCATCGCGGTCACGCGCCAGATTGGCGCGGTTGAAATCCTCAAAGGCTTTCAGCGCCGCCTCTGTCCCTTTCAACCAGCGCGCCGTGGCAAAGGGCGAGGCTTCGAGCGTTGCTTCAACCTTGTATTCCGCCTCCAGCCGCGAGATCAGCACTTCCAGCTGCAATTGGCCGACCACGCCGACGATCCATTGCGCGCCGATTTCAGGGTAGAAGACCTGAATCACGCCCTCTTCCGAAAGGTCATCCAACGCTTTCCGCAATTGCTTGGTCTTGGTCGGATCACGCAAAACCACGCGGCGCAGGATTTCCGGCGCGAAATTGGGCAGGCCGGTAAAGCGCAGCTGGTTTCTCTCACTCAGCGTATCGCCCACCCGCAAGGTGCCGTGGTTGGGGATGCCGATAATGTCGCCCGCCTCAGCGGTGTCGGCCAGTTCACGGTCCTGTGCGAAGAACAGGATCGGCGAATGCACCGCGATCGGTTTGCCCAGGCCTGAAGGCGTCAGCTTCATGCCACGCTTGAAGGTGCCCGATACCATCCGCATGAAGGCGATTCGGTCACGGTGGTTGGGGTCCATATTGGCCTGCACCTTGAAAATGAAGCCGGTCACCTCGTCACGCGTCGGCGGAATCAGCTCGTCGCCAGCGGGCTGCGGGCGCGGCGGCGGGGCCCATTTGGCGATCGCGTCAATGAGTTCCTCGACCCCGAAATTCTTGAGCGCCGAGCCGAAGAAGACCGGGGTCAAATCGCCGTTGCGATAGGCTTCCAGATCAAATTCGGGATAACCGATTTGCGCCAGTTCGACATTCTCGGCGATCTCGTCAGGCAGCCCCGCATTCGCATCGCGCTTGCCATGAAATTCCTTCGAGGGGCCTTCGGGCCGCGCAATCGTGTCGCTGGCAAAATCGAGAATGCCCTGAAACTCGCCGCCCATGCCGACTGGATACATCTGTGGCGAAACGTCTAGCGCGAGCATGTCCGCTATCTCGTCGAGCAGCTCGAACACCGGACGGCCTTCGCGGTCAACCTTGTTGACGAAAGTGATGATCGGCACGCTGCGCAACCGGCAGACTTCGAACAGCTTGCGCGTTTGCGGCTCGATACCCTTGGCTGCGTCGATCACCATGATCGCGCTGTCGACCGCGGTCAGCGTACGATAGGTGTCTTCGGAGAAGTCCTCGTGCCCCGGCGTGTCGAGCAGGTTGAAGGTGATCGACTCTCCACCATAAGCCTTCTCGAAAGTCATCACACTGGACGTGACCGAGATGCCGCGCTGCTGCTCGATCTTCATCCAGTCCGAACGGGCGCGCCGCGCGGCCCCGCGCGCCTTGACCTCGCCGGCCAAGTGGATTGCGCCGCCCTGCAGCAGCAGCTTCTCGGTCAGCGTGGTCTTACCCGCGTCAGGGTGCGAGATGATCGCGAAGGTACGGCGATTGGACATGGTCGATCTGCTCCGCGCGTCAGCCGCGCAGCTCCGCCCCCTGCTTTGCAGCTGCACCCACGATCGCGTCCGAAATCGCCTTGAGATCGGCGTCCTTATAGGTCGCATCCCGCGGTTGCAGCGTCACCTCGATCGCGAGCGATTTCTTGCCTTCGGGCACGCCCTGCCCGGCGAAGACATCGAAAATGCGGGCATCGACGATATTGGTCTTGTCCGCGCCCTTCACCGCACGGAGCAATTCGCCGGCCGCCAGCTCTGCCGGGACCAGAAAGGCGAAGTCACGCGTCACCGACTGGAGCGCGGGCGGCGCATAATGCGCCCGGGCAAAGGTACCGCCACCCTTCTTCGCAGGGATGGCATCGAGATGGATCCCGCCTGCCACCACCGGCACATCAATATCGAATGCCTTGAGCGTGGAAGGATGAATCGCGCCGAAGCTCGCCACGCGGTTCTTGGGGCCCAGCCGCAAGGTTGCCGACTGGCCGGGGTGATAGAAGTGGCCTGCCTCGCCCATCACCATCAGGTTCGCGACCGGCGCGCCCACTGCCTCCAGCAGCGACAGCACCAGTGATTTGGCGTCATATGCATCGAATGACTGTCCCTTGCCGGTTTGCCAATTGCGCGCCGCGCGGTCACCCGCCAGTACGAAGGCAAGCGACAAATGCTCGCCATCTTCGAGATAGCGCCTGCCAATCTCGAACAGCCGCACGCTATCTGCGCCGCGATCCATATTACGCTGCACAGCGGAAAGCAGTCCCGGCAGCAGCGAAGGCCGCATGACCTTCATATCCTCGCTGATCGGGTTTTCGAGCGCCCAGCGCCCGCCGCCCACGCTCTCGGCCTGCTCTTCGGAGATGAAGGACCAGGTGATCGCTTCATTGAGACCGCTGGCCGCAGCGGCGCGGCGCAATTTGCGCTCCAGCAATTGCTGCGGTGTGGCGGTGGGACGCGCAACGCCGTCCACGCGCGGCAAGGCAACGCTCTCAACCTTGTCGAGCCCGTGGATGCGCACCACTTCCTCAACCAGGTCTGCGGGCCCTTCGATGTCATGGCGGCGCAGCGGGCAGGTAACCTGCCAATCGGTACCGACCGTAAAATCCAGCGCTTCCAGGATGCGGCGCTGCTCTTCCTGCGCAACCGCTACTCCGCCCAGATTGGCGGTCAGCGCCGGGTCGAAGGAAATCACTTTCGGTTCGGCTGGCGGTGAGCCCGCACGGACGACCTCGCTCGGCTGGCCTCCGCAGGTCTTCAGCACCAAGTCCGTCAGCAGCGCCAAGCCGTCAGCAAGGAAAGCCGGGTCGACCCCGCGCTCAAACCGCGTGCGCGCATCGCTGGCGAGGCCCAGCTTGCGCCCTGTCACGCCAATCCGCGCCGGATCGAAATAGGCGATCTCCAGCAACACATCGCTGGTGCCCTCGCCCGCGCCAGTATGTTCGCCACCCATGATGCCGCCAATGTCATGGACGCCCGCATCGTCGGCGATCACGGTCATGCTGTCATCGAGCGTATAGGTCTTTTCATTGAGCGCCAGCACCTGCTCGCCATTCCTGGCGCGGCGGGCGACCATCGCGCCGGAAAGCTTCGCCAGGTCATAGACATGTGCCGGGCGGCCTGTCGCAAGCATCAGATAATTGGTGCAATCGACCAGCGCGCTGATCGGGCGCTGGCCTGCAGCAATCAGGCGGCGCTGCATCCAGTCCGGCGAAGCGCCATTGGTCACGCCCCTGATCACCCGCCCATAATATGCCGGGCAACCTTCAGTATCCTCGATGCGGATTTCGATCGGGCAGGTACCCTCATCTGCAATGGCCGGAACCTCGACCGGTTTAAACCGGCCAAGTCCCGCCGCCGCCAGATCGCGCGCGATCCCCATCACCCCCATGCAATCGGGGCGGTTGGGCGTGATTGCCACGTCGAACACGGGCGATGCGCCATGGTATTCAGCAAAGCGGGTACCAACCGGCGCGTCATCGGGCAGTTCGATGATGCCGTCATGCTCATCGCCCAACTCAAGCTCGCGCACCGAACACATCATACCATTGGATTCGACGCCGCGAACCTTCGCGACCTTCAGCTCCATCCCATTGGCAGGCACCACGGCACCAGGGAGGCCCAGCACGCCCTTCATACCCGCGCGAGCATTGGGCGCGCCGCACACCACCTGCAGCGGATCGCCTTCTCCGGTGTTGACGGTAAGGACCTGCAGCTTGTCGGCATCAGGGTGCGGCGCAGCGGTCAGCACTTCGGCGACGCGGAAGCCCGCCAGCCGTTCGGCCGGGTCCTCGATCCCCTCCACTTCGTGACCCACCGCGTTGAGCGCAGCCGCAATTTCCGCGGCCGAAGCCTCGGTTTCAAGGAAGTGCTTCAACCATTCGAGCGAGAACTTCATGCTTTCGCTCCTACACCGGCGGAAAGGGTCGGCTGGTCGAACGGGCTGAAGCCATAATGCTGCAGCCAGCGCACATCGCCGTCGAAGAAGGCGCGCAGATCATCCATCCCGTATTTGAGCATCGCCAGCCGATCGACGCCCACGCCAAAGGCAAAGCCTTGCCATTCGTTAGGGTCCAACCCCGCGAATTCGATAACGCGGCGGTTGACCACGCCGCTGCCCAGCAGTTCCATCCAGCCATGGCCGGGCGCATCGCCGTCACCGCCCAGCACGCGCTTGCCGTTCACAACCTCGAAGCCGACATCGACTTCGACGCTTGGCTCGGTGAAGGGGAAATAGCTGGGGCGCAGGCGCAGAACGATATCCTCGCGCTCGAAGAAGGCCTTGAGGAAGGTCTCGAGCGTCCATTTGAGGTGGCCCAGATGGATGCCCTTGTCGATCACCAGCCCTTCAACCTGATGGAACATCGGCGTATGGGTGGCGTCGCTGTCGCTGCGATAGACCCGGCCCGGCGCGATGATGCGTATCGGCGCACCCTGCTGAACCATGCTGCGGATCTGCACCGGCGAAGTATGTGTGCGCAGCAACATCCGGTTCCCATCGGCGTCATTGTCGCTTTCGGGGAAATAGAATGTGTCATGCATCGCGCGCGCAGGATGGCTCTCATCCATGTTGAGCGCGGTGAAATTGTGCCAATCATCCTCGATTTCCGGCCCTGTTGCGACGGCGAAGCCGAGGTCCGCGAAAATCTCCGCCAACTCGTCCATCACCTGGCTGACAGGGTGGACCGTGCCGCGCGGCAAGTCCGGGCCGGGCAGGGTAAGATCGAGCGTCTCGCTCGCCAGCCGCGCGTCAAGCTCGGCGCTTTCAAGCGCCTGCTTCCTGGCAGCCAGTGCATCGGCCACTTCTGCGCGGATCGCCTGGATCGCGGGCGCAGCCTGTTGCCGCTCTTCCGCGCTCATCTGCCCCAGCGTCTTGAGCGCGAGGCTGATCCAGCCTTTCTTGCCCAGCGCAGCGACGCGCTGTTCCTCCAACGCATCAACCGTGGCGGCCGCGGCGATCGCATCCAGCGCCGCCCGTTTCTGAGAATTCAATTCTGTCATCGCGGTCAGCCCGCTAGCGGCAAATTGCGCGCAAGGCAAAGCGGCAATGCAGGCTGGACCCGCTATTTGGCCCAAGCCGGGGTTGCGGGAATGTGCAACGCCTGCATTGCCTCGCCCGCGATTTCCTGCCGCCCGCGCGCAGCCGCACGCAGGAATGGATGATCGAGCTTGCCATAGGCGGTGGGCGACATTCCCATAAAGCGGCGGAAATCGCGCACGAAATGGGCCTGATCGTGATATTGGTAGTCGATCGCATTGAGCCATTTCAGCGTGGGATCGAGCATGAACTGCGCCAGGCTGCGAATGAACCTCTGGCGGCGCAGCAACAGCTTGGGGGGGAAGCCAAAATAGCGGCGCGACAAGCGTTCAAGTGTGCGCACTTGAATCCCGGACCGATCGGCCAGATCGGCAACAGTCGCGATATTGCTGTCCACCAGCGCGGCGTTGATTTCCGTGATCGCCTCTGCATCGCGAGCAGGCCGCCTGAGCAGGGTCTTCAAATGCTGTTCGATCAAGCCAAGTTCCTGCAGGAAATCGCCATCACCTTTGGCAAGTGCATCGCCCAGCGGGGCGAATGCAGCAAAGGCCGGGTCACGCATACCGTCAACCGCCCGATCGGCATGATCGGCCGCCGCAGCGTCAATGAACTTGGCCCAACCCAGGGGCAGCAAGCCGATGCCCCAGCTACGCCCGGAAGAAAGCCTGAAGCGTGTCGCCAGACTGGTGGGGCCGGTCGCCGCAAAGCATGGCGTCTGCTCTAGCGGACCATCGCCAAAGGCATGGCTGCTTTGTCCGGCTCGTATGAAACGCAGATTGGCCCATTCGGGGTGGAGATAGTCCTCAATCCAAGCCTCGCCGACACCAGTATTGCAGTCTGTATAGTAGTAGGTCGTGACAAAAGGCGCGAGTTCTGGCGCGGGCAAGGCAAAACGGATCCTGATCTTGTCTTCGTCAGTCATTCGATGCTCTTGCAGGGCAATATCGGTTAGTTTTGTCAGTCGTGTTCTTACAACGTCTAGCCGCCAACCATCCCTAAAGTCACCCCCAGAGCAAGTCTGGGGAAACTATCATGAAATTTCAGAATTTTACTGCACCCGCTGCGGGCATGTTGCTGTGTCTTTCGGGCACTGCCGCTCTCGCCAAGAGCGATCCACCCGAGCTGATCAAGTGCGACGAAAGCATCGGCACTATCGCCTTGGTGGACGGCGACACGGCGGGCTGGACCGAGTGGGGGCTTGGCAGCCCGCGCGCGCTGATCAATGCGCTGGCTGTCGAATCCGGCTGCTTCACTCCGCACAATGCCGCAGACGGAGCCCCAGCCCGTTTTCTGGTAACCGCCATTGCAGGCAGCCAGGAAGATGTTGACCAGGGCATGGAACTGGCCAAGGCTGGCGCAACAGAAGCGCTGGTGCGCAGCGGTGCGGCCAGTTCCGTATTGAGCAAAGTGCCGGTTGGCGGGGCGTTGCTGGGTGCCTTTGGCGGTTTTGGCGGCAAGAAGAAAACCGTCGCAGCCGGCCTGCGCGTCGTCAGCCCCAGCAACGGACTGACCGTTGCCGCGGGCAGTGGATCGGTCAAGAAATCCACCATCAACTTCGGCAATGCGGGCTATGGCTGGGCAGCCAATGCCGCGAATGCGTCGGGCTATGCCCAAAGCAAGGACGGGCAGATGTTGACCGAGGCCTTCACCATCGCATTCAACCAGCTGGTCGCCCAGCGTGAGCTGATGGATTCCGCCCCCGCCGCTGCAGCGCCGGCTGCGGCTGCGCCCGGCGCAGTGGTGGCGGTGGACACAGTCATGCATGCCACGCCTGCGGCCAATGGCGCACAAGTGCGTAAGCTGCGCGCCGGGACGGAACTCAACCCAACCGGCAAGCGCGAGGGACTGTTTGTCGAGGCGACGGACAATTTCGGATCGACCGGCTGGGTCTCGGTAGAAGACCTGCAATAGGTCCTGCAGCCAGTTCTTGACCAAAGGTGGCGGCGCGCCGGATCGCTCCGGCGCGCCGTAATTTTCAACCCGGCCGGT
>JBNLDR010000094.1:0-8848 GCA_050304495.1 Altererythrobacter sp.
TCGCACGCTGCGGCATAGACGCGTTCGAACTTGCTGGGCGGGTGGCCGACTTCGGATGAATCGAGCCCGACCCCGGCGATCCGGTCAAGCCATGGCTCGGCCTGCGCCAAAGTCTCGAAAGCGGATTCCTCATCGAGATGTCGCAGGAAACACATGATCAGGCGGTAGGTAATGCCGAAACGCTCTTCGCCCGCGTCCAGCGCGCGCAGGATGCCTCCAATCGCGGTGTCAAACGACACGCCGCGTTCTGTATGCCCCTGCGGATCGAAGAATATCTCCACATGCCGCACGGCGTCCGCATTGGCGCGTTCGAGATAGGCCATGGTCAGGTCGAAAAAGTCCTGCTCTTCCAGAAGCACGCCCATGCCCTGGTAATAGATGTCCAGAAAATCCTGCAGATTGGAGAAATCATAGGCGGCGCGCACCTCTTCCACCGATGCGAAGGGGATGTTCACCCCGTTGCGCTGTGCCAGTTCGAACATCAGTTCGGGCTCGAGCGAGCCCTCGATGTGCAAATGAAGCTCTGCCTTGGGGAGGCGGGCGATGAATTCTGCGCGTTTGCCAGTCAGTGTCATGGCGCGTTTGATATCGGAGAGGGTGGCTGCCTGCAATCGCGCTCAATCCGGGTCGGACCAGCCGCCGCCCAATGCCTTGTTGAGCGCAATCGCTGCATCGAGCGAGGCCGATTGTGCCTGTACCATGCCCAGTTCGGCCTGCGCCAGATCCACTTCGGCAGCGAGCCATCGGCCGCGGCTGTCCTCGCCAGCGTCAAATCGCTTGCGCGCGAGTGAATGCATGCGCCGCTGGCTTTCGAGTGCGTCGCTGGCATAGCTATAGGCGATCCGCGCGTTGGCATGGCGGTTGATTGCCGCCTCGCTATCGGCCAGCGCCCCGGCCACCGTGCCTTCCCAAGCCGCAGCGGCGCCTTCGGCCCGGGCATCCGCCGCACGAACCTGCGCCCGAATGCGTCCGGCCGAGAAGATCGGCCAGGAAAAATGCGGCCCGGCGTTGAACCGCAGACTGTCTGAAGAGGTCATGTCGCCTGCATTGCGCGCCTGTGTTCCCAGCGAACCCAGCAGCGAGAAGCGCGGGAACAGGTCTGCCTTGGCGACACCGATCCCGGCGGTTGCCGCGGCCAGCTCGCGCTCTGCCCGGCGGACATCGGGGCGCCGTTCGAGCAGTTCGGAACGCAGGCCTGCGCTGATCGAGAAGGGCGGCTGGGGCAGCGGGGCGGTTGCCTCCAATTCGCCGGGAAGCTCCTCTGGCGCGATGCCCAGCAGCGCGGCGATGCGATAACGCGCCGCCGCCGCACGGGCGCGGGCCTGCGGCAATTGACCAGCGAGATTGTTGGCCGCAGCGCGTGCAGCCTCAGCCTCAATCTTCGAAGCATCGCCTGCCTCGAACAGCAAGGAGACGAGCTTTGCCTGCTCGGCTGCATTGTCTGACATGCGCTGACGCAGCTCGACCTCCCGCTGCGCAGCGCGCAAATCGACATAAGAGCGTGCAACCTCGGCCGCGAGGCGCAGCTGGGTCTCGTGCCGTACCTCCAACGCGGCCTCTGCCCGGGCCTGCGCACCCTCGCGTTCGCGCTGTTGTCTGCCCCACAGGTCAATCTCCCAGCTGGCATCGAAGCCAATGTCAAAGAGCGAAAATTCGCGCTCGAAGCCGGGAATATTGGAGATCGGCAACTGCCCGTTTTCTGACAGCACGTTCTCTGTCACTGCGCCGCCTGCATTCACTTGCGGGAACCTGCCGCCATAGACTGCATCGCGATTGGCGCGCGCTTCGGCCAGGCGGGCATTGGCCACGCGTACTTCGGGCGCATTGGCGATGGCTTGTTCTACCAGCTGTGAGAGCAGGGGATCGTCGAAACTGTTCCACCATTCCAGATCGACCGGACCGGCGTTGGCGGCCTCAACCCATTCGGGCGCGGCGGCGCTTTGCGGCGGGGCATAGTCCGGCCCCACCGTGCATCCGGCCAGCGCTATCAACGGGAAGATCAGGCAAATGCGCATTGCGCTACTCCATTCGTGCTCTGAACAGCCATGCCGAGGCGCTGAGCGTGATTATCGCGATCAGCAAAACCGGCCACATCCAACCGATAACGGTCGATAGCGGCATGGCCTTGAGGAAGATGCCCTGCGTTACGGGCAGGAAATACATTGCCGGATTGGCGTGGTTCAGCACCTGCAACCAACCGGGCATGTTCTCGACCGGGGATGAGAAACCGGACAGCATGATGGTCGGGATCGTCAGCAGGAACGAGCCGAGGAACGCCTGTTGCTGGGTGCGCGAAAGCGATGAAACGAACATCCCAACCCCGATCAATGCGAAGTTGAACACGATCAGCGCGGCAAAGAAAACAAGGTACGATCCGCGGAACGGCACGCCGAAGATCAGCTGTGCGGCAATGACGAAAAGCGTGCCATTGAGCAGCCCAATTCCAAGTGGCGGAATCATCTTGCCGATCAGGATTTCATGCACCCGAAGGGGCGAAACCATTAGCTGGTCAAAGCTGCCAAGTTCGCGTTCGCGAGAGATGCTCAAGCCAGTAATGGCGATGCTGGTGATCACGCCCAGCATGACGATGAGGGAAGGCAGGTTGTACCACACGAAATCGAGGCTTGGGTTGTAGAGGTTAGTGACCCGAACGCCTTCAACTTGTGGCCTGTTGCTTACTTGCGCGCCGATCCTGCCCGCGATCTGGGTGATATATGCGGCAACGATCTGGGCGGCATTGGAACGCCTGCCATCCAGCACCACTCCGAATTCCGCTGACTGCCCGCCCGCCAAAAGACGGTCGAAATCCTGCTCAAGCACGATGGCGGCGATCACCCGTTGATCCTCGACCGCCTGCCTCAATTCTTCCGGCGAATGCAGCACCTCGATCCGCCTGAAATTGGGGCTGCCATTGAGCTGCTGGACCAGTTCCTGACTGTAGCGACCCTGGCTCATGTCGTAGAGCCCGATATCGACATTGCGCACCTCCAGCGTGGCGGCATAGCTGAACAGGAATAGCTGGAGCAGCGGCGGCAGGAACAGGCCCATCCGTGCCTTCGGATCGCGCAGCAGCGCCCAGAATTCCTTGATCGTGATTGCTTTCAGCCGCCCCATCAGTCCAGGCTCCGACGAGTTGTGCGATAGGCAAGCAGAAAGAACAGCGCCCCAAATAGCAGCATCACCGCAATGTTCCGCGCGAACATCCCCCAGGCATCGCCAGCGATGAAAACCGTCTGCAGCGACGGGATCAGATAGCGTGCCGGAACGAGATAGGTCACCGCCTGGATGATCTTGGGCATGGAGGAGATTTCAAAGATAAAGCCTGACAGCAGGAAGCTGGGAAGGAAGCCCGAAAACAGCGCCGCCTGGCTTGCAACAAACTGGTTCTTGGTCGCTGCCGAAATGAACAGGCCGAGGCCCAATGCCGGGACAAGGAAGGCAGAGGACAATGCCAATAGGCCCAGGATCGAACCTCGCAGCGGCACACCAAACACAACCACGCCCAATACGGTACATAGCGCCATCGAACCCAGGCCGAGGACGAAATAGGGGATCAGCTTGCTGGCGATGAATTCGGTCATGCCGATCGGAGTCGCCATCATCGCTTCCAGCGTGCCGCGTTCCCACTCGCGAGCAACCACCAGCGCAGTCAGCAGGGTGCCGATCATGGTCATGACGATGGTGATCGATCCGGGAATCAGGAAGAACCGGCTCTTGAGCTCAGGATTCCACCAATATCGCGTATTGACCCCAATCGTGGGGGTGGGGGGGAACATGCCCTGTTGCGCCGCCCAGTTCGCATAAATTCCTTGCGCGTAGGCGGCTGCAAAATTGGCGGTATTGGGCTGCGATCCGTCGGTTGCGACCTGGATTGGCAGCGGCGCGCGACGATCGATCGAGGCGCCGAAATCCTGCGGGATCACGATCATCGCACGTATCCCGTTAGCGACCAGCTTTTCGCGCACGGGCTGGATTGCGGGACTTTCCTCAATTTCGAGATAGGGGCTGGCGCGGAATGCCTGCGCCAGCGATGTCGCCTGCGGGCTGCGATCCTGCACCACCATGCCGACGTGGATCGAATTTGCATCCAGCGAAACGCCGAATCCGAAAATGAACAACAACAGGATCGGCAGAACGAAGGCGATCAGCAAAGTCGATGGATCGCGCATGATCTGCACACTTTCCTTGCGGATCAGGGCGCTGAGGCGGCGACGATCAAAGCGGGTGAGGTCGTTGCTCATGCCGCCTTCCGGGGGTTCTTGGTGTCGACATGGGACGCTTCGATCAGAGCGATGAAGGCGTCTTCCATGGTCGGGTCTGCCATCCCGGCGATCTGCGCGGCCTGCGCCTTCAGATCGTCAGGCGACCCGGTGGCGATCTGTTCGGAGCGGTAGATCAGCAGGATGTCGTCGCAATATTCCGCCTCTTCCATGAAGTGGGTCGTCACCAGTACGCACACGCCGCGCGCGACAAGTCCGTTGATGTGGACCCAGAATTCGCGCCGCATGACGGGATCGACACCCGATGTTGGCTCGTCAAGGAATAGCACCGGCGGCTCGTGCATGACCGCGCAGGCGAGTGCGAGGCGTTGCTTGTAACCCAGCGGCAACAGTCCGGCATTGGTCCGCAAGCGACTGCCAAGCTCGAAGATGTCGACTACCTTCTCGATCGCGTCGCGCGCTGCGCCGCGCTCCAGCCCATAGGCCCCGGCGAAGAAATCGAGGTTCTGCTGGACCGAAAGATCGCCATAGAGCGAGAACTTCTGCGCCATATAGCCCAGCGATTGGCGTGCTGCGGGGCCGGAATGTTTGAGGCTGTGCCCTGCGACCGAACATGTGCCCGAAGTAGGTGTGGCCAGCCCGCACAGCATCTTGAAAGTGGTGCTCTTGCCCGCACCATTGGGGCCCAGCAGGCCGAATATCTGCCCCGGGCGTGCGGTGAAGCTGATCTGGTTGGCGGCGGTGAAATCACCATATTTCTTGGTCAGCCCGTGGGCCTCGATCGCGGGCGCATCATCGCCGTCAAACCGGGCATAGGCATCGGCCAGGGCGCTGGTCCCACCGGGGCCGCCGCCCAGCATTTCGATAAATCCGTCTTCCAGTTTCGGGCTGACAGGCATCAGCGATACATTGTGAAAACTAGGGGCCTGGCTGCGCGTCAGAAGCCGGATTGAACTTCCCTGGATCGTGCCGTCGAGTACCTCTTCATGGTCGAGCAGGTCCTTGAGCATATGCCGCTGGTCGGTGGGGCCGGTGGCGGTAAAGACGCGCCCTTCCATGCGCCGGGTCAGGCCGCCCGGCTCCCCCGCATAGATCAGCTTTCCGTCATTGAGCATGGTGACGGTTTCACAACGTTCTGCCTCGTCGAGATAGGCGGTGGACCACAGCACGCCTATCCCCTCTCCGGTCAATTCCTTGACCATGGCCCACAGTTCGCGTCGGCTGATGGGATCGACGCCCACTCCGGGCTCGTCCAGCAGCAGCAAGCGCGGCGTTTTCACCAGCGCGCAAGCCAGCCCCAGCTTCTGCTTCATCCCGCCAGAGAGTTTCCCCGCCAGCCGATCCTGAAACCGCGCCAGATCGGTAAAGGCCAGCAGGCGATCATAGGTTTGCGCCTTCTCGTCTGCCGGAAGCCCGCGCAATTCGGCATAGAGATCGAGATTCTGGATGACCGAAAGATCTTCGTAGAGGCCAAAACGCTGGGGCATATAGCCAAGCTGTTCAAGGCTGGTTCCCGGCGCTCCGCCCAGCACTGTGATCTCGCCCGCACCGGCCGACATCAGCCCCGCAAGTATGCGGATCAGCGTGGTCTTGCCCGCAGCATCGGGTCCGACCAGCCCGGTGATCTGCCCCGGCGTGATCGCGATATCGACGCCGTCCAGCGCAGTCACTGCGCCGAAGCGTTTGACCACTCCATTTGCGATGGCGACCGGATCGGCCACAGCCGCTACTCGCCGCGCGCAGTGCGGGCAGCGGGCACGCGAATTGTCACCGGCTGCCCCTGGCGCAGCGCATCGTCCGGGTCGGTGACGATTATCCGCATCGAATAGACGAGGTCGGCCCGCAGGCTTTCGGTCTGGACCGAACGCGGGGTGAATTCGGCGCGCGGGCTGATTGATCCGATTGTGCCCTTATAGGCCTTGGGATTGCCATCTGCCGAAACTTCGACCTCCATGCCGGGGCTGACGCGCCACAGATCGGGCTCTCCTATCCAGCCGCGCAGTCGCATGGGGCGGTCCACCGCCAGGCTCAGCACGGTCTGGCCGGGCTGGACCACGCCGCCGGGCTCTTGCGCGCGGGTCAGGATTACCCCGTCCGACGGAGCGAGCAGGGTCGCATTGCTGATGTCAGTGCGGATTGAGCTGCGCATCGCCTGGACAGAACCCAGCTGCGCGCCAGCGGCCGCGATATCCTCGGTCCGTGGCCCCTGCCGCACCAGTGAAAGGCCCAGGCTTGCCTCTGCCGCTGCGGATTGTGCGCGGCTCAACTGCGCCACCGTCTGGTCCCACAAAGCGCGGCTGATAGCCCCGCCTTCGACCAGGCCCTTGCGCCGGTCATATTCGGCCTGGGCGCGGGCCAGTTCGGCCTGCGCGGCGGAATTGCGCGCCTGCGCCTGCGCCAGCTCTTGTGGGCGGCTGCCGTTGCGCAGTTTCGTCAAGTTCGCCTGCGCCAATGCGATCTGGGCATCGGCTTCGGACATGCGGTTATTGAGCTGGTCCAGATCGAGCCGCGCCAGGACCTGACCCTGCTGCACTCGCTGGCCTTCTTCGACCGCGATCTCCGCGATTTCTCCGCCCGCGCGAAAGGCCAGATTGACTTCGCGCACATCGACATTGCCGTAGAGCTTGAGTTCGCCCTCGTCGCGCCGGCCGAGCAGACCGAAATACCATGCCCCCAGGAATGTCAGCACCACCAAGGCGGCGATTGGGATCAGTTTGCGGCGGTCCATAATTCAGCCTTTCGCTTCGAGAACTGCACGAATATTGGCCTGCAAGGCCTGGTGCAGCAGTTCGCGCTCCTCTGCGCCCACGGTTTCGATATCGAGGAAACGCATCATCGCTGCGCGCGCGGCCCTCAAGGCAATCACTTGCCCAACCAGGCTGACCGCTGTTGCGCGCAGCAATTGTCCGCCCAGGTCCGGGCGCACCTTGCCGACAAGTTCGATGATGACTTCGCCAACGGGCCGCATGATGCGTTCATAGAGGCGTTCAAAGGCCTCGCCCGGCAGCTGCTGCTCGCGGACAATGAATCCGGCCCAGTTTTGGGAGCGATCATCCAGCATCATTTCCGCCATGCCGCCCAGAATCATTAATACAGCTTCAGCTGGGGGCAGAGCACCGTTTTCCACTGCGCTGCGTGCGGCAGACAGGCGTGGCTGTATGAATTCCGCGATCTGGTTGCCGATATGGTCGGCCGCGGCGATGTAAAGGCCGTGCTTGCCACCGAATTGATAGGTGATCGACGACATGGCTGTATTCGCTGCGCTTGCGATGGCGCGCGTACTTGCGCCTTCAAAGCCGCATTCGGAGAATTGGTTCACCGCCGCATCCAGAATGCGCTGACGGACCGGATCAGGTTCTGGGGCTTGGACGGCCTTCTTCATAAGATTCATCCACGATTCACAGTACGATCTGGCATTATTCGTTCGAACGAACGAAAGCAAGAGGGTATGCGAATTTTGATCTGCGGCGCTTGCCTGCGGGGCTGAAATCGCGCACGACAAGATCCGTGCAATCCTTCGCGTTTCATCCATTCGATGCGCCCGACTATGCGCAATCAATCCGGCGGGACTTGCGTGAATTCCTGGTCCGGCACCTGCCCCAGGGCGATCCGGCCTCGCGTGCTAATTGCTGGCTCAATTTCGATGCCGATTTCTCGCGCCAGCTGGGCAAGGCCGGCTATATCGGCATGCTCTGGCCGCACGAATATGGCGGGCACGAACGCGGACCACTCGAACGCTATATCGTGCTGGAAGAATTGCTGGCGGCGGGTGCCCCGGTTGGCGCCCACTGGATAGCTGACCGGCAGACCGGGCCGCTTATCCTGCGTTACGGCACGGAGGGACAACGGCAGAAATATTTGCCCGGTATGGCGGCGGGCGAGATCTATTCCTGCATCGGCCTGAGCGAGCCCAATTCCGGTTCCGACCTTGCCTCTGTCCGCACCTCTGCGCGCAAGACCGGCGATGGCTGGCTGATCAACGGCCAGAAGATCTGGACATCGGGTGCGCACCACAGCCACGTGATGCTGGCGCTGGTTCGCAGTGAACAGGGGAGCGAGCGGCAACGGGGCCTGAGCCAGTTCCTGATCGATCTGGATACGCCCGGCATCACAGTCAGGCCGATTGTCGACATGTTTGGCGGGCACCATTTCAACGAGGTGTTCTTCGAAGACACGCTGATCCCGCATGGCGCGCTGATCGGGACCGAGGGGGAGGGGTGGAAACAGGCCACGTCCGAGCTCGCGCTCGAACGATCAGGGCCCGAACGCTATCTCTCCAGCCATTCATTGCTGGTCGAACTGATCGATTGCACCGGCCCGGATGCCGATCCGCTGCTGGTTGCGACAATCGGCAGGCTGGTTTCCGACATGTGGACATTGCGGCAGATGTCGATGTCCGTCGCGGCCAAGCTTGCGGCAGGGCAGGATCCCATGGTCGAAGCCTCTATCGTCAAGGATCTGGGCTGTACCTTTGAACAGGACCTGCCAGTGGCGGTGCAGGCCGTGGTCGATGCCGATCTGGCGGACAATTCCACCTTGGCGCGGATGATGGCCGCTTTGCTCCAGGCGTCACCCAGCTTTTCGCTGCGGGGCGGAACGCGTGAAGTCTTGCGCGGTATTATCGCCCG
>JBNLDR010000095.1:0-8777 GCA_050304495.1 Altererythrobacter sp.
GACCGCCCGATGGGCAAGGCGCTCGATAGCAGTCTGTCGGCAAGGACGACGCTCGCCGGAATGGAGGTGGAGCTTACCGCGGAGAATCTCTTCAATCGCAGCTCGGATACCTTTTCATTCGGCAATCCGCTGAGATTTCCCACCATGCGTCAGTTCACGCCCCAAGCACCGCTTGCGGTCAGGATGACCCTGCGCAAGAGTCTGTAACCAAAGGGGAAATGGGGCCTATATTGCGGACGCGCGACAAATCGGACCGTGTTGGCTGGAGTGCCCACAGGCAGGCATGGGAACGTGCAACCAGGCATGTTGGTCTCCCATCCAATGAGCGGAAACCATCCGTTCTGCTGGGTCAAATTGCGAGTAAGTCATCTTCATTCTCCTTGGCCGGAATGGCCTAAGAGAATGTCCGCTTTCAGCGGCCAGGTTTTGATGTCGCTATGTCCGAAATTGGGGCGCAAAGCTGCCGTGGGTGCGAATGTCCGCAATTGGGTCGTTAGCCGAACGGCAGCTTTTTTCCGATATCGAGCCATTTCGGTCATTCAATCGAAGCGGGAGCGGCCGGTATGGTGCGGCGATAGTCAGACGTTTCAAGAAAAGCCCAGAACTGCGCGTTGTTCGTGGCTGGAGATGGGCAAGCTTGTGGTGCGCATCAGCCTGCGCGCGGTAAGATCGATCGGCTGACGTCCTTCGAGAATGGCAGAGACGATATCTGGAGCAAGAAAGCCTAGCCGAGCGTAACGGACGAGTTCGCTGTGGTCGGTTGGATCAATGTTGGCCGCTTTGCGCTTCAATATCTCCCACGCGTCCCAGCCTTGCTCGAGCAAGCGGATAAGGCTGTCATCCTGGTTCTTGTTCGCCGTCGACGCAGCATGTTCGACAACGCGCAATTCGTGACCACGCTTTCTGAGTAGCGCGGGGATAGTGAGCCGCAGCGGTTCTTCCAGGAGATGCCGCACCATAGGTGCAAAACAAGACGATTCCTGAAGAGCGGGGGGCAGACGCCAGCCCCGTTCCGGTGATGGCGGATTCGACATGCAGCGTCATATAGAAATGAACCGGGGCCACCCCCGCAAAGCCACTGGAATTTGCCCGGTCGAGCGGGCATAGGCACTGCCATGCACGATATTCGACTAATCAGGGACAATCCCGAAAGTTTTGACGCTGCGCTGGCAAAGCGCGGGGCGGAGCCCGCGGCCGCGCATTTGATCGAGGCTGATGAGGTGCGCCGCGCGTCTGCAACCCGGCTGCAGGAAATGCAGAACCGCCGCAACGAAGCGTCCAAAGCGATCGGCCAGGCCATGGCCAAGGGTGACAAGGACACGGCCGAAGCGCTGAAGGCCGAAGTGGCCGAATTGAAGCAGACCATGGCTGCGGCAGAGGAAACCGCCCGCGCGGCAGACCTGCAGCTGGACGAATTGCTGGCTGCGATTCCCAATCTCCCCGCCGATGACGTGCCCGAAGGCGCGGATGAGGATGACAATGTCGAGGTGAGCCGCTGGGGCACGCCGCGCGAGTTTGCTTTCACGCCGAAAGAGCATGCCGATATCGGCCCGGCGCTGGGCATGGATTTCGAGACCGGCGCATCGATCAGCGGCGCGCGCTTCACCTTCCTGCGTGGACAAATGGCGCGGCTCCACCGTGCACTCGCGCAATTCATGCTCGATCGGCAGACGGCTGAGAATGGCTATGTGGAATGCAATGTGCCGCTGCTGGTTCGTGGAGAATCGCTCTATGGCACCGGGCAATTGCCCAAGTTTGCCGAGGATAATTTCCGCACCACCGACGATCGCTGGCTGATCCCCACGGCCGAAGTCAGCCTGACCAATGCGGTGCGCGAACAGATCATCGATGATCTTTCCACCCCACTGCGCATGACGGCGCTTACCCCCTGTTTCCGCAGCGAGGCGGGCGCAGCGGGCAAGGACACGCGTGGCTTCATCCGCCAGCATCAGTTCGAAAAGGTGGAGCTGGTCTGCGTCTGCCGCCCGGAAGATGCCGCAGCCGAACACGAGCATATGGTGAAAAGCGCCGAGGGCGTTCTGGAGGCGCTGGACCTGCCCTATCGCAAGATGCTGCTGTGCACTGGCGACATGGGCTTCGGCGCGCGCCGGACCTTCGACCTTGAGGTGTGGCTGCCGGGCCAGGGTGCCTATCGCGAGATCAGCTCGGTCAGCTGGTGCGGCGATTTCCAGGCACGGCGCATGAATGCGCGCTATCGCCCGGACGACCCAAATGCGAATGGCGCGAAGACCGCATTCGTCCATTCGCTCAACGGATCGGGCCTGGCGGTCGGGCGCACGCTGGTGGCCGTACTGGAGAATTACCAGCAGGCAGACGGCAGCGTGGAGGTGCCCGAGGTGCTGCAGGGCTATACCGGGGGCATGACCCGGCTGGATCCGGCCAGCTGATGCGCATCCTCCTGACCAATGACGATGGCATCCATGCACCGGGTCTCAAGGTGCTCGAGGAAATCGCGCGCGAGTTTTCCGACGATATCTGGATCTGCGCACCCGCAGAGGAACAATCGGGCGCAGGCCATTCATTGACGCTTAGCGAACCGGTACGCCTGCGACGTTTTGACGAGCGCCGATTCGCCGTCAGCGGCACACCTACCGATGCGGTGATGTTGGGAATGCGAAAGGTCATGGATGGCCCGCCTGATCTGATCTTGTCCGGTGTCAATCGTGGCGCCAATTTGGGCGATGATATTACTTATTCGGGCACTGTTTCAGCCGCTATCGAAGGGGCGCTGGCAGGGATCAAGTCGATCGCATTGAGCCAGGTCTATGCACGAGAAGGAATGGGCGACGATGTACCCTTCGCGGCAGCGCGAACCTGGGGTGCAAAAGCGATTGCTGCGCTGATCGATGCGCCATTGCCTTCCCGCACCCTGATCAACATCAATTTCCCCGCTTTGCCGGGCGATCTGGTCAAGGGCATTCGCGTGGTGCGCCAGGGATTCCACGATTATTCGCGCGGTTCGGTGGTCGAAGGGCGCGATCCGCGCGGCTACAGTTATTTCTGGTTCGGGCTCGACAATATCGAACACACGCTTGACCATGGAACTGATCTGGAAGCGATCGAAGAAGGCTATGTCTCGGTAACTCCATTGCAGCTTGATCTGACGCATTATACATCTCTGGGCGCACTGGCGGAGCGTTTTGGCGACTGATGCGGCGCGCGGCGACATGAGCGGCTGGCTACACCGCATTGGCGGAGCAAGACGCCCAAAGGCTGCGCGCGGTTCACGTTTTCAGCCCTTGCGCCGCGCGGTGCGCGTTCCCGTCTGGGGCGATCTGGGCATTCGGCTGGGGTTGGCGCTCGGGCTGATTTCGATGGTGGTGCTGATCCATTGGTGGGATCGCACTGGCCTGGTTGACAATCTCGATGGCGATGTCAGCCTGCTCGACGTGGTCTATTTCACCATGATCTCGATCACCACCACCGGCTTTGGCGATATCGCCCCGGTCAGCGACCGGGCGCGGCTGGTCGAAGCGGTGATCGTTACGCCCGTTAGGTTTGCCGTGCTCTTCATCTTTGTCGGCACAGCCTATAACTTCATTATCAAGCGCAGTTGGGAGAAGTGGCGCATGGCCCGCATCCAGGAAACATTGACGGACCATATCGTCGTTCTCGGCTATGGTGTGTCCGGTTCCGAAAGCGTCAGCGAGCTGATCGAACGCGGTACCGATCCGCGCAACATCGTGGTGGTGGATCCGAGCGAAGATCGCGTCGCTGATGCCGAAGCGATGGGCTGCAACGTCATGGCCGCCGACGCCACGCGGGATTCGACGCTGGAGGCGGTCCGTATTCGCGAGGCGCAGACCGTGCTGGTTTCTGCCGGGCGCGATGACACTTCGATCCTGATCGTGCTGACCGTGCGGCACCTCGCGCCCGATGTCCCGATCAGCGTTGTGGTGCGCGCAGACGACAATGAATTCCTGGCCCGGCAGGCCGGCGCAAACAATGTCATCAACCCGGTGCGCTTCACCGGATTGTTGCTGGCGGGCAGCGCGCGCGGCGCACATATTGCAGATTACCTGGCCGATCTTGCTTCGCATTCGGGCCGGGTCAAGCTGGTCGAACGCGCGGTGCTGCCAGAAGAATATGGGCAGCCGATCGATGCTCTGACAACGGGTGGCCGCGGCCTGCGCGTCTATCGCGGGGACCAGGTATTGGGCTTCTGGGAGGAAGGCTGCAAATCGCTGCAGGCAGGCGATGTCCTGGTCGAAATCGTCGCCACACCGGAAAATGGTGGTCACTGACCCGCTGCGATTGCATGTAGCGCGCAGGGTTGCGCGCGTGTAGAGGCGCCGCCATGGCAACGATCCCGGATCAGAAAAAGGTAGGCATGGTCAGCCTTGGCTGCCCCAAGGCGCTGGTCGACTCCGAACGCATCCTCACCCGTCTGCGGGCAGATGGCTATGCCATGAGCCCGGATTATGCCGGGGCCGATGTTGTGCTGGTCAACACTTGCGGCTTTCTCGACAGCGCGAAGGAAGAAAGCCTGGCCGCGATCGGTGAAGCGATTGCCGAGAATGGCCGCGTGATCGTGACGGGTTGCATGGGTGAAGAGGCCGATGCGATCCGCGCCGCGCATCCTGCGGTTCTGGCGGTGACCGGCGCGCATCAATATGAGCAGGTGGTGGAGGCAGTGCATCTGCACGCGCCGCCGTCGCAGGGCCCCTTCGTGGACCTCATCCCCCAGCAGGACATAAAGCTCACGCCGAGGCATTACAGCTATTTGAAGATTTCAGAGGGCTGCAACCACTCCTGCGCCTTCTGCATCATCCCGCAATTGCGCGGAAAGCTGGTGAGCAGGCGCGTGGACGCAGTGCTGCGCGAGGCGGAGAAGCTGGTTGCCGCCGGCACAAAGGAACTGCTCGTCATCAGCCAGGACACTTCGGCTTATGGGGTCGATATCCGGCACGAGGAACGTGATTGGAAAGACCATCCGGTCCGCGCGCATATGACCGATCTGGCGCGCGAACTGGGCCAGCTCAAGACACCCGATGGCGAACAGCCATGGGCGCGGCTGCACTACGTCTATCCCTATCCGCATGTCGACGCGGTCATCCCGCTGATGGCCGAGGGGTTGCTTACGCCCTATCTCGATATCCCGTTCCAGCATGCTGCGCCCAGCGTGCTGCGCGCAATGAAGCGCCCCGCGAACGAGGCCAAAGTGCTCGAACGGCTCAAGAGCTGGCGCGAAGTGTGCCCCGATATCGCGATCCGCTCCAGCTTTGTGGTCGGCTTTCCGGGCGAGACCGAAGATGATTTCCGCTACCTGCTTGACTGGCTGGAAGAAGCCCAGCTGGACCGTGTGGGCGCCTTCCGCTTCGAGCCGGTTGAAGGGGCCGCCGCCAACAGCCTGCCCGATCCGGTGCCCGAAGCGGTCAAGGAAGAGCGCTATGCCCGCGTGATGGAGGTGACCGAGCGGATCAGCGCCGCCAAATTGGCGAAGAAAATCGGCTCCACCATTCCCGTCATTATCGACGAAGTGGGCGAACCGGATGAAGATGGCGATATTGGCGCTACCGGTCGCAGCCAGGCCGATGCGCCCGAAATCGACGGCGCGGTCTATCTGCGCAATGTCTCCGCGACGGTCAAACAGGGCGATTTCGTCAGCGTGGAAATCGAAGATTCCGACGCGCACGATCTGTTCGGCGTGATCGCCTGAGGCGCAGACACAGCATCAGGCCGGGACGATCAATCCCTGCAATTCCTCTTTCGAAGTCAATCGCATAGCTGCTTGCGGCAAGGGGAACCATGTTGTCGGCTCCTGCTTGGTGGCGATGTAATCAGCCACTCCGGGAATGGCAGCGATCTTGTGAACAAACGCGTCGAGTCGCGGGTAGTCCCTCCTGAAGCGCTCTGGCGCCAATGCCTTGTACCAATTGCACAGGACGTTGAAGGCATAAAGATCGGCTCCGGTCAGAGTATCGCCAACAAAGAAGCCGCTGCCTGTTGGGTTGGCTTGCAGATAGCGGTCGAATGCATGCAAATTGTTGTCGAAACCGTTGCTGGCGACCGGCCATTCGGCCTCGCCCATGAAAGCGTTCATCCGCGTTTCGGCAATCGCGTCAGGCAGGCCAAGCCTGATGTTGACCCGGAAGAGCCCATTCCAGTGAAACAGCGCGTCATAAGCCTGGAGCATGACTTCGCGGACCGCAAAGCGTTCCGATGGAGTAGCGCCGTCGAAGCCATGTCGTTCCATCAGATATTCGAGGATGATATGGCTCTGGTTGAGGCTCACATCGCTATCGACATAGAGCGGGATATGGCCGTTGCGGAAGCAATGCTTCAATGCCTGGACGCCGTTATCGTCACGATCCATCCATTGCCCGATCGGAATCTCGATCAATTCGTAATCGACATCCCTGAGATGAAGCAGGCAGCGGATTGGCCAGGCGATACCGATGATGTCGAAATACACCAAAGTCGGCTTGGTTACCTTCCCAGGGCTCAGTTCCCCGATGCGCTGGCAAAGTGCAATGGTTTCAGGCTGCATCCTATGTCATCCCCTCTCAAACCGGCCTGTCACCGGTTTATCACTGACTCCTGCGATAGCTACTGAATAGCTATGCGCTGCTCTGGCGCATGATCCGCCGCGCTGGTAGCTGTGCGACGAGAAATGCCAGAGGAGCACTCACCGCATGAGCTTTACCGCTGACCGTCTGCTGCTGTTCGGTGCGACCGGCGATTTGTCGCAGCGCATGTTGCTGCCCTCGCTTTGCGCGCTGCATTCGGATGGCCTGCTGCATGACGATCTGAGAATTGTCGGCACCGCGCGTTCGCATTTGTCGGATTCTGAATTCCGAAATTTTGCGCGTGAGGCACTGGAAAAGTTCCTGCCCGCCGATCGTCGTCACGATGTCGCATGCTTCCTCAATCGGCTGTCCTACCAGCAGCTCGATGCTACCACGCTGGATGGCTATTCCGAATTGGCCGCCAAGGTTGGCGAACCGAAACAGGGTCTCGCCATTTTCCTGTCCACCGCGCCCAGCCTGTTCGGCCCCACGATCAAGGGTCTGCAGCATGCCGGGCTCACCGGTGATAACGTGCGCATGTGCCTGGAAAAGCCGCTCGGTGTCGATCTGGACTCGAGCTGCGAGATCAATGATGCGGTGGCAGGCGCGTTCCCGGAAGAGCGGATCTTCCGGATCGACCATTACCTGGGCAAAGAGACGGTGCAGAACCTGCTCGCCCTGCGCTTCGCCAATATCCTGTTCGAACCGATCTGGAACTGCAATTACATCGACCATGTCCAGATCACCGTTGCCGAAACGGTGGGATTGGAAGGGCGCGTTGCCTTTTATGACGATGCCGGCGCGCTGCGTGACATGGTGCAGAACCATATGCTGCAGCTGCTGTCGCTGGTCGCGATGGAGCCGCCGACCAGCTTCGATTCCACCGCCGTGCGTGACGAGAAGGTCAAGGCGCTGCGCGCGCTACGCCGGGTGGAAAAGAGCGAAACGGTGACCGGGCAATATCGTGCCGGGGCGATCAATGGCGCGGCGGTTCCCGGATATGATGAGGAACTGGGCAAAGATTCCGACACGGAAACCTTCGTTGCGATCAAGGCCCATGTCGATAATTGGCGCTGGAAGGGCGTGCCATTCTACCTACGCACCGGCAAACGCATGCCCGAACGCGTGACAGAGATCATCGTCCAGTTCCGCTGCGTGCCGCATTCGATCTTCGCTGGAAAAGGCGCGACCATGCAGCCCAACAAGCTGGTGATCGGCATACAGCCGGAAGAGAATATCTCGCTCTCGCTGATGGCCAAGGTGCCGGGGCTGGACCGCGAAGGCATTCGCCTGCGCCGCGTTCCGCTCGACATCGCCATGCCCGATGCCTTCTCCGGCGCGGTGCGGCGGATCGCCTATGAACGCCTGCTGCTCGACCTGATCGAAGGCGACCAGACCCTGTTCGTTCGCCGCGACGAGGTGGAAGCACAATGGCATTGGGTCGACGCCATCCGCGAAGAATGGGAAGGCGAAGAGCTCAAGCCCAAAACCTATACCGCCGGGACCTGGGGCCCAAGCGCGGCGATTGCGCTGGTCGAGCGTGACGGGGTGAGCTGGCATGAGTGATCTCAATCCGGCGATTGCGCGCGTCACCCAGCGGGTAATCGAACGATCGCGGCAAAGCCGGCAGGCCTATCTCGACCTGACGGATCGCGAGGCAGAGCGCGGATCGGGCCGTGGATTCTACGGCTGCTCCAACCTCGCCCATGCCTATGCCGGGTCGCTGGAAGACCAGGAAGCAATAAAGGCCGCGCGCGGGCCCAATCTCGGCATTGTCAGTGCTTACAATGACATGCTCAGCGCGCATCAGCCCTATGGTCGCTATCCGGAACGGATGAAGATTTACGCCCGCGAAGTGGGGGCAACCGCGCAGGTGGCCGGTGCTACGCCTGCCATGTGCGACGGGGTAACGCAGGGCGAAGACGGCATGGAGCTGTCGCTGTTCAGCCGTGACACGATCGCGCTTTCAACCGCGGTGGCGCTGAGCCATGACATGTATGATGGCGTGGCGCTGCTGGGTATATGCGACAAGATCGTACCCGGCCTGGTGATCGGCGCGCTGCGCTTCGGCCACCTTCCGGCGATCTTTGTCCCCAGTGGGCCGATGCCCAGCGGTATCGCCAACAGGGAAAAGCAGAAGACCCGCCAGCTCTACGCCGAAGGCAAGGTTGGCCGCGACGAATTGCTCGCTAGTGAAATGGGCAGCTATCACTCGCCCGGCACCTGCACCTTTTACGGCACAGCCAA
>JBNLDR010000096.1:0-8690 GCA_050304495.1 Altererythrobacter sp.
GAAGACATTATCCGGTATTAGCTCAAATTTCTCTGAGTTATTCCGAACCTAAGGGCAGGTTCCCACGCGTTACGCACCCGTGCGCCACTCCCTCCGAAGAGGGCGTTCGACTTGCATGTGTTAGGCATGCCGCCAGCGTTCGTTCTGAGCCAGGATCAAACTCTCAAGTTTGTGTCACTTACCTATCAGCCACGGGTCGAAACCCGCCCGACCGACAAGCAAGAGCTTCAAGGAGCCGATACCTGCACTGTCAAACGTAATGGATACGAATGGACATGCATCATCACACGGAAAACGTGGAGTTTTCCGAGGATGTGGCAATCGGCTTAAGGTATCCGGTTACTGCGACCTTGAGTTTCGCAGACCGGGCGCCGTCGCCCACATGTCCCTTCATCAAAAACTAACAATGTCAAAGAGCCGCCAGACAAGTCATAGCGGACAGCGATTGGTTCCCCGATTTTCACCGGGGGAGCCGGCTGTCCGTTAGTGTTGGCGACCGATGCAGAGTGGCGGTTGAAGCCGTCAGCGCCGCGTCGGTGGGGGCCATATATGGGGGGCACTGAGTCGGGTCAACGCCTTTTTGCAATTTTATTTCAGACTTCCTACAATTGATATATTTTACAATATGTTAGGGTTCGATATTTCAATTCGGGAAAGCGATCAGGGTAGCTTGTCAGCAGGCAGGGTTAACCTTTGCGCGCAACAATTCAGGCGCAGCGACCGCTCGGCACCCGCAATTGGGCGCATTTTCTTCACCTTTCTCGGTTAACGCCCGCTCATGGACATGGCCAAACCTCCAACTGCCCCCGATTCAAACGACGAATCATCTGGATTCGCTTCCCGCGTGCGCTCGGCCGTGGCGTGGCGTTGGGGTACGCAGATCGTAGCCCAAGCGATTGCCTGGACATCCACCATCATGGTGGTGCGACTACTTGAGCCGAGTGATTATGGCCTGTTCGCCATGACGCAGGTGGTGCTGACGGTGCTCGCCTTCCTCAATGGTTACGGCTTTGCCACCTCGCTGATCCAGGCCGAACGGGTGGATCAGCGCCGAATCGGCCAAGTGTTTGGCCTGCTTCTGGCGTTCAATGGCGCGCTCGCTGCGATCCAGTTCATTAGCGCTCCATTGATGGCGAGCTATTATCGCGAACCCCTGGTGGCAGACATGCTGCGCATTCAAGCGGTGATCTTCCTTACCGTTCCATTCACCGCCCTGCCTTCCAACCTTCTTGCCAAGCGGCTGGAGTTCAAGGTCCAGGGCATGATCAGCATGGTAGCCGCGATTTTGTCAGCCATCGCGGCGCTGTCGCTGGCCTGGTTCGGCTTTGGCGTATGGGCCCTGGTCTATGCACCGATCACGGGCTTTGTCTTTCGCGCGGTGGCCCTGACCATTGCCGCCCGCTCGTTGGTACGGCCTGTATTCGATTTTCGGGGAGCAGGCTCGCTGGTGCGGTTCGGCGGGGCAATGACGATCTGCCAGCTGTTCTGGGTGGTCCAGAGCCAGAGCGACATCTTCATCGCCGGCCGGCTGCTCGATACACACGACCTCGGCCTCTACGCCGAAGCGCTGTTCCTGACGCTGATAGTGACAGGGCGATTCCTGCCGCCGATCAATGACGTCGCCTTTCCGGCCTATTCCGAACTTCATCGCCGCGGCGAATCGCTCGCGCCCTATTTCGTGAAGACCGCACGCACCGTGCTGCTGGTAACGGCACCGATCTATTTCGGGCTGGCGGTGGTCGCAGAGCCTGCCGTGCTGACATTGTTCGGCGAAAAATGGGTCGCGATGGCGCCCTTTGTCACCGGCCTGGCCCTAGCCATGCCGGCCATGGCGCTGCAAATCGTGTGCAGCCCCACCACCAATGCCATGGGGCAGCCCAAATACTATCTGATGTCGAACGGTGCAGGCGCAGTGATATTTCCGGTCGCCTTCCTGATTGCGATTTCATCCGGCCCGATCGGCCTGGTCCACGCATGGTGGGTTGCCGCACCTTTGCTGCTGGCATTGACCCTGTGGCTGACCCTGCCTGCAATCGGCCTCAGCTTTGGGCGGCTTGCCGCCGAGCTCGCCCCTGTGCTGTTCGCCAATGGCGCTATGGTGGCAGCCGTACTCGCTTCGAAACAGGTCTTCAGGCCCGAATCGCCACTATTGGAGTTGGTGCTGCAAGGATCGATCGGGGGGGCAGTCTATGCCGCGATCCTGTGGCTGGTGTGGCCCCATATCATCAAGGAAACCTGGGCTATGCTGCGCCAGCGCGACGCATCTGCGCCAGCGCCTGGCGATCAAACCAGTAGTAACGCGGATCCCAGCGTGGCCTGAAACCGGGGAGGTATTGCCGATAGAGATCGGCCATGCGCGCGGGCAATCCGCCCGGCCCTTGTTTCCGCATGATCCGCGAAATGATCCGGTTCTGGAAATGGCGCATGCTGTAATTGCGCATGCGCTTGGCCTGCATGTTCAGGCTGGCGAGGTTCAGGCTGACCGGCTCGCACAGGAAACCGGCGCTGGCTACCGGCATGACGCGCTCATCCTGCCAATGGCTTTCATCAGCCAGATTGGTCTTGGCGAGCGCGCCGATCAGGCCATCATCGCCAATCAGATCTTCAGGCAATCGCAGCCCGCTCTCCCGCAATCGCCGCACGAAATCACCGCTCAATGCATATAGATCGCCAAACAGCCCATGCTGGCGCAACATGCTGGCGCGATAGGCATCTGCCCTCCGGCCGTTGGCCGGAAGCCCAGAGGCTGCATTCGCACCACTGGTTTCAAGCGCCGCGCAAAGCGCATCGACCGACCCGGGTAGCACCTGCGCATCGCCATCTACGAAGACATAGGCATCTGCCTCAACCCCCGGCGTATCCAGCATGATCCGGTTCCAGCTGCGCGATTTGCCGCCTTGCTCCCAATCATGGACCGTCACGCCATCATATGTGCGTGCTATTTCAGCCGTTCGGTCGCTTGATCCATTGACCACGACATGTACCGAAGTGCCCGGCCTGTCGGTCGGCAAACTATCGAGGCATGCGGCAATACGGCGTTCCTCATTATGTGCCAGAACGATCACGCAGAGGCTGGCGGACCGATCGTGAGGTGGTGTGGTCATGGCTCGGCTATCGGGTCACCCCGCCGAGTTTCCAGCGGAATTCGCAACTGGCCGTTCCGTTCATCGCATCACCGGTCGAAGACAGTTCACGCTTGGTCGAACGCAATCTCTCAGCCAGACGCCAGTATTGGGATTTCCGGGAAGTCTGTGATATTCTTTCGAACGAAATAGCCGTCCCGCGGTCACGGCCCAAGAGAGGCGATGTGCGGCGGCACAACAGAGGATGCCCCATGAACCACATCATGCTCCCTTCGGTGCTGGCCTTATGGATGATCGGCCCCCTGGCGGGAACAGCGGATGAAAAGGCCGCTGCGCCCGGCCTGACCGATCCGGCCCATGAAGTCATCGGTGTTGAAGAGGATTACTACCAGCGCCTTACCGTCCCTGTCACCATTGACGGGGTGGGACCGTTCGACTTCATGATCGATACCGGATCGCAGGCCACGGTCGTTACGGACAGCGTCCATAGCCGGGTACCCCTGCCCTCTGCAGGCACTGCCATCATCGTTGGCATGGCCAGCCGTAAAGAGGTTGAGATGGTAGGGGTCGAGAGCCTCGGGTTAGGTACGCGTACGATCTATGATTTCGATGCGCCCTTGCTGATGCGCAGTCATGTTGGCGCGGATGGCATCCTGGGGCTGGACAGCCTGCAGGATATGCGGGTGCTGATCGATTTCCGTACAGAGACGATGTCGGTGATGGATGCGCCGCAAAAGCATAGCCGGCGCGGATATGAGATCATCGTCCGGGCAAAGTCGAAGCATGGCCAATTGCTGATCACCAATGCATTGGTTGACGGCGTGCGAACGACCGTGATCGTCGACACAGGATCGCAAGGCAGCGTCGCCAATCTGGCGCTGCGCGACAGGATCCGGCAACGGCGCGCACAAGATATTACGGCACTGGATGTAAACGGGCATGAACTTGTCGCGCCCATGTCATTCGCCCGCAGCCTGAAAATCCAGGATATGGAATTCAGCAATGTCGCCATCTCCTATGCCGATACGCCTGCCTTCAAGGAACTTGGCTTTACCGACCAGCCAGTCCTTTCGCTTGGCATGCAGAGCCTAAGGTTGTTTGACCGGGTGGCGATCGACTTTTCCAAGCGGGAGATCCTGTTCGACTTACCGCGGGGAATGCAAAAGAGCGGCTACGCTTCACGTCTTTAAGAATTTGATCGAAAGCAGCTTTGGCTTGCCCCGCCGCGCTCTTGCCCCCACATCGTGGCGACTATGCCGCCAGACACAGCAGACAATGATCAAGCAGAGGTAGACGGCTGGGCAGTGCTGCGGCGCTTCCTGCCCTATCTCTGGCCGAAGGATCGCCCGCAGCTAAAGCGGCGCATCGTTACGGCCTTTGTCCTGGTGCTAGCGGCCAAGGCAATCACCCTGTCCCTGCCATTCGCCTACAAATATGCCGTCGATGCCATGACCACGCCCTCCAATGAGGCCGCGATGGTCACACTGGCATTGGTGCTGGCCTATGCGTTGGGGCGCTTTGCCGGTGTCGCCTTCGACAATCTGCGCAACATCGTATTCGAACGCGTGGGGCAAACCGCAACCATGACATTGGCGCAGGACGTGTTCCGACGCCTGCATCGCCTGTCATTGCGGTTCCACCTCTCGCGCAGTACCGGCGAAGTCACCAAGGTGATCGAACGCGGGACCAAGAGCATCGACGTGATGCTCTATTTCATGCTGTTCAATGTTGCGCCCACGGCGATTGAGCTGCTGGCGGTGGGGGTGATCTTCTACCTCAATTTCGGCATGGAGCTGGTTGCAGCAACCGCACTGGCGGTGATCGCCTATATCACTGTCACGCGCCGGATCACCGAATGGCGCACCCAGTTGCGGCGCGAGATGAACCAGCTTGATGGCAAGGCACTACACCGCGCGGTCGATTCGCTGCTCAATTACGAAACGGTCAAATATTTCGGGGCGGAGGCACGCGAAGAGGCGCGCTATGCCCAGACCGCGCATGCCTATGCCGAGGCGGCGGTCCGCTCGGAGAACTCGCTGGGCGCGCTTAATATTGCGCAGTCGCTGATCACCAATTTGCTGATGGCGGGTGCAATGGCTTTCACCGTGTGGGGGTGGAGCCAGGGCAAGCTGACGGTAGGCGATCTTATCTTCGTTCAAACCTACCTGACCCAATTATTCCGCCCGCTCGATATGCTCGGCATGGTCTATCGCACGATCCGCCAGGGGCTGGTCGATATGGGGGAGATGTTCCGGCTGATGGACACGCCGGAAGAGGTGACCGACCGCCCCGGAGCGCCGGCGCTGGTGGTCACGCGCGCCAGCATCGCATTCGAGAACGTGGTTTTCGGTTACGATGAAGGTCGCACTATCCTAAACGGGTTGAGCTTCGAGGTGCCGGCCGGATCGCATGTCGCGATCGTCGGGCCATCGGGCGCCGGCAAGAGCACCATCGCGCGGTTGTTGTTCCGTTTCTACGATCCGCAGGCGGGGCGCATCTTGATCGACGGGCAGGATATCAGCCATGTCACCCAGCAATCGCTTCGCGCCGCGATCGGCATTGTCCCGCAGGATAGCGTGCTGTTCAACGACACGATCGGCTATAACATCGCATATGGCAGCGGCGATGCGAGCGAGGAGCAGGTTCGCGAGGCAGCGCGAGGTGCTTCGATCATGCCCCTGATCGAGCGATTGCCGCAGGGCTTCGACACCGAAGTGGGCGAACGCGGCCTGAAATTGTCCGGCGGGGAGAAGCAACGGGTCGCGATTGCCCGGACCCTGGTCAAGAATCCGCCGATCCTGCTGCTGGACGAAGCGACCAGCGCGCTCGACAGCCGCACCGAACAGGAAATCCTGGCCACGCTGCACCGCGTTTCGCAGCAGCGCACCACGATCGCAATTGCGCACCGGCTTTCAACCATTGCCGATGCCGACAAGATCATCGTGCTGGACCATGGCAGGCTGGCCGAACAGGGCAGCCATGCGCAGCTGTTGGCGAAGGGCAGCCTCTATGCCGAGATGTGGGCGCGCCAGGCAGCCGAACGTGAGGAAGAGCGCGACGCGGCGGAGTGATCTACTCCGCCGCTGCGTCCACAGCCGTTTCCAGCCGCAAGTCCGGCCTCGAAAAATCCAACTCGGCAAAGGGGATGACAACCACGTCGTCCCGCATCGCCTTGAGGTCATCGAGGAAATATTGCGCATCGCCGACGATCACCAGCGATGCATCCTGCCCCGCAAGATAGCGCTGCGCCACCCGCTGCGCCTCTGCCGGGGTGACCGCGGCAAGGCGCTCGGCGATCTGGAAGGCTTCGCCCGGTTCGATTCCGCTTAGCATCATGCTGGCGACCTGTCCGTTAAAGCCGCTGCTGGTCTCAAGGCTACGCGCCAGCGCACCGCCGAGGTAAAGACGCCGCTTCTTGAGCGTATCCTGATCGAGCATGGTCGCACGAAGCCGCTCGAATTGCTCCAGGAACAGCGCGGCAACCTCGTCCGCCGATTCATTCTTGGTCTGTGCCTGCGCGGTCAGCGTCGCCGTATCCGCCCGCTGCGACAGCGAACTGTAGGCACCATAGCTCAAGGCCCGCTTGGTCCGCACCTCTTCGAACAACCATCCATTGCTGCCCGATCCCAGCACGGTGTTGGCGAGCCACAGATTGTAGAAATCGGCATCCTTGCGCGACAGGGTCCTGGTACCCGCAACAACGGCGGCCTGGCCGGCATTGGGCATATCCACCACCACTGTGCGCGGGGGCGGTTCAGAACCGGCCGGGTCTGAAATTGGCGTGGGTGCGGGAAGATCGGATGTCCAATCGCCGAACAAATTCTCTGCAAGGGCATGCGCCTGGTCACTATCGATACCGCCGCTGATGACGATTTTCGCCGCTGCCGGGTGCCACCAGGCTTCGCGCTGCGCGATCAAATCCTGCCGCGTAATGGTTGGCACGCTGGCTGGATTCGCGATCTGGCCATAGGGAGCGTCCTGGTAAAAGACGCGCGCTGCCACCAATTGGGCCAGGGAGCCGGGATCGTTGAACTCTGGTGCAAAGCTGTCGAGCATGCGCTTGCGCTCAAGTTCGGTTTCCGCTTCGGGAAAATCGGCATTGCGCACGATATCCGCCAGGACCTCGCCCGCTTCGGCCAGATTGACCGTTGGCGCGCTGAGGCTGACGAAGGTCCCGTCGGCGCTGACGTCGAAACCAACGCTCGCCCCCAGCGATTCGAGTTTCGCCGCGATCTCTTGCGCGCTGCGCGATGTCGTTCCCTTGTCGGCTATGCTGGAGGCGAGGATCGCGAGCCCGGCCTTGCCCGCCGGATCGGCAGAGGATCCACCCGGAAAGGCAATCGTCACCGTGGCGATCGGGACATCGCCGGTCTTGGCCGCGACCACCGGAATATTGTTGGATAGCTGCGTCTCGACAAATTGTGCGCGCACCACCTCGGGGGCATCACCCGACCCGGGAGGGGCCATACGTTCACCTTCCGGCTTCACCGCGCGCGGGCTGCCGGTGGGCGGCGGCACGGTTCCGAATTCGGGCATCGGGGCAGGATTGGCATAGGCGGCGGGATTGTCTTCGCCCGCGGCATAGGTCAGCAATGTCTTGCCCCTGGGATCCAGCCAGGCCTTGGCCACACGCTGGACATCTTTCGCACTCACCGCAGCAATCGCAGCCAGGCGTTTGTCCGCCGCATCGGGATCGCCGGTTGAAACCAGCGCCTCGCCAAGCTCAAAGGCACGGCCTTGCGCTGTCTGGCGGTTTTCGAGAGCAGCTGCGAAAATCTCGTTCTTGGCTTCGCGCAATTCGGCTTCGCTCACCCGCTCCTTGCGGATACGTTTGAGTTCGGCATCGAGCAATTGGCTGGCTTCGACCGGGTCTGCCGTGGGGCTGAGCACGGCGAAATTGGCAATATAGCCACCATCTTCCGACATGGCGTCAAAATGCACCGCCTGCACCGCCTTGCCGGTGCGGACCAGCGCAGCATGCAAGCGGCTGTTGTCACCACTGGACAGGATTGCGGAAAGCACTTCGATCGCTGCTGCATCGGCACCGGTGATCGCCGGTGCCTTCCAGACCCCGCCCACCACCGGCAGCGGGACATTGGGCGCGGTGGCATGGACAGCGCGCGGCTTTTTCCGCTTCGGCTCCTTGCCTGTGATCGCCAGGCTGACGGGCCGGTCGCGCGGAGGAATGTCACCGAAATACTGGTCAACCAGCGCACGCAGCCGCTCCATTTCAAAGTTCCCGGCCACGATCAGCGTCGCCGTATCGGGCCCGTAAAAGGCCTGGTGGAAGGCGCGCGCATCGTTGAGCGTTGCCGAATCCAGTTCCTCAATCGAACCGATGGCGGGGCGGCGCAGCGGCAGGACATCGAAGGCGTTTTCGGGGATCACGAAACGCTGCAACCGGCCATAGGGAGGCGCCAGAACACGCTGGCGCAGCTCTTCCTTCACCACCGAACGTTCCTTTTCGAACACTTCGTCATCCACCACCGGCAGCGCCATCCGTTCGCGATGGGTCCACAACATGGTTTCGAGATATTCGGCCGGGACAGTTTCGTAATAATTGGTGCGGTCTGCACCAGTGGAGGCGTTGCGTACCCCGCCCACATC
>JBNLDR010000097.1:0-8455 GCA_050304495.1 Altererythrobacter sp.
GAGTGATACGCGCGGCCTGAGTGCCCGCTAACGCCCCGGTTGCGGACGCTTGGCTGAACATACCAATCAGTTTACTCCATTAGCTTCATCGCGCAGGAAGCGGCGGGCTGCCGTGAATTCGGACTTATACCGCGCTACGCTTGTCTTCCTTCCCTTCGCCGACCATGATCAGCGGTACGTCGATGGGGGGACGCCGATCTTGATTCTTGAACGAAGCGCCAAGCTGCGCCTGCTCACCGTATTTCTCTTCTATTTTACGCAGGGCGTCCCGGTCGGCTTGTTTTTCTATGCTATTCCGGCTTGGCTTGCCGCGAACGGCGCCTCGACTGCGGCTGTTGCGGGTGTTGTCAGCGCGTCGATCCTACCTTGGACGCTCAAATTCTTCCTTGGCTTCCTCATGGATCGATATACCTATTTGCCGATGGGTAGACGCCGTATCTGGATCATCGGTGCCCAGTCGGTCATTGTTGTCATGCTCATTATCGCGGCGATACTTTCGCCAGGGCCGAAGGAAGTCTGGTTGCTGTCGGTGCTTGGGTTTCTTGCGAATTCGGGAACCGCGTTCCAGGATGTCTCCATTGACAGCCTCGCCGTCGACATCATGCCTGAAGATGAGCGCGCCAAAGCGGCAGGCATCATGTTCGGCGGACAGACACTTGGTATCTCGGCGACCACTTTCGCCGCCGGGCAATTGATCGCCACTTATGGTGCTGCGGCAGGCTATCTCGCCGCGGCTTTGGCGGTGACATCTGTCCTCATCTTCGGGATTTCTATCCGCGAACGTGAAGGCGAACGGCGCTTCCCCTGGAGTAATGGCCAGGCCCATCCGCGAAACCTTGTCGTCCAGGCCGAGGCGTGGAAGCCGCTTTTGGTCAACAGCGCCAAATCGATGCTTGCCCCACTCAGCCTGATTGCGCTTCTCGTTTTCCTTGTCCGCACAATGCCGAGTGGAATTGCTGAAGCGTATCATCCTGGTCTCGCGACCACTATCGGAGGCTGGTCGCAGACCGAATATACCAACACCATCTCGGCTGCTCAATTTGCCGTCGGCATTTTCGCCCTTACACTTGGGGGCTGGTTTGTCGCAAAGATCGGGGCGCAAGTCGCCGCACTTATTTTTTGCATGCTTATTGGCTTTTTTGCGCTCGGCTTTGGTCTGTCGCGCGACTATTGGGACAACGGATCTTTGTTGACTGCCTACTTCTGGCAGATCGAATTCTTCGCCGTGATGGGATCCGTCGCATTTATCCCGATCGCGATGCGGCTGTGTGATCCGCGCGTCGCAGCAACGCAGTTCACACTCTATATGGCCGCATCCAATGTCGGGCGACCGCTTGGCAACGCAGTCGCCGCCGCACTCGACGAATTAGGCCGTCCGCAATTCATGTACTTCATCATTGCAGCTGTTTTCGCCGTGCTGGCGCTTACCTTGTGGCTCGTTCGCTTTCCGACCCGCGCACCAACTGTTGACGAAATAGTCAAATCGACACACCCAATAAAGGCAGGGCAACCAGTGCCCAGGATCGACTAGGCGCCTTCCAATCCCGCCAGCACTTCATAGGCCAGCACCGCGCCGGCTACGGCGGCGTTGAGCGAATCCGCGCGGCCGCGCATCGGCATGGTCACGCGCAAATCGCAGGCGGCCTCGTATTCTTCCGGCAGGCCTTGCGATTCATTGCCGATCAGGATGAAGCATGGCGAGGCATAAGGCGCACCGCGATAGGGCACCGCATCGCGCAGGCTTGCGGCGACCAATTGTCCGGCACCCGAACGCAGCCAGGGCAGGAATTCCTCCCACCGCGCCCTCGCGACCCGCTGGGTGAAGATCGCCCCCATGCTCGCTCGCACAGCTTCGACGCTGAAGGGATCGGCGCAATCGTCCACCAGGATCAGCCCGCCTGCGCCCACCGCGTCGCCGGTACGCAGCATGGTGCCCAGATTGCCCGGATCGCGCAGTTCCTGCGCCACCAGCCAGATCGGCGCGGCCTCGCGGTTCAGCGATGCCAGCGAGGTATCGAATTCGGCAAATACGCCGGCCACTGCCTGTGGGTTTGCCTTGCCGGTGATCTTGGAGAGGATATCGGGCGTGCATTCGATCACTTCGCCGCCTGCCGCCGTCACAGCCCGTTCCAGTTCATCCAGCAGCGGATGCGGATCGCGCCCTGTGGCCATCACGAGCATTTCCGGGATGTGGCCGCATTCGCGTGCATCGGTCAGCAGGCGCAGCCCCTCAGCCAGGAACTTCCCCGCTGCCTTGCGGTGCTTTTTCTCGCGCAGGGAGCGGAGGAATTTGACCGTCGGGTTGGAAAATCCGGTGATTTCGCGCCGGTAGCCCGTGTGACTCACTCTTCGCCGAACCCGGTTGCGACCAGCGTCACCAACTCGTCCAGCACGTTTTCGGCTTCGGTCCCTTCGACGATCAATTCGATGTCATCACCCATCGCTGCGCCCAGCATCATCAGGCCCAGGATCGATCCGCCCTCCGCCTCATTGCCGCCCTTGGCCACGCGCACTTGTGTGCCATTGGGCAGGGCGCTCACTGCGCCGACAAATTTGGCGCTGGCGCGCGCATGCAGGCCGCGTTTGTTGACGATGGTGACCGATTGACGGAGCACGCTCATGCTTTCACCGCCTTGGGCTCCTGGCCCAGGAACTCGCTCGCCACAGTGATATAATTGCGCCCGGCAGTCTTGGCCGCCTCGACCGCTTCGGTCACGCCCATGGATTTGCGCGCCCCGGCCAGGCGAATCAGCATCGGCAAATTGATCCCAGCGATCACCTCCACCTTGCCGGTTTCGAGCAGCGAAATGGCGAGGTTGGAGGGCGTGCCACCGAACAGATCGGTCAGCACGATCACACCATTCCCGCCATCGACCTGCTTTATCGCCTTGGCGATCTCGGCGCGGCGCTTCTCCATATCGTCATTGGGGCCAATGCAGACCGTGGCGACGTTCTCCTGCGGGCCAACGACATGCTCCATCGCATGTACGAATTCTTCCGCCAGATGGCCGTGAGTGACCAGGATCAAACCAATCATGTGTGAATGCCAGGTCCGTTTTCTGTTACTCTGCGACGCCTTAACCATCCGCCCTGGCAAATCAACGCTTCATGCCTTCGATCTCATCGGCGGCGCGCGATCCCAGATTGCGGTGGCGGACAGTGGGCGAAAATCCCGCCTCGCGCAAGCCTTGGGCCATGCGTTCCGCGCTATAAACCGAACGGTGCCTGCCCCCGGTGCAGCCAAAAGCGATATGGACATAGCTTTTGCCCTGCGCGGCGTAGAGCGGGAGCAAGGTCAGGATCAGTTCCTCGATCTGGCCGTAGCTTTGCTGGAAGGCCGGGTCCGAAGAGATGTGCGCCCCCACTGCTTCATCGAGGCCGGTCAACTCTCGCAAGCCGACGACCCAATGCGGATTGTCGAGGAAGCGCATGTCGAAAACCAGATCGGCCAGCGGCGGCATACCGCGCGCAAAGCCGAAGCTGGAGACCGTGATATTGATCGGTTGTTCGCTATCTTCGCCAAACAGCTCGCGAATATGCTGCTGCAGCTGGTTCGCCGAAAAACTGCTGGTGTCCAGCACAATGTCCGCCCAGCGGCGCAGAGGTTCGAGCAATTCGCGCTCGGCCCGGATCCCGTCGAGTAAAGGGCGCTCGCCGGCCATGGGATGGCGCCGCCGCGTTTCGTTATAGCGCCGCTCCAGCTCGCCACTGGCGCAATCGAGGAACAGGGTGGAAATCGAAAGGTCCTCGCGATCAGCCAGTTCCTTTACCAATTCGATGATGCGTGCGGGCGCGAAGCCGCGCGTGCGCGAATCGAAACCGATCGCCAGCATGTCATTCTGGCCATCCGGCCTCTGCAACAACCGCTTGAGCAGGCGTACCGGAAAATTGTCGATCGTTTCCCAACCCAAATCCTCAAGCACTTGAAGCGCGGTCGATTTCCCGGCGCCGGCCAGGCCGGTCACCAGCAGGATTCGCTGCGGCCTGCCGTTTGCAGGGGTTTCGGTTGCTCTTGTTGCTGGTCCTCCACTCATGCGGGTCATTCTCGCCGCCTTGGCGCGCGATGAAAAGCCCCAATCGCCCACTTCACGATGTGGGTAGCCCGTGCAATCGTAAAGCCCATTCCGCGCGCAGAGGCAGCGATCCGGCGGTACGCAACAGCGGCAGCCATGGAATATCCCGCCCCAGAATCTCGCGCTCGCCCGTCGCTTCAGGAAGTCGCTCAGCCTCATCGACCAGCGAGATGCCCAGCGCCAGTGGGGCGCTGATGCAGTCGAGCGAAACCATCCCAACACCGCGAATTTCGATCAGCCCGGCTATATTGGGCGGCGGGGCGGCTATGATCCTTTCGCCCTCGCGCCGCAGCTGCACACCATCATCGCCGATCAATTGCGCTCCGCGATCGATCAGTTCCAGCGTCAGGGTGGATTTTCCGCTGCCCGGCGGGCCTTCTATCAGCAGCGCGCGGCCGCCGAGCGCCACCGCGTTCGCCTGCAGCAATGTTTCCTGCCTGCTCATCGTGTGGCCGGTAGTTCCAGCCGGAGGCAGGCTCCCTGCGTGCCATCCGGACGCGCTTCGGCAACCAGCGAGCCGTCATGCGCCTCTGCAATGGCGCGCGCAATGGCCAGACCCAGGCCCGAGTGATTGCCGAAATCTTCCGAATCCGGCCGCACAGAATGGAAGCGGCGGAATACTTTTTCGCGCTCATCCTCTGGAATCCCAGGCCCATGGTCGGTAACTCGCAGCACGATTCGGCCACCATGATGCGCGATATCGACCTCGATCGGCTCGTCTGGTGGCGAGAAGGAAACGGCATTGTCGAGCAGGTTTTCAACCACACGTTCGAGTCGCACCCCAACCCCGGTGACAATGGGCGCGGAACCGCGGGTGGTGAATTCGATCGGGTGATCATGGTTTTCCGCCCGGTCTTCGCGCGAGCCGATGATGGCGTTGACCAGCCTGGCGAGATCGACCTGTTCGAGCGTCGCACGGGAAATTTCCGCGTCGATACGGCTGGCTTCGGAAATCTCCGAAACCAGACGATCGATCCGGCGCACGTCATGGGTGGCGACTTCCAGCAGCCGCGCCCGCAGCTCTTCATTCTCTACGCGCGGCAGGGATTCGACCGCGCTACGTAAGGATGCGAGCGGGTTCTTGATTTCATGCGCAACGTCTGCGGCGAAGCTGTCCACCGCGTCGATCCGGTGGCGCAATGCCCCGGTCATGTCTGACACGGCGCGGGCGAGCATGCCGATCTCGTCGCGCCGTTCGGGCAGGCGAGGGACCTCGACCTCGCGCTCGCGGCCCTGGCGCACGCGCTGCGCCGCGTTGGCCAGTTGACGTAATGGGGTGATGATGGTGCGGGCCAGGAACAATGACAGCAAGACCGATGCGGCGAGGGAGAGCAGCACGGCAATGCCTAGAGTCGAACGAGCGCTGCGCACCGCCTCCGTGATGTCCACCGCATTGCGCGTGGTCAGCAGCGTTGCGCCCTGCAGGCCGACCGGCGCGGCGGCATTGATTACCGGTGTTCCGTCGGGCGCGTCGCGCAGCTGGATCTGCGAGATTCCTTCCTGGCGTGCGCGCGCCAGTTCGGGCCAGGAATCCGCGCTGGCTTCGGCAGGTTCGACATAATCGGGGATCGGATCGGCCCCGACAATTGTATCCACCGCACGATCGAGCATCCGCGCGAAATCTTCGTCGAACGGCTCTGCTATCGGGTCGTCGAATTGGAAAGAGGGTTCCGCCAATGCAAAACTATCTGCCCAGAGCCGGCCTTCGGCATCGAACATGCGCAGGCGCATTTTTTGTTCCTTGCCGATCTGGACCAGCAGGGCTTCCTGCCGCTGGCGGGTTGCGCCGGCCAATGCCTCGGCCGTGATCTGGGCCTCGATCCGCGCGAGCTTGTAGCGTTCGGACAGCAGCTGTTTGCGGTAGGAATCGAGATAGAAGACCCCGCCACCGAGCAGGGTAAGCGGCAGGATGTTGACCGCCAGGATACGCCAGGTGAGCGACAATCGGCCGCGCCAGTTGATCCGTTCAAACCCGGAGATGATCCTGCGGGATCGAGAATCCTGTTCCATAGGCGCGGTCATGCTTCGGAGAAACTGTAGCCCGCGCCATAAAGTGTCGCGATCGCCCCGAAGCTGGAATCGACCTGGCGAAACTTGCGCCGCATCCGCTTGATGTGGCTGTCCACGGTGCGATCATCGACGAATATGTCGTCGGGATAGGCGGCATCCATCAATTGGTTCCGACTCTTGATCACCCCGGGGCGCGCGGCCAGCGCCTCAAGGATCAGGAATTCCGTGACGGTGAGCGACACCGGCTTGCCATCCCAGGTTACCTTGTGCCTGGCAGGGTCGATAAACAGCTTGCCCCGCGTGATCGAAGCAGTTGCCGTTTCGCTCTGGCCCTGTCCGCCCTCTATCGGCAGGCTGGGGTCAGCGCGCCGCAGGATCGCGCGGATGCGGGCGACCAGCAATCGCAGGCTGAACGGCTTGGCGATATAGTCATCCGCGCCCAGTTCCAGCCCTGCTTCCTCGTCCTGCTCGTCATCCTTGCTGGTCAGGAAGATTACCGGAATTGCCAGATGCTGGCGCACGCGGCGCAGCAATTCCATCCCGTCCATCTTGGGCATCTTGATGTCAAAAACGGCCAGATCGGGCGGATTTTCCAGCAGTGCCTTCAGCGCGGTCTCGCCATCAGAATAGACCCGCGTGACGAAGCCTTCGGCCTGTAGCGCGATGGATACGGTGGTCAGGATATTGCGATCGTCATCGACCAGCGCGATGACCATTTCATCGCGAGCCGCCTGTGTCTCGCCTATTGCTTCGGACATCGCGATCCTCTTTGCCGCCAGCTTGCCATCCAACTAGTCGTTTCGGCGAATAGAGACAATGAGACAACGAAAGACCAGAACGGGGCGGCACAAGAAAGATTTGCAACTGACCCGTTTGACGCGGCAGGTGCCTCGCATTAAGGGGGCCGCAAGTTTGTGCGCATTCGTATGCCAGAATCGCCGTCGGATGCAGCCTGATCCCCTAACCGGCCCCACCGGAACTGCCGCAGGAGAATTGCGTGTCCATTTCGCTTACCCGCCCGCTCTCAGATCAGGGTATTGAGACCGAAGCAAAAATCTATCCCAATCTCGGCACGGCCGAACTTGTCGAACATGCGCTGGCGCGCGGCGAAGGCAAGCTGGCGAAATACGGCCCGCTGGTGGTGGAAACCGGCCGATTCACCGGGCGCAGCGTCAAGGACAAGTTCGTCGTCCGCGATGCGACAACCGAAGAATCGATCAATTGGGGCGCGATCAACCAGCCGATGAGCCCGGAACATTTCGCCAATCTGAAGGCGGACTTCATGGCTGCGCTGAAGGATCAGGAAGAGCTTTATGTGGCGGACCTGTTCGGTGGTTCGCAACCCGAATATCGCGTCAATGTGCGCGTCATCACCCAGATGGCCTGGCACTCGCTGTTCGTGCGGACCCTGCTGGTTCGCCCCACGGAGGAAGAGCTGGCCAGCTTCACCCCCGAATACACCATCATCAACCTGCCCAGCTTCAAGGCTGATCCGGAACGTCACGGTTGCCGCAGCGATACGGTGATCGCAGTCAATTTCAGTGAAAAGCTGATCCTGATCGGAAACACCGAATATTCGGGCGAAATGAAGAAGGGCGTGTTCGGCCTGCTCAACTATTTGCTGCCGGCGCAGGGCGTGATGCCGATGCATTGTTCGGCCAATATCGGACCCGATGGCAAGACCGCGATCTTCTTCGGCCTTTCCGGAACCGGCAAGACCACGCTTTCAGCCGATGCCAGCCGCACGCTGATTGGCGATGACGAGCATGGCTGGTCAGATTCAGCGGTCTTCAATTTCGAAGGTGGCTGCTATGCCAAGATGATCGATCTTTCCGAGGCTGGAGAGCCGGAGATCTATGCCACGACCAAGATGTTCGGAACGATCCTTGAAAATGTGGTGATGGACGATGCCACGCGCGAGATTGACTTCAGCGACACCAGCAAGACCGAAAATACGCGCGGTGCCTACCCGATCAATTTCATTCCGAATGCTTCGGAAGACAATCTGGGACCGGTGCCTTCGAATGTCGTGATGCTGACCGCCGATGCCTTTGGCGTTTTGCCTCCGATCTCGCGCCTCACCCCGGACCAGGCGATGTATCACTTCCTGTCCGGCTACACCGCGAAGGTAGCCGGGACTGAGATCGGCGTAACTGAGCCTGAAGCGACCTTCAGCACATGCTTTGGCGCCGCCTTCATGCCGCGCCACCCGTCAGTTTATGGAAATCTGCTGAAAGAGCGTATCGCCAAGGGCGGCGTTTCCTGCTGGCTGGTCAATACCGGCTGGACCGGTGGCAAATATGGCGTCGGCAGCCGTATGCCGATCAAGGCGACCCGCGCACTGCTTAACGCTGCGCTCGACGGTTCGCTCA
>JBNLDR010000098.1:0-8342 GCA_050304495.1 Altererythrobacter sp.
CACGGGAGAACACCGCAATGTCCCCCTCTTTTGGCGTCTTGGTGGCTTCACCGACGTTCAGGAATGACCGCGCCATATCGGTGGCTTTGCTTACATCAACGCCCGCCTGCGCTGCGGATGCCTTGATGAAGCGCGCACACCACGCATAATCCGCAGAGGAAAGCCCCTTGCCCCCGTTGTTGAGGAATGCGTCCAGCTTGGCATCGCCTTCCCGCGTGCCAGTCCATGTTTTTCCGATGTCATAAGGGCTTGGCATTATTCGCTGCTCCCTCCTTTGATCGCAGGCGCTGCCGTGCCGCGCATGATGTCCCTTGCGATGCGTGCAATTTCTGTCCTTGCCGCGTTGTTGTTCCTGATGTTCCCAGCGTATTGGATGAGCCCGCGAGCGATCTCGTCACGGTTTTGCCCTTGGGCGACCAGCATTTCGGCCATATCAAGCGCGATCTGCCTGTTCCGCTGGTTCAGCGATCCATTCGTGATGTGGTTCAAAATGCGCCCACCGATGTCACCGACCGCGCCCATGATTGTCTGACCGCGAAGGTTCGAAAACCATGTTTCGTCATACTGGCGAGGCACGATATCGCGAGTTGCTTGCCGCCGAGCCGTTGACGAATTGCCCAGAACCTGCTGCGACGTATCCGCGAACGTGTTTTCTGCCTCGATGCGCGCCATGATGTTGTTGGCGGATTGCGGGCCTGCGACTTGCTCAAGGTTTTCGCGGTTGAACTGCGAACCAAGAGCGCGCCGCGCATTTCGATCGCCTGTAGGGCCGTATTGCGTTCCAGCGCGCCCCATGATGCGCCGGAAATCGTTTCTTGCACCCTGCGCGTAGGCGTCCTGTTCCATCTGCGACATGCCGCGCATTCTCGCCGCCGTTTCAAGCGGGTCTTGCGTGCGTGAGAATATGCCGGCTCCGTTCGGATGCCCTGAAGCATCAAGCATGGCTTCGCGTGCGCCAATTTCTTCGCCTGAGATCGCCCTGGCTTGTGCCCACGGGCTTTGATCGGGGGCACCGGGGCTGATCAATTCATCAACACGGTTTCGCAGATCGCGAGCGAGGTTCTGAAGGTTGCGCCGTTCTGGGCTTCCGGGCGGGAAATCGCGCGCCGTAGCATCAACCGAACGCTTCAGATAATCCAGTTCCTGCCCGCGCCATACGCGCTCGCCCTGTGATGCCCTTTGCACGCCCGTTAGTGGCGTCATGGGATCATCCGCCAACCTGATCATGTGCGCTGGGTCGATGCCTTCACCGATCGCAAGATTTCGCGCCCGCGTCATCACGTTGGGGGCAAGCTGGCGAACGCGGCCGATGATCTGATCAAGCGCGCGATCCTGTGGGATGGCCGACTGATAAAATTGCTCGTAAAACGGCTGAGTCATCGGTTGGTAATGCTGCCGCGTTGCAGCGATGGACGCCTCGATATCAACCGGATGGCCCATTTCCTGGTTAAGCGTGTTTGTCACGCGATCAACCGCCCCGGCTGGCCTGCCGTGCCTGTCCAGCGCCTGAGAAATGCGAGCGCGCGCCGGTCCCGGCTGCTGCGCAATGCCTTCAGTTACCGTTCTCAGGTTCTCACCGACATCCGCAATCATGCCTTCGGGGCCAAGGGCCGCGGCTTCACGTTGAACGGCTGCGGTGGTCATGTTGTCGGAGTCGATCGTGTCAGCGACACGCCGCACAGCTCCGGGGTGGAATTGATCGAGGGGCGCTGGTGCGTTCGCGTGCCGATTTCTGGCGTATGCGGCTGCATTCCCGACGCCAGCCGCAACAGCAGGCGTTGCGGCTCCTAGGATGCCGCCCCATTTACCGCCTTCGATGGCATTGCCGATGCGTTCCTCGGCTGTGTTGCCCATGCCGCTGCCATGCGCAGCACCGTAGGCAAGGCCGCTCACGCCTGTGTTGATCGTCGCGCCAGCAAGGCCGCCAAGCGATGTCACTTCAGCAATTGGGGCAAGCGCGCCGGTCGTAATGCCGCCTGCAAGCCGCGTTAGCCCACCCGTTGTCACATCGCCAACCAAAGGCAGCGATCCTATAACCGTGCTTTCCTCGTCCTTGATCTTGCGATCTGCGTCGAGCACACCTTTCATGTCGTCATAGGATTGCCCCGTGATGAGGCTTCCCAACCCCGCCATGCCTTCGTCGAGATATGACCCTATGACGGGGTAGCCTTCGACGAAATTGGTCGCCACGTCGCGAACCTTGGTTAGCGTGGGGTGCTTCTCACGCATGTAGCGGGCACGCCCCTCATACATGCGCGCCTTCTGTTCTTCCTCGGTCGGAGGCTTTGCACCCTGAAACTGCGAACGGAAGTCCTCGATCTTCATGTCAGAATAGAACTTCTGATGCAGCGATGCCGTGAGGTCATCGTCGCTCAGATCGTCATATTCCGGGTGCTGTTGGCGAAACGAGATAAGATCCATCATTTGCCCCTTATGCCGAGCGGATCAGCCAACGGCGCTTGACCGCCAGCCCCCGACACCGATGGAAGCCCCGAATAGATGCTTTGCTCCATGATCGGCGCATATGTTTCATCGAACGCCTGACGCCGGTCTTTCTGCATCTGAGCGAGAACTTCCTTGAGCCTTGCAAGGTTCGCCTTAAGCTGTTCGCCGGTCTGGGACTGCTTGACCGATACAATCGTCGATTGCAGCAGAGCCAGTTCGCGTTCTGACACCGCACCCAACGCGCCGCCCGTGGGCGAATTCGCGCGCATATCCTGCAATTTGTCGAAAGCGAGGTTTGCCTGGATGGTGTCCAGCGTCGTTGCGAGATCTGTTGCAGCCGTGCCGCCGATGTTCGAGAGCAATTGCCCCGGCAAGCCGGAAGTCCAGCCATCCACCTTGGTCAATGCCTGATCGATGGTCTGCACAACGTTCTTGTGGCTCGTTTCGATCGATCGCAACGCAGCGCGGGCCTTCGGAATTGTTTTCTTGAGCTCGGCAATCTGGACGCCTTTTCCCTTGGCGATTTCTGCGCCCGTAATGTTCTCACCGACGTTGCGCACTTCAGTCCCCGTGGCCTGATCCACAAGGGCGTCACCGACCTTGGTCACGCCCTTGGCTGGGCGCAGTGCCTTGCCGTCGATCGTGACGGGCTCAATCTTCTTCGTCCCGTCTTCACCGAACTGGATCGAATAGAACCCGCCCTGCGGGCCTTGGAATATCGCGCCGGTCTTGCCGAACTTCGTTCCGCCGACACCTTTGGACATATACGACTTCAGGATGGCGGGGTTGCCGACGATCGCCGCCGCCATTTCAGGTTCGAGGCTCGGGTCGCGCTGCATGAGCACCCGCGCGGTGTTCGCCATGATCTGCTGTTGATGCTGGCGCTGTTCGGGGCCAGCCATCGCCATGCCCAGCGCGCCGATCAATCCGCCGTTGCGATAACCCGTCGCGAAATCCAACAGTGCATTGCCGGGAGGTGCGCCGATGTTTGGAATGCCAGCGGGCCTGCGTGCTGCAGGAGCCGCGGCGGGTGCTGGTGCTGCTTGGGGCGGCACAGCGGGCGCAGTGGCGGGACTTGGCGATTGGGGATCAACCATTGTCACCTGACCAATTTCGGGCGTAGCAAAGCGTCCCACGCCCGTTTCGGGCACGTCTACCGGCCTTACTGGCAATGGGGGTGCGGCCTGCTGCTGTGGCGCGGGCGACGGGCCACCCAATCCAAGAGGAAACCCTCCGCCGCCGCCGCCCTGCGCGCTTGCATTCGGCAACACGCCTGCCAGCGATTGCTGGATCATTTCTCCGGGCGTCTGAACCACGGACTTGCCGGCATCGGCAACATCTTGGAACAGGCTCTTGAGTAGGTCGTCTATGCCCATCATGGCGCTGCCCTCACTTCAACAGGTTGAAGCCGAGCGAGAAGCCCGACTGCTTGCTTGTGCCGCTGCCCTTGCTGTCCACCGTTCCGCCAAGCTGGCCGGCAGGGAACAGGATGGCTGCAAGTTTCGAAGCCTGATCAAGCGGGAGGTTTCGAAGCTGGTCTTCGATCTGAAGCCGTAGGTTGTCGCCCCACATCGAGGCATCCACGGCTTTGCCAGCCATGTCTGCGCCGGATTGCTGGATATTGGCTTGGCCTGCGTCCAGGCTCTGCTGTGTCGATGCGCTGGATTGCGCGCCTGTAAGCAGATCTCGGCCTGCTGCATCAGTACGGCCTTGCTCGTACTGGAATAGGTTCGCCAGGGTTGGGAGCTGTGCCTCGCTTATTGCAGTGGCTGTAGCGCCTGCGTGACCAGGGGAGAAGCCGCGCCCTGCCCCAGCGAACATCTCAGCGACAGAGTTTTTGGCGGAATTGGCTGACTGATCGAGCAGTTGTCTCAGATAAGGGTTTGCCTCGATGTTCAGATTTTCGCCGTTTGCTATGCCAGTGAGACGATCCTTATAATCTCCAAATGCGCTCGCAACGTCACCTGAATAGGTGCCCGCGCCGAGCATGCTGCTTGCTGCATCCGTTAGCCCCTGCGTAAACGGGTTGCCAGCGTCTGCCATCTTTCCAAGGTTATCGAACGACTCCTGTATTCCGGGCGTGATCGTGGACGAGCCGATTTGCGGGCCTACATCTTGGGCCAGGAAATCCTTGATGTAGGGCGTAGCAACGTCCCAAGGGTTCTTCTTCTGGTTAGACTTCTGGCTTGTTTTCGTCTTGCTTGAACCAAATGCGCCGCTCATGCGATCACCCTCTCATAAATCATGTGCCCGCCCATTGCGCCGACTTCGCTCACGTTCGGAATGATCCGCGACCACGCTTTGCGGCCAGCGAACCGAACCCTTGGGAGGCCGCGGCGCTTGGCTTCCCATGCTAGGACTTCGTCCATTTTCTCCACCCATTGGCGCATGCCGCGCCCGCCGAGCGCGTAAACGCCAAGAAACGGCCGTTTGTCCTCAAATTGCGCTGTAACGAACGCCGCCATGAGGAAATGATTTACAAACACCGTCCAAAGTTCATCTGTCCCGCTATCCAACCCTTCCGAGATGTCCTCGATGCTCACATTCGGCAACGCCGCGCACCCTTTGCTGAGAAGCGGGGCAACCCGCCCCCACATTTCAGGGACCAAGCCATCGGGCACCCGGATAATCCGAATGTCATCCAATGCAGACATATCCGAATGTTCTGTCAGTTTGAGCATTGTTCGCATGGGTTAAGGTGAAGCTGCCATTCGCGACAGCCGAGACGTATATCGTTCCATTCCCCACTTCAGCCGCAGCGTTAGCCGTTGTCGGGAATAGGAACACCTGAGATTCGTCACCGCAGTTTTCTGCCGTGACTGTTGTCGTTGTGACGTTGGCCGTAAGTGTGCAAGTGCCGTGGGCGTTGGAACGGCCCATGAATAGCTCGTTGATCGCCTGCGACAGACGAAACGGGTCTTTTTCGTACAAACTTGGGACATTGCCGGCCATTAGTATTGGCTCCCCGGGTTGATCTCGGGCTCAACGCCAGTGATCCAGCCCCAAGAAGTGCCTGAAGGGATGCGGATACGTGCGCGCAGATAACGGCCTTCATCGAGAAGCGGGATAAAACCGTCGTCGTTCATGCTGTTTTCGGTGCCTATGTTCGGCGGGTTCTGGTTCAGCATGTCCCGGCTATCAATGCGGCAATACACATCATCCGCATCGGTTAGGGGAATGATGCCGTTTACCTCGGTGCGGCCGGTCATCAGCGATTGTTCAGCCGTTTCAAGAACGGCTTCCAGATGGTCGCCCGTGAATAGCGCCAGTTCGTTGCTGCCGTTAAACGCGGCGATCGAAGGCATGGTGCTGTTCGAGATTTCATCGAATGCCGTCGAGAGCAGATCCAGCTTGCCAGCGACGTAGCCGCCGCTTGTGTAGGCGTTGGTGTAGACTGAACCAGCCAGATCAAGGTGCGTAGCATCGATCACGGCAACCGCCCACGTTCCGTTTGCCTCCGTGGTGCCGCCGACGCTGGCGATCGTGGCCACATCGCCTGTGGTCCAAAGCGACGTATCGCCCACCGTAAGGCGTATTTCGCCGGACCCATTGTTCGCTGTGCCGCTCACTGCGGTATAGCCTGGGGCGATCAGGTCGAGCCCTTCAAGGGTGATGCCGGGGCGGGCGGTAGCCGCCAGATATTGGCTATCGAATTCAGCTTGGCCGAAGCGGTTCAGGGTTGTGTGATAAATGATCACCCGATCGGAGTAATCCATCGAGTTGCTGTTCGACTTGTAGGCCCACATGATGATCGATTTCTCGGGATCAACCGCACCGATCATGTTGTCCGGGTGGCCGTTGTCGTAAGCCATATCGGACACTTCGGAAGGGATATGGCCAGATGTGCGGCCCAATACCGCCCTGTTTATCCGTTCCTCCCCGATCGGCGTTAATGCGCCATCAGCCGTAACCCGCACAAAACCACGGGGCGAGAAGTAATAAGCGCCGCCCTGCGTGCTGCAGAGGCTATAGGGCGATAGGATGCCGGGAACATCTGGCAGGCGATCGATGCGGAACACCACAGACGAACCAGGCTGATAGATCATGCGGCGAGCGCCTTCCTCCTGCATGATCAGGCCCACATCGGCGCTCATTTCCTTGATAGCGCGAACGCGGCCAAGGTCGGGGATGTCCTGATAGTCGCTGCGATCCGTTCCGGCAGTCCAGCCGGTTACATCGTATATGGCCGACCACTGAACCCTGTAGGGTGCGGATTGCAGGTCGCCCAGCACAAGAAATGGCCCCACGACCGAGCACCAGCCGGCATCGGGGGGAGATCCAGCTAGGTCCGCAAACTCGGTCGAGGAGCCAAGGGTAAACGCCTGTACGGCGTCATTCTGTTGGCACGCAATCACGATCGAGCCGAACTGCGCGAAGGACCACATGGCACCGTTGCTCAGTGCCGTATATGTGCCAGAAGCCTTCGATACATCGCTCCACGTCAGATACGTATTATCGAGCTGATAGAGCTTCGTTGATGTCGCGGCGAAGATGGACACCGTTCCATCGGTATTGCGTGCAGCGAAGTAGCCGCGGCACTGTGCTGGCAATGCGTCCGAGAATTCGGCCAGGGCCTTGATCGGGCCGTAACCATCAGCCCGCGGGATCACGTTCTTAACGATCCGCGTATAGCCTTGGTTCAGATCCGAAACATCCGGCCGGAATTCAGGGAAAGGCATTGTCACCATCAGAAGCACGTAGGCTCAACGCAGAACGAGCCCCCCTCGTTGATGAGCCAGTTCGATTTCTTCATCAGTTCGCGGTGGGCGATCGCCGTGGGGCCGCTATCGTTGTCAGGATTGAACTGTGCGGCTTTCACCTGATCCATCAGAACATGCTGGTACAGTTCCCACTTGGCCCTGCAGCGGATCAGCTTCTCGGCTTCGATCATCCAGACGTTACCGGTTTCGGCATCGCTGGCCGGCGCGGCCCGGGCGATCACGCCGCCGATGCGGATGCTGTAGGCTGCATCGGGGATCGGGTAAAACCATATTTTGTCTTCGTAATAGGCGTAGCCAAGCGGCTGGCCGTCCGTATCTGCGTCCGTGTTCTTTCGATCGATCTCGGCGGGAGACATCGAGTAAATTGGATAGGTGTTGTCGCTAACCGTGGCCTGCACGTAGTCGATGCGCTGAAGGTTGCCCAGATCCGCGTCATCGTCGGCCCCGTAGGCCCACTGCGCTGCAACCGTGGAGAATAAGATCTCGGTGCTTTCGTTGAACCACCAACGCTCATGTTGATACGAAGCGATGGCTGAGTCGATGGCCGACGCTATCTGCGTGTCGATGTTCGACCGGCGCAATTCGCTGGAGATGCGCGATTTCATAACGGAAAGCGTAGTCATCAATTCCCCCTGTTATAAATTGACGGCGCGGGCCGAGGAGCCATGAAGCCCGCGCCGTCACACTATGCCGCAAGCGGCGATCCACCCCGGAGAAGGACCAAGCGGCTAGTGTTAGTGTGCCTAGTCGTTACCATCCGCACGCAGGTAGGTGATGTAGGCATAGCCCTCACCAGCCGAAGCGCCAGTCGTGGACACAACGGTGCAGATCGCATCGATGTCGGCTGCGCTGTAGGACAGCGTGGTTGTGGCCAGATTGTCGGCACCGATGATGCCAGCCGTGCCGGTAGCAATCGCGCCTGCGAAAGCCGTAGCCGTGCCAGTTACGCCGATGTCAACCGTGTTGGTCACGGCACCGTTAAAGGCGGTCGTAACAACAATGCCGGCATCGATCACGGTAGAACCAGCGGGAAGCGTTCCCATGGTCACTGCCGAGCCGTCATCGGAGTAAACGATCTTCTTGCGAAGATAGTGCACCTGATGGGTGTAATATTCGCGGGCCGACGTGCCTGCAGTATTGGTAGCCATTTGCTATCTCCTATCCGTTAGCGATTAG
>JBNLDR010000099.1:0-7553 GCA_050304495.1 Altererythrobacter sp.
CTCCAGCACATTGGGGTTCGGATGCACGGGATAGATAATGGCGATGTCAGGGCGCTGGGCCAGTTCAGCCAGGGCGGCGGCGATCTGGTGCATGCCTTTGCCGAAATTCTCGCGCCGATGCGCGGTTACGGCAATCAGCCGCTTGCCTGCAAAGCGTGCAGCCAAGGGATCGAGCGCCGGGGCGATGGCAGGATTCTGGGCGATCCGTGCGCGCGTCGCCAGCAGGGCATCGATCACTGTATTGCCGGTGATGTGGATTGCGCTTTCGGGCACGTTTTCGGCGCGCAGTGCGGCCGCCGCAGCCGGGGTTGGGGCAAAGTGCAAATCTGCAATCACGCCCGTGACCCGGCGGTTCATCTCTTCGGGCCAGGGCGAATAGATATTGCCGCTGCGCAGGCCGGCTTCGACATGACCAACCGGAATCTTGCGGAAATAGCAGGCGAGCGTGACCATCATCGTCGTCAGCGTATCGCCATGCACCAGCACGCGGTCGGGCTGTTCGACATCGAGCACCTCGCCAAAGCGGGTAATGATCCGCGCGGAAAGCTCGTCCAGGCTCTGGCCCGGCTGCATCAGATCCAGATCGACTTCCGGCACGATCCCGGCAATCGCCAGGACCTGGTCCAGCATTTCGCGATGTTGGGCGGTGACTGCAACGCGCGTATCGAATTGCCCCGCCTCGCGCATCGCCTTGACCACCGGGAACATCTTGATCGCTTCGGGACGAGTGCCGAAGGTGACCAGGATTTTCGGCTTCGTCATCGTTTGAGCATGCCCCGCGTATCGTAGACGATCTTGCCTGCCAGCCGCCCTGTGTCGAGCAACTTGAACGCATCATGATCGACCAGGATTACCACCACATCAGCGGCAGTGATTGCTTCATCGAGTCCGACCAGTTGCGCTGCGCTGGACGAAAGGCAAGCGGGCATTTCGGCAGCAAAGGGTTCTACCAGCAGTAGCCGATCACCGAAATCATGCGCCAGTTCCTCGGCGATTTCGAGCGCCGGGCTTTCGCGGAAATCATCGATATTGGGTTTGAAGGCGAGGCCGAGCAAGGCGACCTTGGCTTGCGGACCGACCGCATCGATCAGCGCGCGGATACGGTTTTCGGTGTGCCGCGCCTTGTGGTCATTCACCTCGCGTGCGGTGCGGATCAGGCGCGCCTGGGCTGGCGCGCTGGAAACCAGGAACCACGGGTCAACCGCGATGCAATGGCCGCCCACGCCCGGTCCGGGCTGCAGGATATTCACGCGCGGGTGGCGGTTGGCCAGGCTGATGATATCCCACACGTCGATATCCAATTGGTCCGCCACCATCGAAAGTTCGTTGGCGAAGGCGATATTGACGTCGCGATAGCTGTTTTCGACCAGTTTGACCGTTTCGGCCACCCGGCAATTGGTGGCCAGGCAATCGCCTTTGACAAAGCTGCGATAAAGGCCCGCAATCTTTTCTGCACAGGAGGCGGTGATGCCGCCAATCACCCGGTCATTCGAAACCAGTTCGGTCACGATCTTGCCGGGCAGGACGCGTTCCGGGCAATAAGCGATGGCGATGTCGAAATCGCCTTCGGCCGCGAAGCTGGGGATGGCCAGATCGGGCCGCATCTCGGCAAAGATCTCAGCCACGCGCTCGGTCGTGCCGATCGGCGAAGTGCTCTCGACGATCACGGACGCGCCGCGCACCAGCTGCGGGGCGATTGACCGCGCTGCCGCTTCGACAAAGCTGATGTCTGGCAGATTGCCGCTACGCAGCGGAGTCGGCACGGCAATCATGTAGAAATGCGCGCAGGGCATGTTGGTAGAGGCGGAAAGGCGGCCACTCTCGACCGCTTCATGCACCAGCCGGTCAAGATCGCGCTCTTCGATATGGACCCCGCCCGAATTCACCGTATCCACGATCCGCGGCGAGACATCGACCCCGCATACCGACCAGCCATAGCTCGCCAGGACGGCTGCCGTGGGCAGGCCGATATAGCCCAGCCCCACCACGACGACATCGGCCGATGGTGCTGCAGCAAGCTGCACGCGTGCATCTAGGTTGCGCTGGATATTCAAACCGCAGATTCTCCGTCATCCGCTATCATGCTGGCATCAGGATGAAACCAGTGCATCGGCGGGCGACCGTTCTATAGGGCCGAGACGGTAAACAAGCGCTTTACCTAAGCGAAAAAGGTATGTGGTATCGGTGGTTGCATAGCGTCGCAGCATGCCGGCACAGTTTCGAATCCTCCTGCCAGTCAGGCGTCAGGCAGGTTTCCGGTTCTGATGAAATGGGTGACGGCATTGCTAAGATCATTCAGGCTTTGCGTTTGCCCGGCGTCCGAAAAGCCTGCGGCCAGCGCCTGGTCGATCCGGGCTGGAAGTTCGTGAGTATTCATTGCGATCCATATACCGGGCCTACCCGACAATTGCCGAACGGTCGCAACTTGATGATCGCTTCGGTGCTCGCCCAATGCCGCGCGTCTTGGCAGCAGGACAATCGGCTTGCGGTGCCGCCGGGCGGCAAGAACAGAGCCTATTCCGGCATGTGCCACGATCAGTCTGGCTTTTGCACAATGGTCTTCGAACTCTGGCTGCGGCAACCGCTCAAAGCCGACCATGTTTTGCGGTCGAATCCCGCTCAAGCCAATCTGCGCAATGACCGGGCCATCCAGGCCCGGTGCTAGTTCGTCAATCGCCTGGACCAAACGATCGAATGGAAGCTGGTTCCCGACAGTGAGCAGGATCACAGAACGGCACCGGCAAAATGTACTCTCACGCCATCGGCCAGATGCGACCATTGGGAGAGGCAGCGATGCGCAACCATTCGTGCCATTCGCCCGCTGAGGGACAATCGATCGGCGTTGGCGATGCTGTCGATCCACAAGGTCTGCGCCCCCAGGATTCTTCCCCACAGAATGCAGCAGAACCCCGGTGCCGCGCCTGTCGAAATGACGATGTCAGGACGTATCTGTCGCATCAGGATCATCGATTTCATTAGACAATTAAGTGTCATAACCGGCTGGTTGAGATTGCAATCGGGCAGCAGGGCAACCGGCGTGGCATTGTGGGCGGCGGCCTGTTGGGCATCTACCGTGGCAAAAAACACCTCGTTTCCGGCGGCTGCGAAGCGCAGCATTATGAGCTGTTCGAAATGCCCACCGCCTGAAGATGCCATCAGAACCTTTGCCATGTCGCCCTATCCGGCATCGCGTTCGCGATTGTCAATCTGGCATTGGATACTGGGCCTTGCAAGACGGAGCCTGCCGCGCCATGCCTCTTGCCCGAACGGGAGAATATGTTCGATGAGCGATTCATTGGGTCCGCTGACCGGTCTGAAAGTGGTTGAATTTGTCGGGATTGGTCCGGGGCCGCATGTGGCGATGTTGCTGGCGGATCTGGGCGCGGAAGTGGTGCGGATCGAACGCCCGGGCGGGCAGGCGATGAACCCCGTTGTCGAGCGCGCACGCCACCGGGTTGAAGTGGACCTGAAAAGCACAGAGGGGCACCAATTCGTGCTCGACGCGGCCACACACGCCGATGTCGTGCTTGAAGGATACAGGCCGGGCGTGATGGAGCGGTTGGGGCTGGGGCCGGACGTCTTGCTGGCCGCCAATCCCCGGCTGGTTTACGCCAGGATGACCGGCTGGGGCCAGGAAGGCCCGCTGGCCATGGCGGCCGGGCATGACCTCAACTATATCGCCATCACTGGCGCGCTCGATGCCATCGGCAAGAAGGGGGAGGTGCCAATCCCGCCGCAGAATCTGGTCGGCGATTTTGGCGGCGGATCGATGTATTGCGCCTTCGGGATCATGGCTGCGCTTTATGAACGCGAGCGGAGCGGCAAGGGGCAGGTGGTCGACGCAGCGATCGTCGATGGCGTGACCAGCCTGATGAGCTTTTTCTTCGGCCAGCCGTCCAGCGCATTTCGCACCACCAAGCGCGGCATGGGCCTGTTGGGCGGGGCGGCGCATTTCTATCACTGCTATGAATGCAGCGATGGCAAGGAGATCAGCGTGGGCGCGATCGAGCCGCAATTCTATGCCGAGCTGCTTGAACGGATCGACGCACCCGCTGACCTGCGCGACGGCCAGATGGATCCTGCCAACTGGCCCGCCTATCATGACCGGCTGGCAGAGCTGTTCAAGACCAGAACCCAGGCCGAATGGTGCGAGTTGCTGGAGGGGACCGACTCTTGTTTCGGCCCGGTGGTGCCGCTGGACGAAGCGCGCGACCACCCGCACATGAAGGCGCGCAATGCCTATGTAGAACATGACGGGCGCTGGCACAGCGCACCTGCGCCGCGCTTCAACCGGACGCCGGGCATGGTGCGCAGCAGCGCGCAGGACGGCGCCGACGTGGTCGAACGCTGGAAGCAGGAAGGCTGAACGCAATGGCAGGCAAGTTCTTTGACGAATGGCAGGTGGGCGAGCGGATCGAGCATGAGATCCGCCGCACGGTGACAGAGACGGACAACCTTCTCTTCACAACCATGACCCATAATCCGCAGCCGCTGCATCTCGACATTGAGGCTGCGAAGGCGAGCGAGTTTGGCCAGATCCTGGTCAATGGTACCTTCACCTTCGCGCTGATGGTGGGGCTGTCGGTTGGCGATACCACCTTGGGCACGCTGGTCGCCAACCTAGGCTATGACAAGCTGGTCATGCCCAAACCTGTGGCGATCTGCGACACTCTGCGCGCGACCACCGAGGTGAAGGAACTGCGCGATAGCAAATCGCGGCCCAATGCCGGGATCGTGACTTTCCTGCATGAATTGCTCAACCAGCGGGGCGAAGTGGTGTGCCGCTGCGAGCGATCGGCATTATTGCACAAGCGAGTCGAGTGACTTCACCTACCGCACCGGGCTCACTTCCCCGCCTGACGCTACGGCATACTGGCATCGATGTGGGTTGCTTGACGCAACCGATCGGACGACGCACACTCTCGCTTAAAAAGAATAGCTGGAGGGATGCGATGGGAAGGAATCTAGCACGCTGGGCTATGGCGGGAAGCGCCGCGATGTTGCTCGCAGGATGTGGGGCCGGGGTCGATGAAAGCCAGACGGGCGATGGCGAAAATACCATCGAACTCGCCGAATACCCCGATCGGCCCTATTGGGGCGATACCCATCTCCACACCAATAATTCGATCGACGCCTTCGGCTTCGGCGTTCGCCTTGGACCGGAAGAGGCGTTGAAATTTGCCAGTGGCGAGGAAGTAACATCGACCACCGGGATCAAGGCCAAACTGTCCAAACCGCTCGATTTCCTCGTGATCGCGGATCACTCTGACGGGCTGGGATCGACTCGCCGGCTCTATGAAGCGCCGCGCATCGCAGTCCTCGCCATGAATGACGAGACCGTGCTGCGCTGGTACGACATGATGCATGAAGGCCCCGAGCAATCGCAGCAAGCAATCGCCGAGTTGATCACTGCCGCAGCCAATGGCACGGTCCCGCAAGCGCTGCTCAACACGCAGGAAGAGCAGGACAAGGCCACCAGCGAGATATGGACTACGCATCTCGACACACTCGATCGCTATAACAAGCCGGGCAAGTTCACCGCACTGGCGGGATTCGAATACACGCTGATGCCCGATGGCAACAATCTGCACCGCGTGGTGATGTTCCGCGATGGCAGTGCAAAGACCAAGCAGGTCGTGCCCTATCCGGGGCTCGATACCGATGTCACGGGCCTGTGGGACTATATGGATGGCTATGCCAGAAAGACTGGCGGTCAGGCGCTGGCCATTCCGCATAATTCCAATGTTTCCAACGGACTGATGTTCCAGCTGACGCTGGCCGATGGCAAGCCGATGACGGCCGATTATGCCAGGAAACGCGCAAAGCATGAACCGGTGGTGGAGGTGACCCAGATCAAGGGGGACAGCGAAAGCCACCCCTATCTGTCCCCCAATGATGAATTCGCCAGCTTTGGCGTGAAGGGGTGGGAGCTAGGCAATCTGCCCCTCACCCAGAAGAGCACGCCTGACATGTTCGCAGGCAATTACATTCGCGAGGCCTTGAAGCGCGGCATTTCGCTTGAGCAGAAGCTGGGCGTTAATCCCTATGCCTTCGGCCTGATCGGATCGACTGACAGCCACACCGCGCTGGCAACAGGCGATGAGAACAACTTCTTCGGCAAGCACACTGGCAATGAACCGGCGATCAAGGATCGCGCGCTACACAGCCAGAATCTGGGGACCACGACCGGTCGCTTCGGCTGGCATTACCTGGCTGGCGGCTATGCTGCGGCATGGGCCCGCGGCAACACCCGCGCCGAGATTTTCGACGCCTTCAAGCGGCGTGAAGTCTATGCCACCACCGGCCCGCGCATGGTGCTGCGGGTGTTCGGCGGGTTCGATTTCAGCGCCAAGGATTGGGACGGCGACTGGGTCCGCGCGGGATATATGCGCGGCGTGCCGATGGGCGGCGAATTGAGCGACGGCGGCAAGGCACCAAGCTTCCTGATCTCTGCCCTGAAGGATCCCGATGGCGCGAACCTGGACCGGGTCCAGGTGGTGAAAGGCTGGGTAGATGCGTCGGGCAAGATGCACGAACAGGTCTATGATGTGGTGTGGAGCGACATGGACAAGCGCGTGAAGACGGGAGGAAAGGTTCCCGCAGTGGGCGACACGGTCAACCGCAAGACCGCCGAATACACCAATACAATCGGCACGGCGGAATTGCGCGCGGCATGGACCGATCCAGATTATCGCGCCGGACAGCGAGCGTTCTATTATGTGCGTGTGCTGGAAATCCCGACCCCGCGCTGGACCCTGTTCGATATGGTTCGCTTCGGCATCGAACTGCCGCAGGATGCGCTGGATGATGCGGTGGCGCAGGAACGCGCCTATAGCTCGCCGATCTGGCTGAAGCCGGCCGCAAGCTAAGGGGTAGGGTGTGAAACTTCCGGGTTGGACCCGCGAACCGCTGGTCCATTTTCTCTTCGCGGGGGCGCTGGTCTTTGCCTTCTTCGCCCTGCGCGGGAACGAGGTCGATCCGGCCAGTCGGGTGATCGATGTCGATCGCGAGACGCAGGCGCAGATCGCGCTTGGTTTCGAACGGATGATGAGCCGCCCGCCGACCGATGCCGAACTTGCCGGGCTGATCGAGAATTACGTCCATGACGAAGTGCTCTATCGCGAGGCGATCCGGCTCGGTTTCGACCGTGACGATGCGATTGTGCGGCGGCGGCTGGCGCAAAAGATGGACATGGCGGCGAGCGCGCGGGCGGAAACCGAAATCCCCTCTGACGCGACGCTGAAGGATTGGTACGGCAAGCATTCGGCCAAATTTGCCGAGGAAACCCGATATTCCTTCGACCAGCTGTGGTTTTCCGATGAAGCTGCAGCAAAGGTGGCCATGGCCGGGCTGGCGGCGGGCGCGGATTGGGCAAAGCTGGGAGAAGGGATTAGCCTGCCGCCCAGCATGGAGGGTGAAGACCGGCGCGAAGTGGGGGACACATTCGGTGAGGTCTTCCTCGAAGCGCTCGATGGGCTAGAACCGGGGCAGGCGTGGCACGGGCCGGTGGCATCCGGGCTGGGCTGGCATGCCATTCGCCTGCGCGCTCGCAT
>JBNLDR010000100.1:0-7520 GCA_050304495.1 Altererythrobacter sp.
ACACGCCGCGCGCGATCCAGATACTCATTCCGGACGCCATATCCAGCAAGCTAATGATCGGTCCTGATGCCAGTACATGGTGCCCTTCATCGCCCAGCAGATCTTCGCGCCAGGGCAGTTCCAGCTCGACCCAATCCTCTCCCGATTCGCGAAATTGCAGATTCAGCCACCCCGGATGGCCGCGACCGAATAAAAATTGTGAAGCCACAGACGGATCAAATTCCGAATGTTTAGAAGTGGATGGTTCGACCAATTTTGCCCCCGTGAATCCTGACGGATTTGGTTAAGGTGTTTTAACTTAGTAAGTCACGTCCCGCGAGTCAGGTTTCCCCAACGCGTTGGCGATTGTGCCAGCGCGCAGGACAATGGAGACCGATAATGAATCTTCCCAATATCGACATTTCAAGCCTGCCTGGCCTTGACGCCGCCATGGGTGTTTTTGGCAGCGCTTCCAGCCAGGCGGCATCCTATGGCGATACCATTGTCGCCATTATGGTGTACGTCTACGAAGTCACCCCCTGAAACGCCTGACGATGCGGATCGATCAGGAAGTCACGGCGCTGCGGGGCGATGTCGCCTCCCAGCGCCGTGCGCAAGAACACATGGAGGCGGCGCGGGATAATTGGCTGCGCAACGCCGAGGTCACAACCATCATGGAAGAACTGGGCCGCTATGCCGCTGGGCAGCCGCTGGACCGACTTCCGGCCATGCAGGAAATTGTCGAATCGGTGGCTGCGGCAGGCCGCTTTACCGGTTGCTGGTGCGATTCCATGGTCGCCGCGATGCGCGGGCAGGTTCTTGGCCAGGTGCCGTTCCGATATGTCTGTTCCAACGGTTATACCTCGGTCCGGCTGCTGAGTGTGGGCGGCGCTTCGATATCCCTGCTGGCCTATGAGGAGCGCGGCGATGTGGCAGATATGACCAGCGCCTGCTTCGTCGATCGCGAGCTGCACGAGATTGTCATCGCGGGACGCGCCGCCGGTCTTACCCACCAGCTGACGGGGGATGCCAGGAAACCGAAGACGCAGACGCATCAATGGAAGCCGGGCGACAAGATTGTGACGCCGGACGCAGATCACACGCGCCAGATCACTGCCGTCACGGGCAGGCTTTCGATCCTTCAGCTGGCACGGGAGAAATCCGCCGCCGCACCTACCCGAGAAATTGCGCTGGGGGATGGCGCCGTGTTGCATCTTTCCAGTGGTGACAGACACGAAAGCCAGACAGAGATGGCGCTTGCTGTGCTGAGCGCGATGCAGCGGGAAGATGCGCTTCCGGCGATCGAACGGCTCACCCAATGCGGCTCTGCACATCTGCGCTGGCAGGCGGTGCGTCATGCCATCGCATTGGAGCCGCTGCGCGGCTTTGCCGCGCTGTGCAGGATAGCGGCCACGACCGATGACGAGCTGAATGCACCGGCGTGCAGCCTGCGCGATCAACTCGCCGCAACTTATCCGCAATTGCTGGAAATGAGGAAAGAACAGGAGCTTGAGCCATGCCCCGCGTAATTCATGTCGAAAGTCAGGAGCAATGCTCGCTGGATGAATGCCTCGCCGGGCTGGCAGACAGCGGCTTCGATCCCCGCTGCGAAGACCGGATCGCATCCGCCTCTGTCTGGCTGCGCAAACTCACCAATAATCGAAGGTTCCTGGGCGATCTCCTGATCGACCGGATCAAGCCGCACTGTCGCGATGGCGCGATAGAGAGCGGCTACGGCCCGCAGGCCATCGTTCTCGGCCCAAAGTGTAACGATGTGTTCCTGCGGGCCAACATCTGGCCAGCCGAGAGCGATCATTGCTTCCAGGCGAGTGGGGCGCAGACCTTTGTCTATGGCATTCCGCACGATCACAATTTCTCATTCCTGACCAGCGGCTATCTCGGCCCCGGCTATCGCAGCGACTATTATGAATACGATTATGAAACCGTGACGGGTTTCGCGGGCGAGCAACCCGAATTGCGCTTTATCGAGCGCGGCCAGCTCCACCCCGGCAAGCTGATGCTCTATCGCGCGCATGAGGACATCCACAGCCAGATCCCGCCGGAAAGCCTGTCTGTCTCGCTCAACGTCATGCATGTCGATCCGGTGCAAAGCTGGTTTGACCAATATGGCTTCGACCTTGAGAAAGGCGCAGTCACGCGGGTGCTGAGCCCGAACTCGACCGAGGCGTTCCTGCGTGTGGCGGTCGCAACCGGGCATGCAGACGCGCTCGACCTGGCCGAACAATTCGGGCGCAAGCATCCCAGCGACCGGCTGCGAGTGGCGAGCTTTGAGGCGAGGGCCGGGCTGCTCATCGATTTGCAGGCGCGCGACGATCTGTGGCGGGAGGCGGAGCTGTCAGGCTGCCGCATGCTGAGCGAGACAGCAAAGCAGAAGCGCGCCGCATTGGCGGCCTAGGGCGCGCGATTCGCCTTTAGACCGCCATGGCGGCTTGCATCGGCGCGTTTGAGCCGCCACATCATTTGCATGACCGAACCAACTGACAAACCTGTCCCTCCGCTGCGCGCGGCGATCATTCCCGTGACGGCCCTGCAACAGAACTGCTCGCTGATCTGGTGCACCAAGACCATGAAGGGCGCGTTGGTCGATCCGGGCGGCGATCTCGACCGACTCAAGGCCGCGGTGGAGAAGGCGGGCGTGACGCTGGAAAAACTGCTCGTCACCCATGGCCATGTCGATCATTGCGGGCAAACCGGCATCCTGGCGGAAGAGCTGGGCCTGCCGATCGAGGGGCCACATGAGGCCGATCGTTTCTGGATCAGCCGTCTGGACGAAGACGGGGCCCGTTTCGGCATCGACAGCAAGGCTTTCGAACCGAATCGGTGGCTCAGCCAGGGTGACAAGGTCACGCTGGGCGAGCTGGAGCTGGATGTGATCCATTGTCCGGGCCACACGCCGGGCCATGTCGTGTTTTATCACGCCCCCAGCCGCTTCGCGATTGTGGGAGACGTGCTGTTCCAGGGCAGTATCGGGCGGACCGACTTTCCGATGAGCAATCACCAGGATTTGATCGACGCTATCACCCAGCGCCTGTGGCCGCTGGGCGAAGATGTGATGTTCGTTCCTGGCCATGGCCCGACCAGCACTTTTGGAAGAGAGCGCCAGACCAATGCATTTGTCAGTGACTATGCGCTTTCTTGATTTGTCCCTTAGGCGCCGGGCGCGGCGCCTCCGCGCCGCTTGGCTATCGCGGCAGTAGCCGCGACGCGCGGTCGCGCTTTGACTGCCGTGACCAAGAGGAAACGGACCGCCATGGGGCGGCCCGGGACTAATCTACATTTTGCCCATGCCGGTCAGCGTGGCGACCACCGCCAGGCCCAGCAAGGTCAGCAGGGTGATCATGGTGCCGATAGACCGGCCCATGCCGAAGCTGCCGCCTTCCATGCCGAATGCATGTGCGATCCGGCCGATGAAATAGGCTGCGGCAACATAGGCAAGCCAGGGACTACCCCTGCCGGCCAGCTCGATCACTGCCAGCAAAATCAGAACGAATGGCGCGCTTTCGACATAGTTTGCGTGCGCGCGCATGCGACGGATGACCTTCTCATTTCCTCCGTCACCCACGCTCACCTTTTCCGAAGTACGAACCTGACCGACGCGAATCATCAGCCAAATTGCCAGAATTGCGGCTGCAGCAGCCGATGAAAGTGTAACAGGCAGAAGCATATTCATTCGGGTTCCCCACATTTTGTCCCTGGCAAGACGCTATGCCGGACAGCGACCGCTTGCAACGATGGATTTTTCCGCTATAGCGCGCGGCTTCCCGCCATGGCTGGGACCGGATTGGCGCACGTTGACTTGTGCATCGTCGGACCTTGCCTTAGAGCGGCCCACGAAACGAACGTATTTATTTGAGGAACAGGTGCCGCAATGGCTGTCCCCAAGAGAAAAGTATCGCCCCACCGCCGTGGCAATCGCCGCGCACATGATTCGCTGAAGGTTGAGGCATTCCACGAATGCTCAAACTGTGGCGAGCTGAAGCGTCCGCACAATCTGTGCCCGCACTGCGGCTATTACAACGGTCGCGAGGTTGTCGCGGTCGGCCTGTAAGCGACCGTAAAATGCTGGAGACACGAGCATGAGCCTGCCGCGTATCGCCATTGATGCGATGGGCGGAGACGAAGGCGTGCGCGTAATGGTGGAAGGCGCGGCGCTGGCCCGCCGCCGCCATGACCAGTTCAAGTTCCTGCTGGTTGGAGACGAGACGCGGATCAAGCGCGCGCTCGATAATCACCCAAACATGGCCGGCGCTTCGGAGATCCTCCATTGCGAGGATGTTGTCAGCGGCGATGAGAAACCGACCCAGGCCCTGCGCCGCGCCAAGACCACGTCAATGGGCCTTGCTGTCAATGCGGTGAAAGTGGGTGCTGCCGGTGCCGCCGTCAGTGCGGGCAATACTGGCGCGCTGATGGCGATGAGCAAGCTGGCACTGCGTACCATGCCGGGGATTGACCGGCCGGCGCTGGCTGCATTGCTGCCCACGCTGGAAGAGCATGATGTGATCATGCTCGACCTTGGCGCCAATACCGAAGCCGATGCCCGCAATCTGGTGCAGTTCGCGATAATGGGCGCAGCCTATTCGCGCGTGGTCAACGGATTCGAGAAGCCGCGCGTTCGTCTGCTCAATATCGGGACCGAAGAGATCAAGGGGACCGAGGCCCTGCGTGACGCGGCGGCGCAGTTGCAGCAGGCGACCGGGCTGGCGCTTCAATTCGATGGTTTTGTCGAAAGCGACAAGATCAACCGCGGCGAGGTCGATGTCGTGGTAACCGATGGTTTTTCCGGCAATATCGCGCTGAAGGCGATCGAAGGCGCGGCGCGCTTCGTCACCGATTTGCTGCGCAATGCCTTCACCAGTTCGCTGCGTTCGAAGATCGGTTTCCTGGTTTCGCGCCCGGCCACCGAACTGCTCAAGCACCATCTCGATCCCAACAACCACAATGGCGCAGTGTTTCTCGGGCTCAATGGCGTGGTGGTGAAGAGCCATGGCAGCGCCACGGCCAAGGGTGTGGCCAATGCGGTGGAGGTGGCCGCCCGCCTGCTGGAGGATGATATTACCAATCGCATCACGCAGGATTTGGCCGAGCTGAACGAGACTTTGTGGCGCGGCACCAATAATGGTGATTCCAGCGCAGAGGATGCAGAATGATTCGATCGGTCCTGCGTGGTAGTGGCTCGGCCCTGCCGAAGCGTTGCGTTTCCAATGCGGAGTTGGCGCAGACCGTCGATACCAGCGATGAATGGATCGTCGAGCGCAGCGGAATCCGCCAGCGCTATATTGCGGGCGAGGGGGAAACCACCGCTTCGCTTGCGATTCGGGCGGCCAGGGCGGCTTGCGAAGATGCGGGCGTTGATCCGAAAACCATCGAATTGATCGTGCTGGCCACGGCCACACCTGACAACACTTTCCCCGCCACAGCCACCAAGGTGCAGGAAGCGTTGGGCTGCAATGGCGGGATCGCTTTTGACGTCGCCGCAGTCTGTTCCGGCTTCCTTTATGCGCTGGCATCGGCCGATTCGATGCTGCGCACCGGCATGGCAAAGCGGGCCCTGGTGATCGGGGCAGAAACCTTCAGCAGGATCCTCGATTGGGAAGACCGCACAACCTGCGTGCTGTTTGGCGATGGGGCAGGGGCGGTCCTTCTGGAGGCGGAGGAAGGCGATGAGTCGACGCCCGGGGTGATCGTGTCCAAACTCCACGCCGATGGCGCACATCACAGCCTGCTTTATGTCGATGGCGGTCCATCGACCACGCAAACGGTCGGCCATGTCCGAATGAAGGGACGCGAAGTGTTCCGCCACGCGGTGGTGAACCTTGCTGAAGTTCTTGGTGAAGTACTTGAAGAAGCAGGGTTTTCTATCGACAATGTGGATTGGGTCGTCCCCCATCAGGCCAATGCGCGAATCCTTGATGCCACTGCAAAAAAGCTCGGCATTCCGGCAGAGCGCGTGGTTGTGACGGTTGACCAGCACGCCAACACATCTGCCGCATCGGTGCCATTGGCGCTTGATGTCGCCCGCAAGGACGGGCGGATCAAGCCGGGAGATCTGGTGATGCTGGAAGCGATGGGTGGCGGCTTCACCTGGGGCGCCAGCCTGATCAGGATGTGAAAAAAGTCCCCTGATTTTCCTGCGAAAGTTGCGGATTTGCGCTCAAAACTATACAGGTATACAGATTATCCCAAGGGTCGCGCCAAAATAGGGAGTAGAGCCGATGATGCGTTCGGTGGGCACGCTAACTCGCGCAGACCTTGCAGAGACGATCAACCGCAAGATGGGCCTGTCTCGGGCCGAATCGCTTGATCTGGTCGAAGCGATCCTCAACCAGATGAGCGATGCGCTGGCGCGGGGCGAGAATGTAAAGATTTCCGGTTTCGGCAGCTTTGTCCTGCGGGACAAGCGCGAACGCATTGGCCGCAATCCCAAGACCGGGATCGAAGTTCCGATCACGCCGCGCCGGGTCATGACCTTCCGGGCAAGCCAATTGCTCAAGGAACGGGTCGCCAAGGGCGAATGAGGCGATGAGCGACTTCGACGATGGCAAGGACGCGAGCGCGCTGAGGACCATCGGAGAGGTCAGTGACGGGCTCGGCATCAAACCGCATGTGCTGCGCTATTGGGAACAGCAGTTCCCGATGCTCAAGCCGCTCAAACGCAGCGGCGGGCGGCGCTATTACCGGCCGGCTGATGTCGAATTGGTCGAAACGATCGACCGACTGGTCAATCAGGAAGGCTATACGCTGAAGGGGGCCAAGGCGGCGATCCGCGCGAGCAAGGCTGGTGAAACGGGCGGCGATGACGCGCCGACGGTGCTGACAATTGGCGGGGCTGTGCCGGATGAGCGCCTGGATGCCGCCGATTTCCTGCCGCAATTGAAGGCGATCCGCGCGCGGCTAGCTGCGATTATCGAGGCTTAGAGCCGCAAACCCCGGTAGCGCAGCCAAAAAAGAACTTTCGAAAATCAGCGGTCAGTCCGGCATTGCGAAGCATGGCGGTGAAGCCCGAGGCATCACCAAAATTGGTGGAGTAAGTTCCGATCATCGCAAAATCCTGCGCTCCGCGCAGCAGAGTTCTCTCCACAAAGGGAAGCATTTTTTTCAGGTGCAAGAGATAGAGCGGACGCAACCACCAATCACTTGGGTCAGAAGCTTCGATATACGCGTATCTACCACCGGGCCTCAGGGCGCGTGCAGTCAATTCGGCCAGCTTCTCGTGTTGAGCCGGATTGAATGTCTTGAGACCAAAGGTTGATATAACGAAGTCAGCGCTTGCTTCTGGCAGTTCACTGGCAAGAACATCGTCCTCGATAAATGCAATTTTGTGCGCACGCATGCTGTGCAATCGATCAATCGCGCGCCGATGCATTCCCGACGATATGTCGACCGCAGTGATTGATCCGATATGCGGATACTGACGGAGAAGGTGTGGCCAGGCTTCTCCGGTTCCGGCCATGAGATCATAACCAGATACATGTTTGCTGGTTAACCGCAGCATCTGGGCGCACTGACGCCGCCAAATCTCT
>JBNLDR010000101.1:0-7488 GCA_050304495.1 Altererythrobacter sp.
GGAATATTTGAGATTGTCGCCCAGTGTCTCGTGGATCGACCGAAGCACATTGGGATTGCCCGCAAAATCGACCGATACGCTGTGTTCCTGCGCCAGCGAGGCGACATCGCCATAGGCAAGCACCTCGTCATAGAGGCCCGTGTTCCTGACGAATTCGACATTGCCTGCCGAGGTCAGGCCGACGCGCTTCACCTCGGGCGAATGTTGCCTTGCCACGGAAGCGAGGCCCATCGCGGTCTTGGAGGAGGCGCTGGTGAGGATCACCCGCCCTGCCCCGAACCACTGATTGGCGCGCATGAAATATTCGATCAGGAAGCCGGTCTTGAACAGTGGGCCATAAATCATCCGTTCGCCTTCGCGCGCGGGATCATGTTCAGGATCGGCGGCCAACCGCGAGTATTGGTTGTAGATCGGCGGCAGGGGCTGGCGATAATCGGTCATGTCGGTGAACCCGCCCGCGGAAACCTTGCCCGGCACAACGTCCAGATGCGTCGCCATCGGCAAATAGCCATAGACCCGCTCGCCCACCGCAATATCGGGACAATTGCTCTCCACCACACGCGCATGGCCCCACATCGGCACGATCCCCCAGCCTTCCGGCGCGGGGAAGAAGTTCCAATAACCCACCATCTCGCCTACCACCGCATAGGTGACATTATTGGCGGTGACGGAGAAGCTTTCGATCGCCAGCCGCACCGCACCATCGGCCAGATCGCCCTGCGGCACTTCCACCAGTTCTGCCCTGCTCAGATCATCGCGGCGAACATGGACTTGGGTCAGCTTGAGAGTCGGCATATGCAGGTCTCCTTTTGAAACCTGCTTAGACCATCAGGAAATTTTTGCCATCTGCCGAGCAACTATTTGGCCGACTCATTTTCCTCTTCGATTTCCTGCATGGCAGCAGATGCTTTCCGCAACATCACACCCGCATGGGCATCAGCACATACAGCGCCGGACTCTTGTCATCTTGCCGGATCAATGTGGGTGCTCCGGCATCGGCGAGGTGCAATTCGACCGTGTCGCCGTCGATCTGGCTGAGGATATCCTTGAGATAATTGGCATTGAAGCCGATCTCGAAGGAATCGGAGCTGTAATCCGCCGCCAGTTCTTCCGCTGCGGTGCCATTGTCAGGCGAGGTGACAGAGAGCGTTACCTTGTCCGGTTCCAGCCCCATTTTCACCGCGCGGGTCTTCTCCGTGGCGATGGTTGCCACGCGATCAACGCCTTCGAAGAAGCTCTTGGGATCGAGCTTAAGCAGCTTGTCATTCCCGGTCGGGATCACGCGGCTGTAATCGGGGAAAGTCCCGTCAATCAGCTTGCTGGTCAGCACCACGCCGCCCTCGCCGCCCAGGGTGAAGCGGATCTTGCTGGCGCTGAGGTCTATCTGGACATTGCCGTCGAGCGATTCTTCCAGCAGTTTGCGCAGTTCCGCCACAGCTTTGCGCGGCACGATCACATCGGGCATTCCCTCTGCACCATCGGGGCGCTTGAGCGTAAAGCGCGCGAGGCGGTGGCCATCGGTTGCGGCGGCCTTCAGCACCGGCTCGTCATCATCGGTAACATGCAGGAAGATGCCGTTGAGGTAATAACGGGTTTCCTCGGTAGAGATCGCAAACCGTGTGCGATCGATCATTTCGGCCAATTGCTTGGCCGGCAGTTCGAAACTGGTGGGCAGGTCGCCCTCTACGATCACCGGGAAATCGTCCCGCGGCAAGGTCGGCAGCGAGAAGCGGCTGCGCCCGGCCTTCACCGCCATGCGGTTGTCCGCCGTCTCCAGGCTGACCTGGCTGCCTTCGGGCAGCTTGCGAGCGATATCGAACAGCAAATGCGCCGACACCGTGATCGCGCCGGGACTTTCCACCGAAGCCGCCGCCATATTCTCGACCACCTGCAGATCGAGGTCAGTCGCCATCACCTTCAGCGTGCCGCCATCGCTGGCATCGATCAGCACGTTGGAAAGGATCGGAATGGTGTTGCGACGCTCCACCACCGACTGGACGTGAGAGAGACAACGCAGCAGCGTCGCACGTTCGATTGTGGCCTTCATCTCTACCTTCTCATGCCTTTTCTTGGCTCTAGACCCCGAAGGACTTCCAGCGACCGGAATCGCCCGAAAGCGCCGGATATGTGTGACTGGACCTTAGCGCGCGGGCCACGCGCGGCAAGTTCGCAAGCGTTCGCAGGCAGATTCCTTGGGGAAAAAGCGCGATAAAATGCTGTCATCCCAGCAAAGGCTGGGATCTCTGGCAGGTTTGCGCCGGGTTTGAGACAGTTTCCAGCTTCCACTGGAATGACTTTCCTCACCCCAGCATCGCCATCCCGCCGTTCACATGCATGGTCTCGCCAGTGATGTAGCCCGCCTCGCGGCTGGCCAGAAATGCCACCGCGGCGCCGATGTCCTCGCCTTCACCCATGCGCCCCATCGGGATGCGGGCGTTGAGCGCTTCCTTCTGCGCATCGGGCAGCTGGTCGGTCATGGCAGTGCGGATAAAGCCTGGCGCGACGCAATTGGCGGTGATGCCGCGGCTGGCGATTTCCTGTGCGAAGCTCTTGGTCATGCCGACGATACCGGCCTTGGCGGCAGCGTAATTCATCTGCCCCGGATTGCCGGTTGCGCCGACCACGCTGGTGATCGAAATGATCCGCCCGAAGCGGTTCTTCATCATCGGACGCGCGGCGGCGCGCATCAGGCGGAAGGTCGATTCCAGGTTGATGCGGATCACATCGTGCCATTCCTCGTCCTTCATCCGCATGGCGAGATTGTCACGCGTGATGCCGGCATTATTGACCAGGATATCGATCCCTCCCAACGTATCCACCGTGGCAGGGATCAGTTCCTCAACCTGGGTGGTGTTGGACAGGTCGCAGGTGATTTCGACATGGTCGCCATTATCATGCTCGAACTGTTCGTTCAGCTCTTCGCGAAAGGCGCGGAGCTTGGAACTGTTGGAACCGGAGATGGCGAGACGTGCGCCTTGCGACGCCAGCGCGCGGCAGATCGCAGAGCCAATCCCTCCGCTGGCCCCGGTGACCAGCGCGTTCATACCATTGAGCGAGAACATTAGCCGATCTCCTTCGCGAAGTTTTCAATATCTTCCATCGTGACGAGGCTGGCAGTCGCCGCCTCCTTGTCGATCCGGCCAATCATGGGCCCCAGTACCTTTCCGCCCAGTTCGACGAATTGTGCGACGCCGTCGGCGCGCATCGCCAGCACGCTTTCGCGCCAGCGCACACGGCCCGTAACCTGCTCAACCAGCAAGTGCTGTTCCTCTGCCGGATCGGTCACCTTCGCGGCAGTGACATTGGCATATACCGGCAGGGTGAACGCGCCCGGCGGGGTCGCGGCCAGCGCCTCTGCCATGCGATCGGCTGCGGGCTGCATCAAGGAACAATGGAACGGCGCGGATACGGGCAGCATTATGCCGCGCTTGATCCCATGATCCTTCACCAGTTCGATCGCGCGCTCGATCGCCGACTTCTGCCCGCTGATCACCACCTGTGTCGGATCGTTATCATTGGCGACCTCGCAGACTTCGCCCTCCGCCGCCGCAGCCGCCAGCGCCGTAGCCTTGTCGATATCCGCGCCCAGCAGCGCCGCCATGGCGCCTTCGCCCACCGGCACCGCCGCCTGCATCGCCTGACCACGCAGCTTGAGCAACCGCGCTGTATCGGCGAGCGAGAAAGCGCCCACCGCGCACAGCGCCGAATATTCGCCCAGCGAATGGCCTGCAACGCAAGCGCCCTTATCAGCCAGCGAAACGCCAAAATCGCGCTCAAGCACCCGCAAGGTGGCGATGGCATTGGCCATGATCGCCGGCTGGGCATTCTCTGTCAGCGTCAGCTGGTCTTCCGGCCCGTCGCGCATGATGGCGGAAAGCTTTTGCGAAAGCGCCTCGTCCACCTCTTCGAAAACTTCGCGTGCGGCGGCGCTGGCACCGGCAAGCTCTGCCCCCATGCCCACCTTCTGGCTGCCCTGGCCCGGAAAAACGAAAGCTCTCATCAATGTCTCCTCAATTCGCCCAGGGCGATTGCGGCGCGGTTAGCCAGCGGCTGCTGGGCTGGCAAGGCCGAAGGGCACGATCCTGTTGGCCGAAGTGTGGCCGATCTCCGCCCGCCCCAGATAGGGGAAACCCGCCCGCGCGCACCAGAATTTGGCGATATCCTCCGCCTCTTGCCCGAATTCGACGTAATTTTCCGGAACATCGGTCACCGCGCCCAACCGCAATCCGGCAATCCGTGGCAATGTATTGGCGAGATGGAAGAACAGGCGGTCCACCGAATAGAGATGCTCGCTCACTTCCTCCACCATCACAACATGGCCCTTCAGGTCAGGCATCATCGGCGTGTTTGTGAGCATGGCGAGGGTTATCAGGTTGAACGCCACCGCCGGGGTCTGGCCATCGAGGCTCGGCTCAAGGACACTGTTGTCACCGCCCAGCCAGCGTAGGACGCGCCGCACCGCTTCGCGCCCCGTTTCGCTGCGCGCACTGACCGGCATCGAGCCATGCACCGGCTGACCGATCCCGTTGCGATAGAGCGCGGCAAGCAGGTATCCCGTGTCGGAAAAGCCGACAAAGGTCTTGGACCGGGCCGATCTGTTCATTTGCGCGATCGCCGCCTCGGCAATGCGGTTGGAACCGTATCCGCCCTTGGCGAACCACACCACATCCACATCGGTATCGTTCGCGCAATCGAGCAGCGCGCCAAGCCGTTGCTGGTCCGTCCCGGCAAAATGCCCGGCCTGCAAAAAACATTGATCGTGGAAGGCGATCGAATGTTCGGGAAACTCGTTCGATACCAGTTCCAGCGCGGCGGCTTCATGCTCGCGCGTGATCGGCGTGGCGGGGGCGCAGACGGCAATCCGGGTCATGCAGGCACATTGCCCGCTTGTTTTGCCCCGCACAACTCAATACCGGTTCGCGCATGAGCGAATTCCCCACCTATGACGAATTGCTGGCGCGCCCCTTCTTCTTTTGCGGGATCGGCGGATCGGGCATGTTGCCGCTCGCGCAGATACTGGCCGGGCGGGGAGCCAGCGTCAGCGGATCGGATCGCAGCCGCGACCAGGGCCGCACGCCAGAGAAGTTCGCGGCGTTGGAGGCGCAGGGCTTTGCCCTCTTCCCGCAGGATGGCAGCGGGATCAATTCGAAGGACCAGATCCTGGTAGCATCCGCCGCTGTGGAAGATACTGTTCCGGAAATGATCCGGGCGAAGGAATTGGGCTGCCTGCGCCTTTCGCGAGCAGAGCTCAATTCGATCCTGTTCAACACCAGCGGCGCCGGCATCGCCGTGGCCGGGACCAGCGGCAAATCGACCGTCACCGGCATGCTGGGATGGATCATGCAATATGCCGGGCGCGAGCCGACCATCATGAACGGCGCAGTGATGAAGAACTTCGTCACCCCCGATCATCCGATTGCCAGCGCGGTGGTAGGCGGACACAGCATCTATGTCAGCGAAGTGGACGAAAGCGACGGTTCGATCGCGCTTTATCGCCCGGCAGTGGGCGTGCTGCTCAATGTCAGCCTCGATCACAAGAGCATGGATGAATTGCGCGTGTTGTTTGGCGATTATCTAAACCGCAGCCGGCTCGCCGCGATCAATGCCGACGATGCAGAGGCGCTGGCGCTGCTGCCCCGCGCAAAAGAGGTCGTGACTTTCGGCATCGAACAGGAAAAGGCGCAGATCGGGGTGGTTGCGGGCAGCGTGGCCGAAAGTCCGATCCGGCAGGCCGCGCTGGTGGTGGACCGGCACGATGGCAGTGAGCATCCGCTGGTGCTGCACATGCCGGGGCGGCACAATCTCTCCAACGCGCTGGCGGCGATTGCGGGGGCGACCTGCGCCGGGGTTCCGGTCGCAGTTGCGGTAGAGGCGTTAGGGAGCTTTTCCGGCCTCGCGCGCCGGTTCGACATCATCGGCACCAGCGCCAGCGGGATCACGGTGATCGACGATTTCGGCCACAATCCTGAGAAATGCGCGGCGACCCTGCGCACCCTCAAATCGTCTCCCGGACGGGTAATCGCCTTCTTCCAGCCGCATGGCTATGGCCCGCTCAAGCAGATGGGGCACGAACTGGCCGAAACCTTCGCCCGCGAACTCGGCCCGGATGACATCACAGTAATGTGCGACCCGGTCTATTTCGGCGGCACGGTCGATCGCAGCGAGGGAACCGAGCGGATCATTCGGCTGATAGAGCAGGCCGGCGGCAATGCCGAACACATCGCTTCGCGTGAAGAATGCGGCGCGCGGATCGTCGAGCTGGCGCGCCCGGGTGACCGGATCGTGGTAATGGGCGCGCGCGACGATACGCTGACGGAGTTCGCCCGCGCGATCCTCGCAAAGCTTTCCTAGATCGCAGCCGGGCCTGCGCTTTCGCGGCCTACGGCGCGTTGGAACGCATCGCGCTGCATCAACCGGTCACGATAGGCCTTGAGGCTGTCGGGCACACCCTCGTCCAGTCCCACCCGCTCGGCCAATATCAAGGCGTAGGAGCAGCAGATATCGGCAACGGTGAAGCGATCCGCGCAGAGATATTCGCGCCCCTCCAGCCGTTGTTCCAGCTTCACCAGCCGTTTCCAGAACCACTTGGCATAGGCGTGCCCCGCCTCCTGCAAGCCCTTGTCCTTTTCGAACAGCACGAAACGCATATAGACCGTCTGCGGGAAGGTGATCGTGGCATCAGCATGATAGGTGAAGTCGAGATATTCGGCATAGTCCCTCTCACCGGGAGCGATAACCAGCGACGTTGGGCCATTCCGGCTCGCCAGATAATGCGCAATGGCGCAGCTTTCGGTCATGCGCGCCTCGCCGTCCACCAGCAGCGGCACGGTGCCAAGCGGATTGATCTCGAGATATTCCGGCGCCTGGAAACGCGGCGGAAACGGCAACAGCCTCAGGTCGATATCGACCCCGGCCTCCTCTGCCGCCCAGGTCGCGCGCAGCCCCCGTGAACCCGCACATGTATAGAGGATCGGCATTTCTGCCATATCAATGCTCGCCCAGCTTCAGCACATGATGCAACAGGAACACGATCACCACGCCCAGCACCAGGCCGAATAGCGCCGAAACCGCCGCATAGCTGGCCCAGCCCAAAATCCCGCCCAGCGCGCCGGTGGCATGTTCGACCGTATGTTGGAGCGCGTGGAGCACATCTGCCGGGCCATGCACGCCCAATTGCTCCAATCCGTGCAGGATGATGCCGCCGCCAACCCACAGCATCGCCACGGTCCCAACCGCAGATAGCAGCACCAGCAGGCGCGGCATGGCGTGCAGCAGCACGCGCCCCACCTGCTTCGCCGGAGCGGTCTCTCGCTGGCAAAGATGAAGGCCGACATCATCCATCTTCACGATCAGCGCCACCGCGCCATAGACCGCCAGGGTAATCGCCACGGCCACCGCTGCCAGGGCACCCGCGCGGGTCCAAAAACTGTCCGTCAACGTGGCGATCTCATTCAATGAAATCGCGACAATCTCTGCCGACAGGATCAG
>JBNLDR010000102.1:0-7458 GCA_050304495.1 Altererythrobacter sp.
ATATAAAGCGTGTGCAGCCCGTCAGGTGCAGCTGCGCCGTCGAGCCGAGATGGCGCAAAATCCGCCAGCGTCGGCAGGAATCCCGCCAGCGTCTTGCCCGCGCCGGTATCGGCCACCAGCAGCGCGTGCTTGCCGCCGTGCGCCGCGGCAAGCATCTCTGCCTGATGCCGCCGCACGCGCCAGCCGCGCCCGGCAAACCAGGCGGAAATCTCTTCAGGGATTTCAGGCGGAAGGGTTGCCGAAGACATGCTGCATCCCTAGCCGATCGCGCGGCAAAATGCGCGCGCCAGAGATCAGTCCGCGAACAGAGGCAAGCTCGCCACTTCGGCCTGGCTGAGTTCGATCGTGAAGATTTCCGCCAACGTCCGCCGCCAGTCCTCCGCATCGGTCAGCTCGCGGGTTTCGCTCACGCCGCCACGGGTCACGCTCAACTGCAGATCGGTCAGGGAGGCAAAGCCGTCTTCCAGCGTGATGCTGGCGATGTGCAGGCTGGTGAAGCGGGTGTTCGGCCTGGTCGCCGTCCAGTGATTGGCCTGCTCCATATCTTCCTGCGCCACCGCCGCCATGTCGAAACTGTACTGCTTCTGCCACTCTTGCGCGCCAGAACCCGGCGCCGCACGTTCGAGCAGCCATTCACCGTCAAGACCGCCCGCCTGCCGCCGCAAGCGGTGGTGCGTGCCATCGGGCGAACCGGCTTCGGCACCGTCTTCCAGTGGCAGCGGCGGGGCATAGGATCCGCCAAAGCCGACATCGGCGATCCAGCTCTCGCCCGCCAGCTCCACCAACAGCAGCATATGCGTGCGCGGGGGGACCATGTCTGGTGGGCCAAAGCGCACCCGCGCCAGCAATGGCCGATGAACAATGCCCAACTGCGCCAGCATGTCAGAAAAGAGGCGGTTCTGCTCAAAGCAATATCCGCCCCGCCGCCGCGCCACGAGCTTGCCGAACACAGCCTCGCTATCGATCGCGATGCCGCGCCCGAGCGGGATATCGAGATTTTCGAACGGGATCGCCAGCCGATGCGCCAACTGCATCGCCGCGAGCGACCCTGCATCGAAATGCGACGGCGGCTCCCAACCGATCCGCGCAAAATAGGCTGCACATCTGCTCATACTCGCCAAAATCCAATGCGGAGCAGCAGCGCCCTGCCTACTTCGCCGCCCCAGCTGCCTCGCCTGCCGCTGCCTCGGCCCATTCCATGTTCTCCTTGAGGTCCGCCTCGTCCCAGCCGAGAAGCTCGGATATGCGCGCGCGTTCCCCCGCGGTCAGCTCTGCATGCACCTTGGGCTTGGGCAGTTCTGCAGTTGCCAGCTTCATCTGCTCTTCCATCCTCGCGAAGGACTCGAACATAGCGGGCATCGCTTCCATCGTACCCGCGACTATCCGTGGATCGCTCGATATGGTGAAGCTCTTGCGCGCGAAGGACAGACCGGACTTGGTCGAGAAGAAGGCATCGATATCGGCCAGTTCAGTATCGGTGAAATGGACCGCGTAGGTTTCGGCCATGGCCTTGCGCATCGGTGGCTCCATCACGACCATCAAATCGGTCATAACCTGCGGCATGACCGCAGCAATGCGTGCGTTGCGCTCATCGCGGACCGGATCAAGGATGCTGGACAGTTCCGCAAGCTCAACCTCCTCCATCCCCGCGAGATCGCTGGCCTCAAGACCCAGTTGCTTGGCAATATCAGCCTGCGGCGCCTTGTTCGCCATCTCCATGATCGGCTTCATGATGCCATCGAACATCGATCCCATCATCTCGCCCAGCGTACCTTCCGGGATCATCTTGGCGATGATCGTCCGCGCACGCGGCAGGCGTGCTTCTTGTTCAGCGGTGAGCGGCTCGGCCTTGAACATCTCCCGCATCATGGAGAAGGCCTGCTCGTCCGGTGCCTCGTCTTTTGCCGCGAGCGGCTGTGTCAGCAAAGCCAGGCTGGCACCAAGAGAGAAGATTGCCGTACGGATCATGCGATGGTTCCCCTTTAGAAAATCCTGATTCAATGTCCCACGCTTTCGCCGCGTTCGAGGCCGGATAGCGAGAGCTGTTCGTCAACCTGGGCCAGCAGGCGGGCGAGGCCTTCCTCGCTCTCGCTCTCTGCACGGGCGACCAGCACGTCCTGCGTATTGCTGGCGCGCAGCAGCCACCAGCCATCGGGTGTCGTCACCCGCACGCCGTCGATATCGTTGACCTCGGCATCGCTATTGGCGAGGCGGGCCTTGACCTCGTCGATCGCAGCAAACTTGCGGCTTTCATCGACCTGGAAACGCAGTTCGGGCGTGTTGAGCATGGCGGGCATTTCGCCGCGCAGTTCGGTCACCGTCTTACCCAGCCGCGCCGAAGCCGCGATCAAACGGACCCCGGCATAAAGCGCATCGTCGAAGCCATAGAAATCGTCGGCAAAGAAGACATGGCCGCTCATTTCGCCAGCCATGGGCGAGCCAACTTCCTTCATTTTGGACTTAATCAGCGAGTGGCCGGTCTTCCACATCAGGGGCACGCCGCCGCATGCGGCAATCCGGTCATACAGCGCATTGCTGGATTTTACGTCGGCGATCACCGTCGCACCGGGATGCTTCTTCAGCACGTCCTGCGCATAGATCATCATCAGCTGGTCGCCCCAGATCACCCGGCCGGTGCCGTCAATCGCGCCGATCCGGTCGCCGTCCCCGTCAAAACCCACTCCGAAGTGGAGGCTCTTCTCCGCGACGAGCGCTTTGAGGTCCGCCAGATTGGCTTCGACAGTGGGATCGGGATGATGATTGGGAAAATTGCCATCAACTTCGGTGTAAAGCAGGTGATGCTCACCTGGCAGGCGGGCGACCAGCAACTCCAGCGCGGGGCCGGCGGCGCCATTGCCGGCGTCCCAGCCGATGCGCAGGCCGGACAGGAAATCTGCGTCGATCCCGTCGAGCCCGCGGATGAGGCGATCGACATATTCCTCCAGGATGTCGCGCGTCTCAACTTCGCCGGACCCGTCGAGCCAGTCAGCCGCAGCGGATATTTCCCCGATCCGCAGGATATCGTCCCCGAAGAAGGGACGTCCCTGAAATACCATCTTGAAGCCATTGTAATTGGCGGGATTGTGGCTGCCAGTTATCTGAATGCCGCCGTGCACCTCTTCGGCTGAGGCCTCTGCATAATAGAGCATGGGCGTGGGGCCCATGCCCACCCGCACCACATCGCAGCCGCTGGCGGTCAGCCCTTCGACCAGAGCATGTTCGAGCATGGGTGAGCTGATCCGCCCATCATAGCCGACCGCCACTTTCGATCCGCCCGCGCGCCGCAACAGCGTGGCAAAGCTGCGCCCGATCGCGCGCGCATCGTCCGGGCCGAGCGTTTCACCGATTATGCCGCGGATGTCATATTCGCGCAGAACTGTGGGGTGGAAATTGTGGGACATTGCTGGAAACCTGTCTGTTGCTTCAAACGCGCAGAGATGCGCTGCGGATCAAGCGGTTACTTCCCGTCGGGCAATTCGTCCAGCAGCAGATCGCGTGCCGCATTGGCTTCGTGCACCTGATCGTTCGTGCCGCCGCGATCGGGATGGATCATGGTGATCAACCGTTTGTGCGCCTCGATAATTTCGGCATGGCTGGCTTCGGCCCGCACCGCCAGCAGCTTGCGCGCCTTGAACACCGCCTGGCTTCGGGTTGGCGGCGGGCGAAGATAATCCCACGGCCATTTACCCAGCGCCCATTTGCAGACCAGGCTGATCACAACCACCAGGCCGATGAGCCGCAGCATGGTTCAGGCAAGCTCCAGCTGGGGCTCGTTCCGCATGAATTCGGGCAGCTTGAGCGATTGCAGCAGCTGGCGCAATTCCTGCCGCGCCACCAGATGGCTGGTGCCAAGTTCGCCCAGATGCCCCTTGTCCAGCAGGGTCAGGCCTGATGGGAACAGCTCGCGATAGATCACGCGCTCGCTGAGGCCCTGCGCCACCCGGAAGCCGACGCGTTTGGAAAGCTCTGCCAACGCCTGTTCGATGCGGGTCATGTTGCGCGCTTCGACATGGCCGGTGCGGTTGCGCACCACCACCCAATCCATCTCGCGGCGCTGCTGTTCGATCGTCGCGCGGCTGCGCTTGATCCGCGCCTCCCAGATCAGCTCGGCGTAAAAGCTCAGCCGCTTGACCTTGAAGGTCTCACCTTCGACCTGGCCGATCAGGTCAAAATCGACGAAGCTGTCATTCATCGGGGTGACCAGTGTATCAGCCTCTGTCGCAGCGTGACGCGCCAGCTCGTCGTCGCGGCCAGGCGTATCGAACACCACGAAATCGCAGCCCGCGCCGATCTCTTCGACCAATGCCTCCATCCCCGCGACATCGCCTTCGTAAACGGCAAAATTGGCGGTCGGCAAGTCAATCTGTCGCCGCTGCGAGGTTTCTATCCGGTTCTCAAGATAACGCGCAAAGGTGCGCTGCCGCGGGTCGAGATCCACCGCCGCAACACGCGCCCCGCGATAGGCCAGCGCGATGGCGATATGCACCGCTGTGGTCGACTTGCCGGTGCCGCCCTTCTCATTGGCGAAAACAATCCGGTGGGGGCGGGTCTGCGTCACGTTTGCTACTTCCAGTGTTCTTGTGCCGCGCCAGTGTAGCGGGCTAGAGGTTGCGCAAATACTATCTGAGGGACCGCCCACGTGCAAACCGCCACCACGCTCGAAATGTTGAGAAAATCCTTGGCCGCATTGCGTGAAGGGGGCGCAACGATCGGCCTGGTCCCGACAATGGGCGCATTGCACGAGGGCCATCTGGAGCTGGTTCGCGCCGCGCGGCAATCCTGTGACCTTGTGGTCGCCTCCATCTTCGTCAATCCCACGCAGTTCGGGCCCAATGAGGATCTGGACGCCTATCCGCGACAATTGGCAGAGGATTCGGCCATGTTGGACGCGGCAGGCGTGGCCCTGCTGTGGGCGCCTTCGGTCGAGGCGATGTATCCGCTTGGCTTTGCCACCAGCATATCGGTCAGCAAGGTCAGCGAGAATTTCTGCGGCGCGGCGCGGCCCGGCCATTTCGACGGTGTCGCCACGGTGGTGTGCAAACTGTTCAACCAGGTCCAGCCCGATATGGCCTTTTTCGGCGAGAAGGATTTCCAGCAGTTGGCGGTGATCCGCGCGATGGCACGCGATCTGGACCTGACGGCGCCGCATGTGAGCCGGATCATCGGCGTACCCACCGTGCGCGAGGAAGACGGGCTCGCCCTGTCCAGCCGCAATCGCTACCTGTCGCCGCAGGACCGGGCCAGCGCCGCAACATTGCCGCGCGCCATGCGTGAAGCCATCGCGCAAATCGAAGGCGGGCAAGACGTCATGACTGCACTTGCCGCACTGAAGCAGCAATTGCTTAGCGCCGGCTTTGACCAGGTGGACTATGCCGATCTGGCCGATGCGCAAACTCTGCAGCGGCTCGATGCGCTGGGCGAAGGCCCGGCCCGCCTCTTGGTCGCCGCCAGAATCGGCGGCACAAGGCTGATCGACAATATGGAAGTCTTGCCACGGGGTTAGGCCCCGCCTGCGTAGCCTGACGGGGGAACGCCTTCCGCGCTTCTTGGTGTTCCATGTGCAAGATGGCAGGCATGGAAACGCATGTTTCGTCACCTGCCCTGCATACCCACCGCCGCAGCACCTCACGCCTGCGCACCAGCCTGCCTGCACGCCTGACTGACCTCACCAGCAGCTATGGCGTCAAGCTGCACGATCTGTCGCGCAGCGGCGCGCGAATATCGGTGCCAGCCTCCAAATGCCTCCACCCCGGCGAATTGGTGGTGTTGCGATGGGCCGGGTTCGAGCGGTTTGGCGAAATAGTCTGGGCAACGGACGAATGCGGCGGAATCCTGTTTGAGGAAGAATTGGAAGAGCGCGAACTGATGGCCACCCGGAACTTGCAGGACAATTATTCGCGCAAGGATGTGGAGCACCTGCTCCGGCGGAAAGCAGCCCAGGAATGGGTTAGCGGGCACAGCAATTGAGCGAGCCGGGCTGTTGGCGCGGGTAATCTTGCCGGGTGCAACTGACCCAATTGAAGGCAGTTCGGGTTTGCGGCTTGCACCCCTTCGTTAAGAATGGGCATAAGCGTGGGGCAATGTTTCGGAAACCCTGGCCATTAACCGCAACCGGCGCAATCTGCGCGCTGCTGTGCCTTTGCCTGGGGCCGGCCCGGGCCGCACCGGCGCAATTGACGATCGTGCCCCAATCCGACCTTCGCTTTGGCAGCTTTGCCGTGATGACTAGCGGATACCGGATCGTCTCCCCCAGCGGGGCAGTGCAGGATTCGGGTATTTTTTCGACATCGAGCGGTGATACCGGCCCGGCGCAATTCGCGCTGATCTACGATCGGGCAAACAACAGCAAGCGCACGCTCAACTTGCAGATCCAGCTGACCTTCCTGCCGCCGCAGAGCGTGCAGCTGGGCGGGGTCACGGCCACTCTTTCGGGCTACCAGTCCGACATACCGGGTGCACCACAGATCGTGCCGGGACAAATCGTAGAGATTAACATTCCCAATTGCACCGCTCGGGTTTGCCAAACCACCTTCCGCCTGGGCGGGAGGCTGGATGTGGACCGCACATCAGGCGGTGGGAACGTCAGCATCCCGATCCCGGTTGACGCCTTGCTGGTGGCGGTCCGATGATTTTGCTTAGCAAGCGGGGCACATTGTGCCTGGCGGCAGCTCTGGCCGCATGGCTAGCAGCGGCGCAGCCTGCACTGGCTGGGCCGGGGCAGGAGCAGAGCGCAACCGGCGTGGCCGTGGCAGAGATCGTCGCGCCGCTGACCGTGACAGCCATCACCGATCTCGATTTTGGCGGAGTGGCCCTGCAAACGGGCAATTCCGGCAGCATGACGCTCGATCCGGTCAGCGGCTCCGCCAGCTACATCGGAGTTGGGCCGATCGCTTGCGGCGAGGCCGCATGTATTCCGCAGCCTGCCCAGTTTGAAATCAATGGCATTGCCGGTCGTCAATATCGGATCGTTCTGCCCGAAAGCGCTGTAGCCAACCTTGTTGGTGGTGGCGGTTCCCCGCTGCAGGTAAGTGCGATCACTTCGGCGAGCGCAAATCTGCCCGGCGGTATCGACCGCGGCCTGCTGGGGGGCGATGGAAACGACCTTCTGACGGTCGGTGGGACCCTCGATATTCCTTCCGGAACGGCCCCGGGACATTACGCGGCGCAGATCACGCTGGTTGTCTCGTATGATTAACACGTCGTGGATTTTACTATAATCCGCTGAATTACTTACTCTTTTCATGAAAACCCTTCATTAACACCTACGTATTATCCCTATTGGCGTGTGAGGGGGCATTAACCCTTGTGCGCACGGCCCACGCATGCGGGTCGCTCCAGATGAAGATGTTTCGGGGATAGACAAATGAAGAAGATCGTTCTCGCAGCTTTCGCAGCTGCTATTGCAGTTCCGGCCGCTGCGGCGCCTGGAGACTCTGATTCGGCTACGGGTACCGCGAC
>JBNLDR010000103.1:0-7329 GCA_050304495.1 Altererythrobacter sp.
GATCTGCATGATCTTTTCGCCCGCATTGACGAAGCCGCCCACGGTGGTGACCTGAACATCATTGACGATGCCATCGGCCGGTGAACGCAATTCGTTCCGGTTCTTGCGCGCTTCGGCCCCGCGAATGGTCTCTTCATTGACGGCGATGCGGGTGTTGACTTCTGAGCGTTCGTTGAGCGCCTGCTGGCGGAATTCAAGCCGCGCGCCGTTAAGATCGGCCTGCGCCTGGCTGACCGCAGCCTGGGCCCGCGCCACTCCCTGGCGGGCTGCCTGCAGGCGTCCTCGCGTATCGACCAGATCGCGCTGGGCTGTCAGCAACTCGGTCTTCGGGACAATGCCCTTATTCGCCAGCGGCTCCAGCATATTAACCTGGTCCTGCGCCAGCCGGGTGCTATTTTCGAGAGCGGAAACAGTTGCTTGCGCCTCGCTCAAGTCCCGGCGGCGCTGCTCAACCGCAGCAGAGAGCGAATTTTCGCGGCTGCGCACTGTGGCAATGCGCACCTGTTGCAGCCGTTGTTCGTCAAGGCAGTTAGAGCCCTCGCCGCAATTGACCGAAGCGCCTTCGGCCTCACCCTCCAGCCGCTGCGCACGGGCTTGCAAGCGCTCGGTCTCGGTCTTGAGCTGGCCCAGTTCGGACGCGGCCTGGGCATCGTCAAGACGAACCAGCAACTGCCCCTTCTTCACGCTCTGTCCGCCGCGCACCAGGATTTCCGCGACAACGGCAGGTTCCGCAGGCTGCACCAGTTGCGCCTTGGACGAAGGGATCACCTTGCCCATGCCGCGCGTCACCTCTTCGGTCTGTGCCACGCTGGCCCAGCCGAGCAGCAGGATCATGGTTGCGGCGCATGCTGCGATCAGCTTGCGATTGGCATCCCAGTCGGCCACTTCCTCGCGCCACTGGTTAAAGCGTTGCTTGATCTGGCTCACAGGGTGCTCTCCGCAGCCTCCACCGGATAATCCGCGCTCAGATTGCGCGTTGGCGAAATGGCACTGGCAGTGCCCTTGCCATTGACCGGATCGGGAATGCTCAGGCGCCAGCTCTTGGTGGTGTCGATCCGCCCGCCAACATCGGCCGGGGCATGGCGGTCGGCAACATGCGGTGTCACTGTAGTTCCCGGAACGAAAGCCGGTTCCTCAGGCTCCATCTGTTCCGCAAGCAGCGCCTGCAACCGGCTGCGGTCGAACTGCGGGATGAATTCACGCCCCGCCCAATGACCGGAAAAGGCGCGCTGCCCCCCTGCCCCGCCCGGGAAGCGGTAAAAGATATGCGCACCGATCTTCTCGACCTTGGCCAGCGTATAGGCCCAGCGCGGCAAGACATAATCGGCATGGTAGTGCGTCGCCGATCCGACCGAGGGTTCGACCGCGCCCGCCAGCGCGGCCTTCGCCACTTCGCGGGATTCGTTCCACTGGCGCGCCATTGGTTGGCGCAGCAGCGATCCATCGCAGGTGAAGCTGAACTGGCAGACCGGCTGGTTCACGCCTTCATAGACTACGCCGCACACCGAGTTGGGATAGGCCGGATGCCGCAGGCGGTTGAGCACGACCTGCGCCACTGCGCGCTTGCCCTGCAGCGGCTCGTTCGCCGCTTCGTAATAGATCGCCTGGGTCAGACATTTGAGCGCGGTGCCATATTGCGCGCTGCCCGCCGCGATCGCGGAAAAGCTGCTCATGTGGGTGGGCTGGCCCGAAACCGGGATCAAGGCATTGCGTTCCTGCGCGCTCAGCCCCTCGACGATGATCTCTGCCTGCGCACCGCTGTCGAGCGATTTGAGCTTGGCCATTTCGCGCGCCTGCGTGGCGATCCCGCTTTCGGCATGGCCGGCATCGAAATCGCCGAACAGCAGCGACAGCCCCAGCGCCGCGACCGCCACCACGCTGCCGCCAATCGCCAGCCGTCCGCGCGCGGTCCCCGCCGTTTCCAGCAGCGAGCGCCGTGACTGGTTTGAAAGGGTCATCTCGCTCATTGCGACATGCCCCCCTGATTGCTGGCACGGGCGAGGATTTCGGCCTTGGGCCCGTCTGCGACAACGCGCCCCTTGTCGAGCACGATGATGCGTTCTGCCAGATCGAACAGCGCCGGACGGTGGGTGGAGATCACCAGCGTCTGTTCGGCAGACAGCGATTCCTTCACCCGGTTGACGAACTGGCGCTCTGTCTGTGCGTCCATCGCGCCGGTCGGTTCGTCGAGGAAGAGCAGCTCGCACGGGCTCACGAAAGCGCGCGCCAAAGCCAGGAAGCTGCGTTGCCCGCCCGACAAGCGCCGCCCCTGCTCGCCCACGGCGCGGTCAAACCCGCTGTCGTCGCGCGCGAGGAATTCGTCCGCGCCGCTCATCCGCAGCGCTTCGAACAGGCGCTCGTCATCGACCCCGGGCGCACCGAGCGAAAGATTGTCCTTGATAGAACCGGTAAACAAGCTGGCGTCCTGACCCACAAATCGAAATGCAGAGCGCAAATCCTGCGGCCGAAATTGGCGTGAGTCGATGCCGTTAACCAGGAAAGCGCCATCCGTGGGCTGATAAAGTCCGCAAATTAACCTTCCGAGCGTGGACTTTCCCGAAGCGACACGCCCAATCAGGGCAATCCTTTCACCCGGCTTGATCGTCAGGTTCATCCGGTCAAGCGCGGGCACCGGCGCATCCGGGTAAGTGAAGCTGCATTCTTCCAGCTTGAGGGTGGCCTTGCGCACCGATGTGGGCATGGACGAGGCCCCCAGCCGCCGTTCATCCTGCACCTCGAACAGCTTTTCGATCGATTCGAGCGTGGTCCGCGCCTGGCGAAAACGCGTGAGCAGGAAAGCGATCTGGCCCGCCGGGGCGAGCGAGCGCGACGCGAGCATGACGATGGCGATAATTGCACCCATGGTGATCACGCCAGCCGAGAACAGGTAATATCCGCCAATGATCAGCGAGATCGAGGTTATCTGCTGGAAGCTCTGCGCCAGGCCCACCGCAGTGGACTGAATCTGCTTGAGCCGTTTTTGCGACTGGCTGCCAATCTCCGCCAGATTGTACCAGCGGCCCATCATGGCCCGCTCGCCCGCCATGGATTTAAGCGTTTCCATGCCCGCCACCGATTCCACCAGCACGGTCTGCTGCAAACCGTGATCCGCCTGCGCATCGCGCGCCGCATCGGCAACCTTGCGCTGCAGATAGAAACCGGCCGCTGCCATCAGGCAGATTGCGGTGAGCGGCACCAGCGCCAGCCATCCGGCGATATAGGCTATCACCGCCACAAACAGCACCAGGAAGGCGAGATCGACCATCAGCACAATCGTGGTGGAGGCGAAGAAATCGCGCACCACGGCATATTCCGAAACCCGTGCCGCCAGCGCACCGGTATTGCCCTGCCGGGCCGCCAGCGGCAGGCTGAGCACGCGGCCAAAGATCTTCTGGCTAAGCTTGATGTCCAGACGCCGCCCAATCTCGTCAATCACATTGGTGCGCGCGCGGCGCAGCACAAATTCCATCGCGAAGGCGAGCAAGACACCAATGCCCAGCACCCACAAGGTTGAAACCGCCTTGTTCGGGATCACCCGGTCATAAACATTCATCGAGAACAGCGGCAACGAAAGCGCCAGCAAATTGATGATCGCCGAAGCGACCAGCACCGGGCGAAACGCCTTGCGTTCCTTGCGCAGTTCACCCCAGAACCAGTGGTGCCGTACCTTCTTGTGCCACGGTGCCTCCTGCTCGCGCAGGCTGTCAGGATCGCCGAAAACCGACAGGAAGCCGCCGGTATAATCCGTCATCACTTCGTCGCGCGGCAGCCATTTCGCCTCGCGGTCCTCAGGCGTCCACAACAGCAATTCACCGCCACGCGCCTCTTGCACCACGCCGACATTGCCATTCCCGCGCGAGATCAGCGCCGGATATTCGCTCTCGCGCGTTGGCAGGCGTTTGTAATCATGCTGGTCGAAATCGAGCCCGGCTTGCTCGATCGCGGTCCCGGCCTGATGAAACGGCAATCGCCCGGCGCTGTTGCGCGCAAGCGAATCGAGCCGCCCCGGGGAAAAGGCGATGCCATAACGCTTCGCCAATTCCCCGATGGCCTCGATCAGCGGATCGCTCGCCTGCAGGGCATCAGCATTCCGGTTCTGCAGCACGAATTATCCTCGCTTTCGCGTTCAGCGCCGATACGCCTGTTACTTGGCGTAGCGGCGATAGTCGGTTTCGGCTTCCTTCGGCGGGCCATAATCGAACCGCTCACGCTCATTCTTGCCGGCACCGGCACCCGGCGCCAAATTCAAGGCATCGAGCAAGTTATTGGTTGCCGCAAGAATTTGATATTGCGCGAACAGCTGCGAAAACCGCGAAGTTTCACGCCGCACCTGCGTGTTGAAGCGCGTGTTTTGCGCATCCAGCACGTCGAGCAGCGAACGCCGTCCAACATTGAATTGGCTGCGATAGCTCAGCAACAAATCATCGCTGACCTGGGTCTGGCGTTCGAGCGAAGCGCTGATGCTGGTTTGCGATTTCAGCGCGCTCCAGGCATTCATTGTGTCTTCCTCGGCCAGTCGCACCATTTCGTGCAGGCGATAGCGCGCCTGCGAGGCACGGTGCACCATTTCCTGGTACTTGCCCTGCTTGAGCCCGCCATCGAAGATGTTCCAGCGCATATAGACGCGCGCCTGGACATCGTTGGTTTCGCCCTTGAAGCCATCGATATCGTCACCGACCCGGCCACGCACATCGACGCCGAAGGTGGGATAGAAATCACCCTTGGCCGACATCACAAGCCCATGCGCTGCATCGACATCTGCCTGCGCCTCGCGAACCAGCGGGTTGCGCGTGCGGGCCATGCCAATCGCCTCGTCCTCTGTCGCAGGAAGCGCAGTGGAAAGATCGGGCGGCAATTGAACCTGGTTGATGGTGAGGCCCGACAGCCGGCGCAGCGAATGCTGAGCTTGCTCCAGCGCCTCGATCGCTTCCGTTTCACGGACACGCGCCGAAATCAGACGTTCTTCAGCCTGCTGCAGGTCAGCAACCGAAATCGATTCTTCTTTCACACCCTGGGCGAGATCTTTCACCAGGGCATCATGGAAGGCCAGATTGTCCTGCGCAGCGGCAACAACGCGCTGTTGCAGCATCACATCGAGATATTGCCGTGTCACCGACAGGGCGATGAACTCTGACCGTTCGATAACGCGCAGCGAGGCGCCATCGACGCGGGCAGCCTGACGCAGCAATTCGCCGCGGCGGCGACCGAAGTCGAGGACTGTCCAATCGGCCGTGGCCTGCGCTTCCAACGGGTAAAGTTCCTGATTGGCGATGCCCAGCGCACGACGTGTGCGGTTTTCAAGCCGGCGAACGCCTGCCGATGCCTCTACATCAAGGCGGGGCAAATACAGCGATTGAGCCTGTTCGCGTTCGAACTGGATCGCTTCCGTATTGTATTGCGCCTGCAGGATTTCCGGGTTGGATGCGATCGCGGTTTCGATCACATCATGCAGGGAAACCACATTGCCTGTGTTCTGCGCGATTGCAGAAGGCGAAGTAGCTGCGAGCAGTGCGGCAGCGGCGAAGCTGGTAAGTGTTTTCTTCATCATAGCACCCTCCCTCAGCGTGTCTGGATTTCAACGCGGCGGTTCTGCAGCTCGCGCACACCGTCTTCGGTGGCAACGCGCGGCTCTTCCTCGCCCTTGAATTCGACGGAAACCGAAACGCCGGGAACCGTTGCGGACAGCATGCCCGCCACATTGTTGGCGCGTGCTTCGGACAGGCCCATGTTGTAGCTATTGCTGCCTGACTTGTCGGCATGGCCAACCACAGTCAGCGATCCCCATTTGCAACGCTGGTAATTGGCCGCCACGAAATCGATCACCTGCTGCGCTTCCGCCTGCGGCGGAACCGGGTCATTCCATTCGAAGAAGATCAACGCCGGGTTCTCGCACTCTGGCGCCGGTGCCGGGGCATCCCATGGATTGACCGAACCGCGCCGCGTACCGTCGGTCATCAGGGCATAGGCGCGCGCGCATTTGCCGATCGAGACCGGATCCTTGGTCTTGGACTTGAGATAGCCCAGCGCAATACCGCACTGCGCCTTGGCCTCACTGGCCCAGATGTGGCGGGAATCATCCGCGCTCACAACCGATACGTCATGCGTTGCCGCCAACGCCGCATCGAAACGCATCTGGATTTCGCTTCGCAGCGAACCCAGATCCATTGCCATCAAGGCGTCAGCATCGCTGCTTTGCGCCCACGCCCCCTGGTGGGTGGCGAGTGCCACCACCATTGCAGCGCTTGTCGCACTTATTTTCTTGAACCGCATATTATACCCCCTGGTCAAAGGATCTTTAAAAATTTCAGGCGTGAACAGCAGCCAAGGCAGCCGCGTCATCGGGTGAGTCTGCCATGCTGCTGAGATCGTAAACGACCCCGCCTCCGTCAATGTTCAATATCAAACTCGTATCGGACAGATAACCACCCGCGTCTGCCAGAGCCGGGGCATCGCCCGGTTCGCCAGCATAGTGGTCAATGACGGCATCGACTTCGCTGCCCGCCATTGCATCGTCCAACACCAGCTTGACGTCTGCTTCGTCTTGCGTGGTTTGCGCCCCCGTATCTTCCGAACCGTCGGAACCGCCATCGGCCATGGCCATCAGCGCCTCCATCGTGCCGTCAACCTCGCCACCCGTCATAAAGGCGGCGTCATAGACTGCTCCGGTCGATCCGTCATCCATTGTAAAGGCGGCAGTGCCGAACACGGCGACATCGCCATCGGCCGCGCCGAAATCGTTGCCATCCGAAGTCAGTTCGATCGATGTGATCCCGGCATCGGCCAGGCTGACGAATTCGCCCGCTTCGCTAACGCCATCGCCATCATCCATCCACACCCCAAATTTACCATAAGAGGAGTCGTTTGCGTCGAGCTTGCCGTCACCATTGCTGTCATATTCGGCGGCAAGTGCTTCAAGGTCGGTCATGCCATCGTGGCCGAACACGAATTCCGAAGCATCGGTCACGGCGTTGTCGTTGTTCGCATCATAGGCCAGGATCGCCGCACCTGCCGCAATCCACGCTGTCTGCGTTTTCACCCCGTCGCCGTTGTAGTCATAGGCAACATTGGCATTGAGGCCCACGAAGTCTGCCGCATCGCCGTTGAGGTCGAGCACGACAGGTGCGGTGACCGGGTTCAGCGTGATGTCGAGGCTGCCCGAGTCGACCTGGTCGCCGTCATTGTCGATCACGCTGATCGGAACGGTGAAGTGGACGGGATCATCGGTGATCGCAATCGTATTGAAATCACCGATCTTGAAGGTTTCACCCCCAGCCCAGTGGAATTCGATACTGTTGTATGAGGTGTCGCCTACCCCACCAATACGAGTAT
>JBNLDR010000104.1:0-7322 GCA_050304495.1 Altererythrobacter sp.
GCCAGTTCGTTCAGCACCTGGCGGCATCGGCCGCAGGGGGTGATTGCGCGAGCCGTGTCGCCAATCACCGCTACTTCCTCCAACCCGCCGCGATGGCCGTCATCCATCGCCTTGGCCACGGCCACGGTCTCTGCGCAGAGCGCGAGGCCATAGCTGGCGTTTTCGATGTTGGTGCCGGTCACCACCGTGCCATCGGCAAAGCGCAGCGCCGCGCCCACGCGAAAATTGGAATAGGGCGAATAGGAATTGTCGAGCGCGCGCCGGGCCGCCGCGATCAGGCTGTCGCGATTATTGTCCTCGCTCATCCCGCCACTCCATTCATTGCTGCACCACCACCCATTCCACGGGCTGGTCCGATGCTTCGGTAACACGCGCCGCATTGGCGCTCCAGAGCAACCACGGCCTTCCGCCGTAAGCGGGGGCGAAGCGATCGCGCATCAGCCACAGATCCCGCTCTATCGCACCGGCGATGTGATAGCGCTCCTCGAAATCGCGCGACAGTTTCAGGATGGCGCGCTGTCCGGCATGAATCTCGATCTGGTTGATGAAGGTCATCAACTCGCTCTCAACCGCGGCATCGCTGACCCTTTCGGGGCAGGAATCCGCCGTGCCGAACAATGCGATCACTGGCGGCAAAAGTTCCGGATCACGCGGCACCATGGTCACAAAATTGGCCGATTGGGCATCGGCGCTGCGACACAAATCGAACACATGGACGGCCCCGGCTTTCAGCCCCGCGCGGCGCGCAGCGGCGAGATTGCGGCCAAAGCGGGCATCGTGCCCCTTGGCGCCCCGGCTCGCCTCGAGATAGGCGAATTTGCCGCCAATCGCGCGAACCGTGTCGAAGCCGACCAGCCCTTCGCGATCGCTCACCATCACGCCCTGATCGTGATAGATCGCTGGATCGGGCGCCCAGCTGCGCATGTCCCACCAATATGCGATCGCGCCGATCATGGCCGCAAACACAAGCGCCGCGAGCGCGTAGAACAGCCATGGTCGGCGGCGTGAGCTTCGCTTTCGTGCCATGCGTCCCGCGCTACCCCTTGATGTGGAGCACGCAGATCAGCGTGAACAGCCGCCGCGCGGTGGAGAAGTCCGTCTCCACCTTGCCCTCCAGCCGTTCGAGCAGCAGCTCTGCCGCATGATCGTGGATCCCGCGCCGCGCCATGTCGATCGTCTCGATCTCTGCCGGGGTCGCTTTGCGAATCGCCTGGTAATAGGAATCGCAAATCGCGAAATATTCGCGGATCGGGCGGCGGAACCGCGCCAGCCCGATCAACAGCGTTTCAAGCGGCTGGCCCTGATCGTCTTCGATCTCCATCGAAAGCCGCCCGTCCACTACCGACAATTTCAGGCGATAGGGGCCCTTTGCCCCGCGCTCAGCACTGCGCACCGGCTTGAAAGTGTTTTCCTCGATCAAATCGAAGATCGCCACGCGGCGTTCCTGCTCGACATCGGCATTGCGCCACAGGATCGTCGCTTCGTCGAGCGAGATATGCGCTATGCGGTGATTGTCGGCACTCATCAGACCCGTCCCTTCGCAGATGCGAGGGGGGCCAAGCAAGCCTTTCCACGAACCATCCCCGCTATCCACAGACCTGCGCGGCAATTATGCCAGCATTGGCCCTTGCGCTACGCACTGCCATCATCGCAATAGGGGCGGATGGACGAAACCGATCTGCTGATCCGACCGGGCGCAGCTGCAGCCACTGCAGAACGCCGCCTGCCTTCGAATATCGAGGCGGAGGCTGCTTTCCTTGGGGCCGTCCTGATCGACAATCGTGTGCTGGAAGAGCTGCGCACGCCGATTCGTGCCGACCACTTCTTCGAACCGCTGCACCAGCGGATCTTCGAGCGAATCCTGAAGCTGGTTGATCGCAACGCCACCGCCAGCCCGGTGACGCTAAAACCCTATTTCGAAGCCGACGAATCGCTCAGCGCGCTGGGCGGGACGACCTATCTCGCGCAATTGACCGCCGATGGCGCGGGTCTGCTCGCTGCAGCCGAGCTGGCAGCCCAGATCTATGACCTGGCGCTGCTGCGCGAATTGGTGAGCGTGGGCCGCGGTCTGGTCGAAGGCGCGCTCGACACCAGCGAAGATGTCGCCCCGATGGAGCGGATTGCACAAGCCGAAGCCGATCTGTTCAAGGTGGCCGAAGGCGCGACCACCGGCAGTGAAGCCTCCAGCTTCAAGGATGCCGCGCTCACCGCGATCAAGATGGCCGAAGCGGCGATGAATTCGGGCGGCGGCCTGTCGGGCAAGACCACCGGGCTCGATTCGATTGACCAGAAGACTTCGGGCCTGCACAATTCGGACCTAGTGATCCTGGCCGGGCGGCCCGGCATGGGCAAGACCTCGCTCGCCACCAATATCGCCTTCAATTGTGCCGAGGAGCATCTCAAATGGCAGCGTGACGGGGGCGAGTTCAATTATGGCGCCCCGGTCGCCTTCTTCAGCCTGGAAATGAGCGCCGACCAGCTCGCGACGCGTATCCTGGCCGAACAGGCCGAAATCAGTTCCGAAGCGCTGCGATCGGGCAGGCTCAACCGCGAAGAATTCCAGAAGCTGTCCTTTGCCAGCCAGCGCCTGGCCGAATTGCCGCTCTATATCGACGATACGCCCGCGCTCACCATTTCCGCGCTGCGCACCCGCGCGCGGCGGTTGAAGCGGCGGCACAATATCGGGCTGATCGTGGTCGATTACCTCCAGCTGCTGCAGGGTTCGGGCCGCGCCAACGACAATCGCGTGAACGAGATTTCGGAAATCAGCCGTGGCCTCAAGACTCTGGCCAAGGAGCTAGCGGTGCCGGTGATCGCGCTGTCACAGCTCAGCCGTGCGGTCGAGCAGCGCGAAGACAAACGTCCGATGCTGTCGGACCTGCGCGAATCCGGCTCGATCGAGCAGGACGCAGATATGGTGTGGTTCATCTTCCGCGCCGACTATTATCACCTGCTGGTCAAGCCAGACACGCCCGACGGATCCTCCGCACCCGATGTGGTCGAGAAATATCGCAGCTGGGAGGAGAAATTCGATGAGCTGCGCAGCAAGGCGACGCTGATCGTGGCCAAGCAGCGCCACGGTTCGACCGGCAATGTTCCGCTCCATTTCCAGAGCGAAATCACCAAATTCACTTCGCCTAACCGCAAGGATTATTCGGAATGGGGCTACGAATAGCCCCCTGCGCGCTCACATTCCCAGATTGAGCCGCCGCGTTACCGTGTAGTCGAGCACGGAAACCAGGAACCAGCCCAGTCGCCAGCGCATCTGGTTGAACAATGTGCTGCGGCGGCGATGCTCGGCCCGCGTCACCGGTTCGCTGAATTCGGCCAGATGCGCGATCACTTCGCGCATCTTCTCTGCCAGCGCCGCATCTTCGACCCGCACCATCAGCTCCAGATTGAGCCTGACCGACCGCATATCCAGATTGGCGCTGCCGAAATAGGTCACATCATCGACCACCAGCAACTTCATATGCAGCTTGCACGGTTGGAATTCGCAAATCTCCGCCCCGCCGCGCAGCAGTGGTCCATAAAGCGCCCGCGCCGCGCCGATCGTCGCCCCATTGTCAGACTTGCCCGCCATCACCAGCCGCGCCTTGCCCCGCCGTGCAATCCCGCGAATCAGGCGGCGCATGCTGAGCGGGGGCGAGAAATAGGCCATTGCCATGTCCAGCCTGCTGCCTCGGGCCAGATCTTTCTTCACGCTTTGGGCCCAGGCGCTGGTGATCCTGGTCGGTCCGCCCAACAACAGTTGCACCGGGCCGCTGCCAGCGTCCCAATCGCGCACCAGCTGGCGCACATGGCGGAACTGCGCCTTGGGATTGCTGGCCCAGCGATCGAGATCGGCGAACCAGCTGGTGAAGCGGTCGACCAACGGGCCTTCGATCAGCACGCCCAGGTCGCACCAGCCATTGGCTTCGGGCGGCGCGAAATAATGGTCCGAAATATTAATCCCGCCGGTCAACACCTTCTGGCCGTCAACAATGACGAACTTCTGATGATTGCGGATCAGGTAACGCACATTCCAGCGGGGAGAGAACAGGCTGAAACGCCCCCCCGCTTGCACCAACGGATCGAAAAAGGACTTGGGCGCGTCGCTGCCAAAGGCATCGATCATCAGAAGGACATCGACCCCGCGCCTGGCGGCTTCGGCCAGTGCGGCCTGCACTCTGACTCCGGTCTGATCGCCGTCAAACATGTAATAGAACAATTGTAGGCTTGATTGGGCGTTATCGATAAGTTCGATCAGCCGGTCTAACCGCTTTTCGCCCGCTGCAAGGAAGGTGAAGTGGTGCCCCTGCGCCTCGACCGTGAAGGTATCGAGATCGCGATATCCCGCCACGTCCACCGGCGGCTGCAAGCTTCCTTTGCCTTTGCTCATGGAAACGCCTTAGGCCAAGCAACATGCGCTGCGCAATTTCTTGACTCTGCGCGGCTTGCACCTTAGTTGCTGCGCCTTTCCGATACCTCTATTTAATTGGAGTGCCCCATGGCGCGCGTTACTGTCGAAGATTGTGTCGACAAGGTCCCCAACCGTTTCGATCTCGTCCTGCTTGCCGCCGAACGTGCGCGCGAGATTTCGGGCGGTGCCGAACTGACCGTTGATCGTGACCGGGACAAGAACCCGGTTGTCGCCCTGCGCGAAATCGCCGAACAGACGGTCAAGCCGAGGGATCTGAACGAAGCGATCATCACCAGCCTGCAGAAGATTCTGCCCGATGATGAGGATGAAGCCGATGAAATCGGCTCGCTCAGCCAGTCGGCAGAGGCGCTGCGGATTACCGCTTCGGCTCCGGCCCGCTCGACTTCGATCGGTTCCGATTACGACGGCTGATCGGCGGGAATAGCGAACCAATCAGGCCGCCCGATGGGCGGCCTTTTTGTTTTGGGCCCATATCTCAAGTTGAAATACGCGGCGGCGCACCGCATTATCCCGCACCAAGGGGGACCGAATGGGCGACATTACCGAAGGTTTGGGCAGCGCAATCGAAGGCGCCATGGTCGGCCGTGCGGTTGAACCGCGGCATGGCGAATCCGGCCGGGTTGGCGAAGGTATGTGCCTCAATTGCGGGACGGAGTTGATCGGCCGCCACTGCCATGCCTGCGGGCAGAAGTCCGAAGTGCACCGCACCCTGTCGGCAATCCTGCATGACATCATGCATGGGGTGCTGCATCTGGACGGGAAGTTGTGGCACACGCTGCCCCTGCTGACCCTGAAGCCGGGCGAGCTGACCCGGCGCTATATCGATGGTGAACGCGCCAAATTCGTCAGCCCGATGGCGATCTTCCTGTTCAGCGTGTTCCTGATGTTTGCCGTGTTTCAGATAGTCGGCCTCAAGGCCCCGACCGAAATCAGCCCCAATATCGACCCCGAAAAAACGCTGAACGTAGTGCAAGACGGGGCGAATGAGCAGCGCGCGCGGCTGCAGGAACAGCTTGACGCATTGCCGGCGGATTCGCCGCAGCGGGCAGAGCTGGAGGCCAGGCTCGCGGATGCGGACGAGGGGCTTGAAGGGCTGGACGAGGTCAGGAACTTCACCCTGGGCGAGAGCAGCAATATGGATCTCAGCCTCACCGGAATCGAAGCGCTCGACCAGGGCCTGATCAAGAAGTGGAAGGAAAACCCTGGCCTGATGCTCTACAAGCTGCAGGCCAGCGCGTATAAATTCAGCTGGCTGCTGATCCCCCTTTCGATCCCCTTCGTATGGTTGCTGTTCGCCTGGAGGCGCCGTTTCAAAGCCTATGACCATGCGATATTCGTAACCTATTCGCTGGCCTTCATGTCGCTGCTGTTCATCGCATTATCGGTGTTGACGGCGGCGGGCGTGGGCGGCGGATGGGTGTTCCTGGCGTTACTGGTGATCCCGCCGGTCCACATCTATCGGCAGCTGCGCGGGACCTATGAACTCACCGGCTTTTCCGCCCTGTGGCGCACGGCACTGTTGTGCACGATCATCGTGTTCGTGGTGCTGCTGCTGTTCCTGTGGCTGCTGGTGCTTCTGGGCGCGTTCTGATCCCACACGGAAAAGGCGCCCGGATCGCTCCGGACGCCCTTGCAGTCAGACTGGAGGAATGCTGGTTACACGCCCTGTGGGGCCGCGCCGCCTTCTCCGCCGAATTTCTTGCCCGCCTTGGGAACCGCAGAGCCGGGCAGCGGCTGCGCGATCACCGGGCCAGCAGGCTTTTCAGGCCGGTCGATCTTGCCATTCTTCATCAGCTGGTCGATCTCTTCGCCAGACAGCGTTTCATATTCGAGCAGCGCCTGCGCCAGCAAATGGAGCTTGTCCTCCTGTGATTTCAAGACGTCAGTCGCACGCTTGAGCCCACCTTCGACCAGCGCCTTGATCTCGGCATCGATCAGCTTGTTGGTCTCCGCGCCCGCCATGGTGCGCGCAGTCTGGCCCATGCCCAGATAGCCTTCCTGGCTCTGCTCATATTGCAGCGGGCCAAGCTTGTCCGACATGCCCCATTTCGTGACCATGTTGCGGGCCAGATCGGTGGCATATTGAATATCGCTCGACGCACCCGATGACACCTTGTCATGCCCGAAGATGATTTCTTCGGCCACGCGGCCACCCATGCTCACCGCCAGGTTCGCATGCATCTTGTCGCGGTGGTAAGAGTAATTGTCCCGTTCCGGCAGGCGCATCACCATGCCCAGCGCGCGCCCGCGCGGGATGATCGTCGCCTTGTGGATCGGATCAGACGCCGGCTCGTTGATCGATACGAGAGCATGGCCGGCCTCGTGATAGGCGGTCATCTTCTTCTCGTCGTCGGTCATCACCATGCTGCGGCGCTCGGTCCCCATCATGACCTTGTCCTTGGCGTCTTCGAATTCCTGCATCGCCACCAAGCGCTTGTTGCGCCGCGCAGCGAGCAGCGCCGCCTCGTTGACCAGATTGGCGAGGTCCGCGCCGGAGAAGCCGGGCGTGCCGCGCGCGATGGTGCGCGGGTTAACGTCAGGCGCCAGCGGCACCTTCTTCATATGCACGCCCAGGATTTTCTCGCGCCCGTCGATATCGGGGATCGGCACCACCACCTGGCGGTCAAAACGGCCCGGACGCAGCAACGCCTTGTCCAACACGTCGGGACGGTTGGTGGCGGCGATAACGATAATGCCCTCGGTGCCCTCGAAACCGTCCATCTCCACCAGCAGCTGTTTCAGGGTCTGCTCGCGCTCGTCGTTGCCACCGCCCATGCCGGCGCCACGGTGACGACCGACGGCGTCGATCTCGTCGATAAAGATGATGCAGGGCGCCTTGGCCTTGGCGTCCTTGAACAGATCGCGCACCCGCGCGGCACCCACCCCCACGAACATCTCC
>JBNLDR010000105.1:0-7265 GCA_050304495.1 Altererythrobacter sp.
GGCCCCTGCCTCCCGAAGACAGTGCTCTACCAGGCTGAGCTACTCCCCGACCGATACGGCCACACATAAAGCTGCAAAGAGCTGTGGACCGAGGCAAGGCGCGCCCTATAGGCAGCGTCTCGCGGGGTGGCAAGCGGGCAATTGCAAGTTTAGGGAAGACTCATGGCCAGCGCTGCGATTCCTTCCGATCAGACCAATCGAGACCATCCCGAATGGCAATATCTCGACCTCATGCGCCAGATCTGGGAGCGGGGCAGCGAGCGACTCGACCGGACTGGTGTGGGCACGCGCTCTGTCGCCGGGGCCATGTTGCGGTTCGACCTGGCGGGAGGCGCCATGCCCCTGCTCACCACCAAGCGGGTCTATTGGAAGACCGCCACGCGCGAGATGCTGTGGTTCCTGACTGGCGAGACCAATATCCGTCCACTGGTGCTGCAGGGCGTCAAGATCTGGAACGAGTGGCCGCACGCCAAATACGTTCGCGACACGGGTGACGAGATCGCGCTGGAGGATTTCGTCCAGCGCATCGCCGATGATGAAGCCTTTGCCGCGCACTGGGGCGATCTGGGGCCTGTCTATGGCAAACAATGGGTTGATTGGCCGACCTATCGCTATCGCCCTGACGGACTTTATGAGAAGGGGCCGGGGATCAACCAGGTCGCCGAAGTGGTCGAAAGCCTGAAGAGCAATCCAGGCAGCCGCCGCCACATTATCGAAGGCTGGAACGTAGCGCAGCTCGACCAGATGGCGCTGCCACCGTGCCACAAGACCTATCAGTTCCATGTTTCGGGCGAGGGCGCGCGCGCGCGGCTCAATTGCCTGCTCTACCAGCGCAGTTGCGACGTTGCGCTGGGCCTGCCGTTCAACCTGTGGTCGGCCGCTTTGCTACAACGCATGATCGCGCAGCAGGTGGATATGGAGCCGGGAGAGCTGATCTGGATGGGCGGGGATGTCCATCTTTACCTCAACCATGAAGATCTGATCACCGAGCAGCTGAGTCGCGAGCCGCAGGGCCATCCCACACTGGAAATCAAGCGCCGCCCGGACAGCATTTTCGATTATAAAATCGAGGATTTTGAGGTGCATGATTATAACCCTCTGGGGGCGATCAAGGCACCCATTGCGGTGTAAGCGGCGCTTCCTTGACCTGACCTGTGTTTTGAAATAAAATAACTCTCTGTTAAAAGATTGCTTCGCAGCGATCCTTTTATTGGGAGAGCCAATCATGGCCAAGCGGCCGTCACAGCCAGCCACGGACGGGGGCAACAGGCCCGCGCTATCGCTGCACGTGCCAGAACCCAAGTTTCGCCCCGGCGATACGGTGGATTTCAGCCATCTCAAGATCCCGGAGGCCGGTGCCCAATCGCGCCCGGACGAGGCATGTCACGCGCGCGAGACCGAACCGCTCGCCTATGATCTGATCCGTGTTCTGGGTGAGGACAACAAGGCACACGGAGCCTGGGATCCCAAGCTCGATCCCGAAACCCTGCGCGCCATGCTGCGCAATATGGCCCTTGTCCGCGCCTTCGACGAACGCATGTTTCGCGGACAGCGGCAGGGCAAGACCAGCTTCTACATGAAGTGCACCGGTGAAGAGGCGACCAGCGTCGCGGCCGCCATGGCGCTGGCCAGTGACGACATGGTTTTTCCCTCTTATCGCCAACAGGGCATCCTGATTACCCGCGGCTATCCGATCGTCGACATGATCAACCAGATCTATTCGAACAAGGCGGACAAGCTGAAAGGACGGCAGCTGCCGATCATGTATTCGAGCCGTGATCACAGCTTCTTTTCGATCTCTGGCAATCTGGCGACCCAGCTGCCGCAGGCGGTGGGCTGGGCCATGGCCAGCGCGATCAAGGGCGATAGCCGGATCGCGACTACCTGGGTGGGCGAGGGCTCTACGGCGGAGGGCGATTTCCACTCCGCCTGCACCTTTGCGACCGTTTACAACGCCCCCGTCATCTTCAACGTCGTCAACAATCAGTGGGCGATTTCCAGCTTCTCTGGCTTTGCCGGGGCCGAGCGGACTACCTTTGCCGCGCGTGCGCTGGGCTATGGCCTGGCGGGCCTGCGTGTCGATGGGAACGACGCGCTGGCGGTCTATGCAGCAGAGCAATGGGCCGCCAATCGCGCCCGCGCCAATGCCGGCCCTACGCTGATCGAATATTTCACCTATCGCGCCGAGGGCCATTCCACCTCGGACGATCCGACTGGCTATCGCAGCGCGCAGGAACGCGAGGAATGGCCGCTAGGCGATCCGATCATGCGGTTGAAGCGGCATCTGATCGAAATCGGTGAATGGTCGCTCGAACAGCAAGTGGCGATGGACCTCGAATGCGCCGAACTGGTCAAGGCGGCCACCAAGGAAGCCGAGAAGAACGGTATCCTGGGTCACGGCCTGCACCATCCGTTCCACACCATGTTCGAAGATGTGTTCGAAGAGCTACCCTGGCATCTTCAGGAGCAGGCCGCGCAGGCGACCCGCGAACGCAAGATCAAATGGCCAGGCCATCATCCGATGGAGGATGCGGGCAAATGAGCACCGAAGTGAAAGCCAAGCCGGAAGGCGAAGTCGCCGAACGCCGGATCAACATGATCGAGGCAATCAATGACGCTCTCGACATCATGCTTCAGCGTGATCCCGATGTGATCGTGATGGGCGAAGATGTCGGTTATTTCGGTGGCGTGTTCCGCTGCACCGCAGGCTTGCAGGAAAAGCACGGCAAAACCCGCGTGTTCGATACGCCGATTTCCGAATGCGGGATCATCGGCGTTGCCGTGGGGATGGGTGCCTATGGCCTGCGCCCGGTGCCCGAAATCCAGTTCCGCAAATATGCAGAGCCCGCGACCGAGCAGATCAACGACTGCGGCACTATGCGCTGGCGCACCAACAACCGCTTTGCCGCGCCCATGGTGGTACGCATGCCGGGCGGTTTCTTCAAATGCGGCGATCCCTGGCACAGCCAGACCAATGAAGTCGCCTTCATCCACAATCCCGGCTGGAAGGTGGCAGTGCCGTCCAATGCCGAAGATGCGGTGGGCCTGCTGCGCACATCGCTGCGGGGCAACGATCCGGTGATCTTCTTCGAACATCGCAATCTGCTCGATCTGGCATGGGCGCGCCGCCCCTATCCGGGGGACGACTTCGCGCTGCCATTTGGCAAGGCCAGGCTCACGCGGCAGGGGACTGACATCACCATCGTAACCTGGGGGGCGATGGTGCCGCGCTGCGAAGATGCGGCGGAGGGAATCTCTGCCGATGTGATTGACCTGAGGACCTTGATGCCGTGGGACAAGGATGCCGTGCTGGAATCGGTCCGCAAGACACGGCGCTGCCTGATCGTCCACGAGGATTTGCAGACGGCCGGTTTTGGCGCAGAGATCGCGGCGGTCGTCGCGGACGAAGCCTTCCTCGATCTCGATGCCCCGGTGGCGCGGGTCACAATGCCGGACATTCCCAGCCCGCATAATCCGTTGCTGCTCGAATGGGCTGTCCCCTCGGTCGAGCGGATTCGCGCGAAGATCGACGAACTGGTCGCGTTTTAGGGGCGGGCAGAACGATGGGCATGGTCGATATCCTCGTCCCTGAAGAGCAGGAAGGCACCAAGGCGGTCGTTCGCAGCTGGCTCGCCAAAATTGGCCAGATGCTGGACGAAAACGATCCGCTGGTTGAGCTTGAGACCGACAAGGTCACACAGGAAGTCCCGGCACCCGCGCGCGGCGTGCTGAAGGAAATCCTGCTCGAAAGCGATGCAGAGGCTGTGCCCGGCGCAGTGCTGGGGCGGATGGAGCTTGGCGAAGCAGAGGTCGCCGCTTCGGATGTGGTGGCCGAGGCAGAGAGGCCGAACACGGCCGAAGCGCCGCGGCACGACGGCAATGCTGCATGCAGGGGCGACGATTTGCCCGCCGTGCGCGAATATCGCCTCTCGCCCGCAGTGCGCCGCGCCATCAGGCAGCATGATCTCGATCCCGCTAAGATCGCGGGCACGGGCAAGGGCGGGCGGATCACCCGCGCCGATGTCGACCGGGCGATTGCCGCGCGGGCCGAGGCACCCGCTCCGGCAGCGAAACAGCCGCAACCTGCCTCATTGGCCCCGGTGACTTCCATCCCGCATGACCGGATGCGGCTGACTATTGCGCAGAACATGCTCAACAGCGTCACTACCGCGCCGCATGTGACCTCCGTTTTCGAATGCGACATGTCCGCCATCATGGCGCATCGCAGCAAGCACAAGGCCGATTTCGAGCGTGACGGCACGCGGCTGACATACACCGCCTATTTCCTGATGGCCGCAGCCAAGGCGATGGCCGCAGTGCCCGCGATCAACAGCCGCTGGTTTGATGACCGGCTGGAGATCTATCGCGACGTCAACATCGGGGTTGGCACGGCGCTGGGTGACAAGGGACTGGTGGTGCCCGTCGTTAAGTCATGCCAGGATCAATCGCTACACGGGATCGCCCGCAACCTGACCGATCTGGTGGCCCGCGCGCGCGACAACAAGCTTACCCCGGCTGACATGAGGGGCGGGACCTTCACCATTTCGAACCACGGTGTTTCCGGTTCGCTGATGGCATCACCGATCATCATCAACCAACCGCAATCGGCGATCCTTGGGATCGGCAAAACCGAAAAGCGGGTGGTGGTGCGCGAGATTGACGGCGTGGACACGATCCAGATCCGCCCGATGGCCTATGTCTCGCTCACTATCGATCACCGCGTGGTCGATGGACATCAGACCAACGGTTGGCTGGCCAGGTTTGTCGAAGTGATCGAGGGTTGGCCGCTGGATTGAGCAGAACGGGCTGCCGCCGTTTAACCGGCCCGCTGGTCCACCCGAACCGCGCGCACGCCCTTATAGCTGCCCAGCGGATCGTTGAGCGGCAGCGGATTGACCCGGCCTTCGGCCACGCCCCCCAGGCCGATTGCATAGGTCTGCGCCTGCGCCTCAATCTCTGCCCCATGGAGCTTGAGCCGCAAGAGGGGAATGAACATCGGGACTTGGCCCTGGGCAAAGACTTCGATCGATTCGACCGGCATCTGGACTTTGGCCGAAATGCTGCGTGACTGGTGCGGGCCGATCCGGTCGATCTCGCCCGCTGCAGGCAGTTTCAACATGGTAGTGGCGAGTTGATCGCCTGCGCCGTTTCCCCTGGCCGCGCTGACCAGATCGGCGGCGAAGCCCAGGTCGCGCATCGTCCGCGCGCTGCGATTGGCAATTTGGATCCGGTAATTGAGCGTGACCATGCGGAAACTGCGGGAAAGGCTCTCGATCTCGATCCGCGTATCGAAACTGATTTCTTCCGCGGCAGCCAGTGGAGCTGCACTGCCGGTGCGCTCATGCACAATCGGGCGCTCAATCACGGGCGCGGAGGCCTGCCTTTTGCGGCGGAGCATCACTGCCCAGATTGCAAGCAGGCCGGACAGCAAGACCAATCCGCCCAGCGCCAACTGCAGCCACACCGGGAAAACGCTCTTGCTCGCGCCGGATTCGGTCGCGGTGGACGCAGCGGCTTGCGGCGAAGCGGTGGCCGGTGCTGGTGGAAGCGACAGCCCGCTGTCGAGCGGCGAGGGGGCGATCGGCTGCGGACCAACTTCTAACGGCTGGGCCGGTTGGGTAGTGGCCTGCGGAATGCGCTGGGCGCTCGGCTGGACGCGTGGAGTTACCCGCGTTTGCCCGGTTGGCGCAGCGGTGGGTGTGGCGGTTGCAACAGGTGCCGGGCTGGCCGTGGCAGTCGGGCGCGTGCTGGGTTGCGGTACAGAGCTTTCGCTGGGGATCACGCGCGGCCCGATCGGCACCACGCCGGTATCGTCCGCCGGGCCCTGAACCTGCGGTGTGGCGGTTGGGGTCGGCTGTGGCAGCGTGAAATCACGCACCGAATTCTGCGCCATTAACGGCGCACCGATCAGCGTCAGGGCAAGCAGGGGGAGGGCAGGAATTCGGTGCATGGCGGGTGGGCAAGGGTCAAATCAGTTGGGCGCTGAATAGGCTCTGAATCCGCCACGTCCAGCCTATCCCTTGCGCTTGGCGACAGATCGGGGCAATTGCGCGGCATGAGCGACACACCCGAAACGCTTCACCTGGGCCAGGCGAGCCCGCTTCCTGCCTCTCCGGAGCAGGCCCAGCTTGACTATGTGCCCAATCCACGCGCGGGCACACTCTATCTGGTGCGGTTTGCTGCGCCCGAATTCACCTCGCTTTGCCCGGTCACCGGACAGCCAGATTTTGCGCATCTGGTGATTGACTATGCGCCGGGTGAAACCATCGTAGAATCAAAGAGTTTGAAGCTATTTCTGGGATCGTTTCGCAACCATTCCGGGTTCCATGAAGAGGTGACCGTGGGTATCGGCCAGCGGCTGGCGGACGAGATGAAGCCGCGCTGGCTGCGGATCGGTGGCTATTGGTATCCGCGCGGCGGAATCCCGATCGATGTGTTCTGGCAGAGCGGCCCGCCACCCGAAGGATTGTGGGTGCCAGAGCAGGGCGTTGCCAGCTATCGCGGACGCGGCTGAGCCGGGAATGGCGACCGGAACGCTGATTTCACTTGCGCTCTATTTTGCGCTGATGCTGGCAATCGGGCTTTATGCCTGGCGCAAATCCACCGCCGATAGCGAAGGTTATCTGCTCGGCGGCAGGCAGCTTTCGCCTGCGGTTGCGGCGCTTTCGGCCGGTGCTTCGGACATGTCCGGCTGGCTGCTGCTCGGCTTGCCGGGCGCGCTCTATGCCACTGGCCTCGTAGAGGCCTGGATCGGGATAGGGTTGTTCGTCGGCGCGCTGGTTAACTGGATCGTGGTTGCGCCCCGCTTGCGCGAACAGACTGTCAGCTATGGCAATGCACTGACCATTCCTGAATTCCTCGCCAATCGCTTCCCTGACAAGGCGGTGGCGCTACGGCTCACCAGCGCGGTGATCATCGTCGCCTTCTTTGCCGTCTATACCGCAGCGGGGCTGGTTGGCGGTGGTAAGCTGTTCGTCACGGCCTTTCCCGGCCTGTTCGGAGATGCGGGCCTGAGCGATTACATGCTGGGTATCTGGATCACCGCGAGTGTGGTGCTGGCCTATACCATGGTGGGCGGCTTCCTGGCGGTGAGCCTGACCGATTTCGTGCAGGGATGCATCATGGTGACGGCACTGGTGATCATGCCATTGGTGGTGATGTTCGGACCGGGCGGAGCTGCGGGAGAATCAATCACGGCGGTTTCGCAGGAGGGTTTCCTCAGCCTAACGCAGGGGCTGACATTCGTCGGCTTCCTTTCGGCGGTG
>JBNLDR010000106.1:0-7207 GCA_050304495.1 Altererythrobacter sp.
CGAGCAATTGCATTACGCGCGAGTGGTCTGGAAAACCTTCGGAAATCCAGCAATCCTCGATTGTCCGAAGCATGCGCGCAACCTGCGGTCCGGCCGCCACGCCGCGGGCCACAATTTCCCCGCCCTTGAGTGGAAATTGCGGAACGACCCATTCCTTCAGGGCATGGGCATCGCCATTTTGCAGCAGGATTCGGCCAATTGCGATGTCGAGTCCCTCGCGATAGGCAAGAGCGAATTGCTCGGCCAGATCGCCCGCTTTGCGTTCGGCCAGCGCCACCAGTTGCGCGCGTTGAGCCTTGGATAGCCGCAGACGTGCCGCGACCGTTTCCACTACTTCGGGCAGGGCGGGGAGCAGCGCACCTAGGCGCCGCACCGGATCGGGATGGAAACCCTGCTTGGTCTCGGCGGCGATCAATCGGCCCAACACCTCCAACTCGTGCCTGCAGGCTTCGGGTAGGATAACGCCCAAAACACCCCTGCCATGCATGCGAAAAATCGTGTCATGGGGGCTTGGCAGGCCAAGGATGCCAAGCAGCTCCGTAGCGATCCGTTCGCGGCTCAACCCCTTGAGCATGGGGGCCAGCTCGGCGCAGGCCTCCTCCGCCTCAGCATCGAGTTCGGCCCCGAAGCGCGCCTGGAAGCGGTAATAGCGCAGGATGCGCAGGTGATCCTCGCGGATCCGTTCGCGCGCATCGCCGATATAGCGCACGCGCCGCTCTCTCAGATCCTCGAGCCCACCAAAATAGTCCGATATCTGCAGCGTTTCGGGGTGGGCATAGAGCGCGTTGATGGTGAAATCGCGACGGGCGGCATCCTCCTCCCATCGATCGGCAAATTCCACCGTCGCGCGCCTGCCATCGGTCGAGACATCGCGGCGCAAAGTGGTGATTTCGATCGGGCCATCGGGCAGGATCGCGGTAACGGTCCCGTGATCGATTCCGGTTGGCACGGTGCGGATGTCTGCGTCGCGGCACAGCGCGATCACTGCATCGGGGCGATGCAGTGTGGCACAATCGACATCGTTGACCGGCAGGTCCAGCAGGCTGTCGCGGATCGCCCCGCCAACCCAGCGGATCTGTTCGGCGCCCAACGCACGGGTCAGCGCGCGCAGCCCCTCGCGCTTCGTCCAGTCAGCCGATGAAATGTCAGCCCTCATCGAACAATCCTTCATCCGCGATCCGGCGCGAAAGGTTCGAAATAATCGCCGCGGTTACGCCCCAGATGCGGAAACCGTCATAATGCATCTCGAGGTATCTGCGCATTTGCCCGCGCCAGAAAACTTCCTGTTCTACCCAGTTTTTGCGCTGCATCAGCGTGGCCAGCGGCACTTCGAACCATGCCTCGACCTCATGCGGATCGGGCCGCAGGTCGAGATCGGGCGGGATCACGCTAAGCACCGGGGTCACATCGAAACCGGTACCGGTCTGGTAACGATCGGTGGTGCCGATAACGCGGACGTGAGCGGGATCGAGCGCAATCTCCTCATGAGCTTCGCGCAGGGCAGCTTGCACCGCATCCTCGCCCGGATCGATCTTGCCGCCCGGAAAGGCGACCTGGCCGGGATGATCGCGCATGGTGCCGGGGCGCTGGGTCAGGATCACGCCCGGTTCCTCGCGCTCTGTCACGGCGATCAGCACGGCGGCATGGGCATAACGTTCCGCCAAGGCGAAGCGCTCGTCGGTCAACATGTCCGGGATCTCGCGCTGGTGGCCTGCTTCGAGGAGGCCGGAAAGCCGTTTGAAGAGCGCACTCATTGCGGCACCAGCGAGAATTGCTCGCCCCCGCTGGAGACGGTCCAATTGTCACCCTGTGCCATCGCGATATCGACCAATTGCTGCCAGGTGCTGCGGTTGATCCGCGCTTCGCATCCGCGCCGGACGTGGAGATAGATTGCGGGCGTTTCCGCATCGCCGCGCGCGCACAAGGCGTGACCTGGGCCGGCGAGGATCAACTCATCGGTATTGAGCCGGAAGGCGAGGTCGAGATCCTTTTGCGCAACATCGGTGGCGATGAAAGCCGCATCTTCAACTTCGACGGTCAGCTTTTCAAATGGTGTGACCAACCAGTGCTGACCCTCGTCATCGCGCAGTAGCAGGCCTGAAAAGGCACGAACCATGGCATCGCGGGTGATGGGGGAGCCTTCGTGGAACCAGGTCCCATCCGCCGCAATCCGCATCGCGCTATCGCCTTCACGATCAGGCGCCCAATTCTCGACCGGGGGCAGCTTGCGTGCGGCAACCTGCTCGGCCACTTCGGCCAAAGTCAGACCTGCAAGATAGGGTGGCGGTTCGTAAGGCATGGCAGCGCGATGCCAGATGGTGGTTAATTCGCCAAGTCTGCTTGGGCCTGGGATGGCCATGGCCCCAGCATGCCTTCGGCCGGCAGGACCGCCGGATTGACGCAGCGCACCATCAAACGCGACGGATCGTTGGGCCCGGGGCAATGCCATCCACCGGTATGCGCGGCGGTAAAGCCGAAGAAGCGCCCATAATATTCGGGATCGCCGATCAGCATCTGCGGCAGCTGCGCATCGCCAGCGTCATCCACCGCCGCGAGCGCGGCCATCATCAGCGCCTTGCCATAGCCTTCGCCCTGATGTTCGGGCAGGACTGCAACCGGCCCAACCATCAGCAGCGGATGCGCACGCCCGGACGGATCGATCAGGGCGATCGGCCAAACCTGGATCGTGCCGACCAGCATTTCCTGATCGTCGAGTGCGGCAAAGCTCAACCCCTCGAGCCAATCCATGCCTTCGCGGATGCGATAGGCCGTGCGCGCGAACCGGCCCGGGCCAAAGGCGCGGTCAAGCACCTGCTCGATCATCTCGGGTGCGACATGGGCAAGGGGGATCAGGCTAGACATTGCGCGGCGCGCTTAGGCCCAGTGTGCGGCGCTGTCGATGCAAATTGCATTTGTGGCAGGCGTACCTCTTATTTCGGCGCCAGCTTCAGCAAGCGAGCGCCCGCGCCATCCTCGAGCAGCCACAGCGCGCCGTCTGAATCCTCTGCGATCGAACGAATTCTTGCGCCAAGGTCATACCGCGCGACTTCGCGGGCTTGTTCGCCTGCTATTTCGACCCGGACGAGGCCGTGAGCCACCAGTCCTGGAATCAGCGCATTTCCCTTCCAGCCTTCGAACAAGTCTCCGCGATAGAAATGCAGATCGCCCGGGCCGATCACCGGGGTCCACCAGACTGCCGGTGCTGCCAGATCCGGGCGCGTTGCGTGATCGGGGATGTTCTGGCCGCTGTAGTGCCTGCCATTCGAAACTACCGGCCAGCCATAGTTCTGCCCTGGCCTGACCAGGTTGAGCTCGTCGCCGCCGGCGGGGCCATGCTCTGCATCCCACAGCCGTCCGTCCGTGTCGAAATCGAGCCCCAGCACATTGCGGTGTCCGTATGACCAGATCTCATCGCTGGGCGATCTTTGATCGGCGAAGGGGTTTCCAGGCGCGGGCGAACCGTCGAGCTTGAGCCGGACCACCGTACCCAGCGTGTTGGAGATATCTTGCGCTGGGTCCAGTTTCTGGCGGTCACCGCTGGAGACATAGAGATATTTCTCGTCGGGCGTGATCAGTAGCCTGTGTGAGTAATGCCCGTGGCCCGTGACCTTGGGGCTTTGCCGCCAGATCACTTCCAACCCTTCGACCGTGCAGGGTGTTGCCTGGGGGCAGTCAAGTAATCCCTTGCCAACCACCGCACCGCGCGTGTTGTCTTTGCCGGCTTCGACCCAACTGAGGTAGATCGTGCGCGAGCCGATGCTGTCCGCCGCCTCGCTCGGCAGGAACGCAATATCGCCCAATCCGCCCTGGCCCCCCAGATCGACATCGATCAGCGCGTCGATCTCGATCTCCGCATCAGCCGCCGTGTCATAGCCGCGGATCGTCCCGCCCTTTTCGGTGACTATCAGCACGCCGGTGCCTGGTACGAATGCCGCCGCCCAGGGCTGATCATAGGTGCCGTGTTCGCTCACGGCGAATGTGTTGGTGCTGTCCACACCTGATGCCTGGCTGCAGCTTGCAGCAAGCATCGCTGCCGGGGATAGTGCGAGGCGAAGGGCTGCCACGATGTTCATGCTTTCCAATCCTGCTTCAGGGCCTGTGACTATTGGCGTGGACGAGGCCGGACGCGGTCCACTGGCGGGGCCTGTGGTCGCGGCGGCGGTTGTCCTGGGCGCATCATGCCCCAATGGACTGGATGATTCCAAGAAGCTTTCGGCCAAACGGCGCGCTGTGCTCGACGAAGAAATTCGCGCCACCTGCGGATGGGCGGTGGGTGTGGTCGAGCCGGAGGAGATCGACCGGATCAATATCTTGCGCGCGACCATGCTGGCAATGACCAAGGCGGTGGCTGGACTGATCGAACAGCTGGGGGCGGAACCGGGCGAAATATTGATCGACGGCAACCTCACCCCGCATGGCCGCTGCGACGCATGGCGCTGGGATGCGCGGGCTATCGTCGGGGGCGATGCGCTGGAACCGTGCATCTCTGCCGCCAGCATCGTCGCCAAGGAATGGCGTGACCGGCAGATGATCGCCGCGGCGCAGCAGCACCCGCAATATGGCTGGGAACGCAACAAGGGCTATGGGTCGGCCGAGCATATGGCCGCGCTGCGCCAACATGGCCCCACTCCGCTCCACCGCCAGAGCTTTGCCCCGGTGGCCCAGGCGGTGCTGATTTAGGTTCCAGCGAAGGCCTTGGCCTTCAACCCCGCCATATATTCCTTGGCCCACTGCTCGAGAACGATCGGATCGGCTGGCAGGCCACCTTGCTCATCCGCAGACCCGCCCAGTTCGTCGCGGCTGTTGACCCGCGGGAAAGGCACGTCAGGCACCGGCACGCCCAGGAATTGGCACAGCGATTCCCATCCTTCCTTGGGATGGAAGACCAGCAACCGCTCCGCTGCGACCGTGTCGATCACAGTCTGATTATACCGTCTGTACCATTCGGTCATGAAGGCACGGTCATGAATCCTGTCGCCGAACGGCTTGAGGTATGTGCCTTGGAACATGCGTTCCAGAGGGCTGCCTGTCAGCGATTTCAGCATGCGCGGTGACATGATCGTCGCGCTGACTGAATCGAACCAGGAATCGGCGTCGCGCACTGTCAGCACCACCTTGGCTTTCGGGAAATGCTCGCTCAGCTCTTTCCAGTATGAACTGGCTGGAAAGTCCGTGGTCGAGCGATAGCCGTCGAAAATGGTATCCCAATCAGGACTGCCGTCGGCGACAGCCTGCCACAAAGGCAGGTTCTTTCGCACCGAAGCGAAAACCTCAACCATGTGGTAGCACGGGCCGAATCCCAGATGTTCCAGCGCGAACTTCATGGTGAAGGTCGCGGTTCTTCCGGGACCTGCCCCGATTACTTCCAAAGCCATGGTTTCCCTCCCCAGTTCTTGAGCGCTCAGTGCTAGCAGGAATTTTTTCCCAACATAAGCCAGAGCAGAGTCTTCCGCGCCACACCCCATCATATCGAGTCCGATTAATCCACATAGTCTCAATATCTTGTGCGGGACTCTTTTTGTTCCGTCATAGCTAACGCGACGTTAACCATAACGGCCTATCGCTTTGTGCTTGACGTGGAGTCTGGAAGGACTCACCCTGTGGATAACTTTGCCGGTTGGGCAGCACGAGGGGTAGATAAATGGGGGTCATTGAGACCACGAAGACGCGCGCCGCGCGCATTGAAAGCGCTGTGGAATTGCCAATCGGGCGGATCCTGGATGGCGATTGCGTGGAGGCGATGCGCAAGCTGCCCGATGCCAGCGTGGACTGCGTGTTCGCCGACCCGCCCTATAATTTGCAGCTGGGCGGCGATCTTAACCGGCCCGATGGCAGCCAGGTCGACGCTGTGACCGACCATTGGGACCAGTTTGACAGCTTCAAGGTCTATGACGATTTTACCCGCGCCTGGCTTTCCGAAGCGCGCCGCGTGCTCAAGCCAGACGGCAGCCTGTGGGTAATCGGCAGCTATCACAATATCTATCGCGTCGGTGCGATCCTGCAGGATCTCGGCTTCTGGATCCTCAACGATATCGTCTGGCGCAAGACCAATCCCATGCCCAATTTCAAGGGCACGCGCTTCACCAATGCGCATGAAACCTTGCTGTGGGCGAGCATGGGGGAGAAGGCCAAATACCACTTCAACTATCGCGCGATGAAGACGCTCAATGACGAGCTGCAGATGCGCAGCGATTGGGTGCTGCCGATTTGTTCCGGGCAGGAGCGGCTGAAGCAGGGCGGACACAAGGTGCACCCGACGCAGAAACCGGAAGCGCTGCTTTATCGCGTGCTGCTGGCGACGACAGAGAAGGGCGACGTGGTGCTCGATCCCTTCTTCGGTACCGGCACCACCGGCGCGGTGGCCAAACGTCTCGGCCGTGAATGGATCGGCTGCGAGCGCGAGAATGTCTATCGCGATGCTGCCTATGCGCGGATCGAGAAGGAGTTGCCGCTCGATGAAAGCGTGATCGAGACCATGCAGAGCAAGAAGAGCGCCCCTCGCGTCGCCTTCGGCGCGCTGGTAGAGAACAGCTATCTCAAGCCCGGCACAGAGGTGTTCGACAAGAAGCGCAAATGGGTCGCAACGGTCCGCGCCGATGGCTCGCTGTCATATGGCAAACAGGTTGGCACGATCCACGGACTGGGCAAGGATCTGCAAGGCGCACCCAGCTGCAACGGCTGGACCTTCTGGCATTACGAGGTTGATGGCGATGTGAAGCCGATCGACGCGGCACGGCAGCTCTATCTGCTGGCAAGCGAGGATTGAGGGGGCCTGGCTGGCGTCTGCAATTGGGGTGGTAATTTGCCCTTTTGATCCCATATCCAAACTATCGCAAGAATGTGCCAGTAAGCTCTTGCGCCTGAGAGACCTCGCGCTCCCGCTTACGAGACGAGGGCGACCCTTATGACACAAGACACATTCCTGCCACGCTGCCATTCACACATGCTCGGTGAAGCGGGGCGGGTCGATATGGCGCAGTGCGAGGCGCTGGCTGCGGACATGGCGGACCTGCGGGAACTGGGCGTCATCCTGACGCTTGTGGCGAGCTACTCCGTGGGCGCCTATCACTACACCAAACTTGGCGATGCCTTGGCCCAAGCGCGCAATCAGCGTGCTGGTACCACCAAAAAAGCCCCCGCCAGCTAGGGGCGGAGGCTCTAGTCGGAGACGCAGGAGCAACTGCTTCTAAATCTCTCGGGTCGCATA
>JBNLDR010000107.1:0-7202 GCA_050304495.1 Altererythrobacter sp.
ACTTCGGGGCCGAGGTAGCGCGCCTTGGGCCCCATGTCGCGGTGGCACAGTTTGAACCATGCGCGGGCGAAGGCATCGTCCAGCTCGGCCGGATTGGCGAGGAAACGTTCGGAGATCTTGCGATATTCCGGATCCATCTTCAACGCCATGTCGGCGGTGGTCATGATGGTGGGGACCTTCTTGTTCGGGTCCCGCGCGTCGGGCGCCATGTCTTCCGGATCGGGATTGATCGGAGTCCACATCTGCGCGCCCGCCGGGCTCTTCACCAGCTCATAGTCATATTTGAACAGCAGCCGGAAATAGTCATGGCTCCAGGAAGTCGGGTTGTTCGACCATGCACCCTCAATGCCGGAGGTCGTGATCGCGCCCGATGCGATCTGGCCCTTGTCGGTCGCCCAGCCGAAACCCTGCAATTCCAGTGCTTCGCTTTCGGGGCTGCCTGAAAGCTGGTCCGCCGGTACTGCACCATGCGCTTTGCCAAAGGCATGACCGCCGGCGGTCAGGGCCACGGTTTCCTCATCATCCATCGCCATGCGATCGAAGGTCACGCGCATGTCGCGGGCGCTCTCCAGCGGATCGGGATTGCCGCCCGGTCCTTCCGGGTTGACGTAGATCAGGCCCATCTGGATCGCTGCGAGCGGGCCTTCCAGCGTCTTGTCCTTTTCAGGGATGATGCGGGTTTCCGCGCCCTGGTCGACCCATAGATTTTCGCTGCCCCAATAGACGGTTTCGGGCTCATAGACATCTGCGCGGCCGCCGCCGAAGCCGAACACCGGCCCGCCCATGCTTTCGATCGCGACATTGCCGGTAAGGATGAACAGATCGGCCCAGCTGATGTTCTTGCCGTATTTCTGCTTGATCGGCCACAACAGGCGGCGCGCCTTGTCGAGATTGCCGTTGTCGGGCCAGCTGTTGAGCGGGGCGAAACGTTGCTGCCCACTGCCCGCGCCGCCGCGCCCGTCACCGGTGCGATAGGTACCTGCGGCGTGCCAGGCCATGCGGATGAAGAACGGGCCGTAATGGCCGTAATCGGCTGGCCACCAGTCCTGGCTGTCGGTCATCAGGGCGGTCAGGTCTTTCTTGACCGCATCCAGATCAAGCGCGTTGAAGGCCTCGGCATAATTGAAATCCGCGCCATTGGGGTCGGGGTTCTTGCCGCCCTGGACCAGAACGTCCAGTTGCAGCGCGTCGGGCCACCAGTCCTTATTGGTGCGCCCGAACAGCGGGCGTTCGCTGCCGGCACCGTGGAAGGGGCAACCGCCGCTCATTTCTCCGGTTTTCATATCCATTGTCATCTCTCCTTGGGGGTAAATGAGGGACTCTGTCATTGAGCCTACCCAAAGAAGATGGCGGTTTGTTGTTGATCCGTCCAACCGATTAAAAGGGTCAGTTTGATCGGATTATACGATCAAAGGCACTCCCGCGCGAGATAGGCGCGCGATTCTTCGCCGATCAGTGCGGCATGGCCGTAATTGGGGTGGTCGATCACCACCATCGCCTGACCTTCGCCGTTCTTCCATGCGGCGACAGCCGCTGGCGAGAGTGCGAAGTGGAGGAAATGGACCGAGCTTGCCTTACCATCGCTTTCGCGCGTGCGCTCGACATCGGCTTCGGGGGTGGCGCGGATCGTCTCGCCGCCGACACTGATCGCGACATGTCGCTCGATCCCGCCAATGCTGCGCAGGAAGGTGTCGCGACGGACCTCGTCTTCGATTTCGAACAGCAGCGTCATGGTCAGCTCGCCGCCCTTGGGCACCATCGGGTCATAGGCAGCCAGCTCGTCTTTCAGCTGTTCCTCGCCGCCCTTTTCGATCCGCAACATCTCCTGGATCTGCAGCCACATGCTGTCCCAGGTTTCGAACAGCGCGGTGGCGTGCGGACCGACCGAAAGCCGCGTCAGCCGCTTGCGCGCGATCGCCTCTTCCTTCTTGTCCCTGCGGATCTGCTCATACTGGTCGAGCGGCAGGATATCTTCGGCGGTGATGGTACGCTGATCGCGGGGCATTGGTTTTTCCTAGAGTCCGTAGGCTTTGGCCATGACTTCGATCGGGTGGCCGATCCGGTCAGGCGGGGTGGCACCATTAGCTTCGATTACCTGGCGCAGATGCGGCCCGGCAAGCGGGCATTCCGAAACGATGATGTCCGGTTCGCCCTTCACAAGGTTGCGCGCGGCAGGCTTGCCGACCTTCACCGCGCGGCTGAAATTCTCCTTGAACACGCCCCATTTGCCGCCGTGGCCGCTGCACCGTTCGGTCAGTTGCGGTTTCGCGCCGGGGATCAGCCGCAGCATCTCCATCGCCTTGGGGCCCATGTTCTGCGCCCGGGCATGGCAGGCGAAATGGACCGCAATGCTGGCGTCCATTTCCCCGATCGGGGCAAGGCCGCCTTCTTTCGACAGGCGAACCACATACTCGCTGACATCGAATGTGTGCTGGCTGAGCACTTTGACCTGCTCATTCTCAGGCTCGATCAGCGGCCATTCGAATTTCAGCATCAGCGCGCAAGAGGTGGTGAGCGGGACCACGTCCCACCCGTCCGCGATCAGGGGGGCGAAATGCGCCGCGATCTTTTCCGCCTGGCTGGCGACTGCGGACAGATCGCCATTCTCGAACTTTGGCATGCCGCAGCAATCGGGATATTCGACTCGGACTTCGCAGCCCTGGTGGGCAAAAACCTTGATCGCCGCTTCACCCGGCGTGCCATCGTTGAAATTGTCATGGCACCCGGCATAGATCGCCACCTTGCGGCCCAGTGACGGGCCTTCGGGGTTGGGGCGGGGCAGGCCGGCGGCGGCCTGATTGACCAGCGATACATCGCGGAATGGCGGCAGATGCGCCTTGCGATCGATCCCGGCGACAGCCTCCAGCGCGGGGCGGGTCAGGGCATTGCCTTCCCGTGTCGCCCAATTGGCAAGGCCTGACAGGGCATTGCCCCATTTGCCGTTGCGGGTCATCTCCGCCATCTGGCTATCGGCCAAGCTGGTCTGCCCCTTGCGGTGCTCGACCGCGCGATAGCGCAGCATCAGATGCGGGAAATCCAGGTCGAAATCGTGCGGCGGGACATAGGGGCACTTCGTCATGAAGCACATGTCGCACAGGGTGCAGGCATCGACGACCGCCTTGAGATCGCCCGGCGTCAGGTCATCGACTTCTTCATTCTCGCTTTCGTCGATCGCGTCGAACATGATCGGAAAGCTGTCACACAGATTGAAGCAACGGCGGCAGCCGTGGCAGATATCGAACACTCGGCGCAGTTCGGCTTCAAGCGCGGCTTCATCATAGAAGGATTCGTCCTGCCACGGGATAATGTGGCGGGTTGGGGCTTCAAGACTGCCTTCCATAATGTCTATTCCGGCTCAGTTCTGGCGAAACGGGAAGGGCAGCCCGGCCAACCCAGAGGGGGGTAGTTGGCCGGGCGCCCAAGGCTTTTCGATCAGGCGTCGAGGCTGTCGAGCGTCTTCTGGAACTTGCCTGCGTGGCTCTTTTCGGCCTTGGCCAGGGTTTCGAACCAATCGGCTATTTCGTCGAAACCTTCATCGCGGGCGGTCTTGGCCATACCCGGATACATATCGGTATATTCGTGGGTTTCTCCCGCGATCGAAGCCTTCAGGTTCGAAGCGGTGTCGCCAATCGGCTCGCCGGTGGCCGGATCGCCGCATTCTTCGAGATATTCGAGATGGCCGTGGGCGTGGCCGGTTTCACCCTCTGCAGTAGAGCGGAACACGGCGGCGACGTCATTATAGCCTTCGATATCGGCCTTCTGCGCGAAATAGAGATAGCGGCGGTTGGCCTGGCTTTCGCCGGCGAACGCTGCCTTCAAATTTTCTTCGGTCTTCGAGCCCTTAAGTCCCATCGTCTTGCTCCTTGATTGGGGTTGGAATCGCAGGAGTGACGTGGGCGCTTTTGCAGCCGAATGCTATTGCAAAATTCCACGATCACTGATCGATCCAGCCGATCAATGTGTTGAGAATTATTCGCAAAAGGGATTACTGATGGTTGGCGCGAACCAGTCGCAGAGCGATTACCCCACCTGCGCGCGGTGGAGCAATTTGTGGTCGGCCAGCACCAGCGCCATCATCGCCTCCACCACCGGGGTGCCGCGAATGCCCACGCAGGGGTCATGGCGGCCCTTGGTGCGCACCTGCGTTGCCTCGCCATCGCTGGTGATCGAATCCACCGGGGTCAGGATCGAGCTGGTTGGCTTGAACGCCACGCGGCACAGCACCGGTTGCCCGGTCGAAATCCCGCCCGCGATCCCGCCTGCATGATTGGCCTCGAAACGCGGTCCCCCAGATTCATTGGCGTTTCCGGGACGCATCGGATCGGCATTCTCTTCGCCGGTTAAGCGCGCAGCTGCGAAACCGTCACCGATTTCGATGCCCTTGACTGCATTGATGCTCATCATCGCGGCGGCAAGATCGCCGTCGAGCTTGGCATAGATTGGTGCGCCCCAGCCTGCTGGAACCCCCGTGGCGACGCATTCGACCACTGCGCCGAGCGAGGATCCCGCTTTGCGAGCTTCGTCCACCAACGCCTCCCAACGCCTGGCGGCCTCTGCATCAGGGCACCAGAAGGCATTGTTACCGATTTCCGCCGCATCGAAATTAGCCGGGTCGATCGCATCTCCGCCCAGTTCGCAGACATAGGCGGTGATCGTCACTTCAGGCACGATCAGCCTTGCAATCGCGCCTGCCGCCACCCGTGCCGCGGTTTCGCGCGCGCTGCTGCGCCCGCCGCCGCGATAATCGCGAATGCCGTATTTCGCGTCATAGGCGTAATCGGCATGGCCGGGGCGGTATGCCTTGGCGATTTCCGAATAATCCTTGCTGCGCTGATCGGTGTTCTCGATCATCAGCGAAATCGGCGTGCCGGTGGTCTGGCCTTCGAACACGCCTGAGAGGATCCGCACCAGATCGGCTTCCTGCCGCTGCGTTGTGAACTTGTTCTGCCCCGGCTTACGTGCATCGAGGAAGGGCTGGACATCGCTTTCGCTCAGGGCAATACACGGCGGGCACCCATCCACCACAGCGCCCAGCGCCGGGCCATGACTCTCACCCCAGGTGGTAAAGCGCAGCACGCGTCCGAAAGTGTTCCAGCTCATGCGCAAGCCATTGGCGCAACTGTGGGCTGCTGTCCATATTCTCTGGACCAAACCAAGCTTTGCGTTCAAGAACAAACCATGATCGCGAAGCTAAAGGGCCTGCTTGACGAAACCGGCACCGACTGGGCGGTGATCGACGTGGCCGGCGTGGGTTACCTTGTCCATTGCTCGGCCAAGACACTCGCAGCGCTGGGCGAAACGGGCGAGGCCTGCACCGTCTATACCGACCTTCAAGTATCCGAGAACGATATGCGCCTGCTGGGTTTTGCCGATGCGGCAGAGCGTGACTGGTTCCGCCTGCTGACGCAGGTTCAGGGCGTGGGCAGCAAGGTCGCGCTGGCGATCCTTTCCGCGCTTTCGACCGGCGAATTGCGCGATGCCTGCGCTGGCGGCGATGCGGCGATGGTTGCACGCGCGCAGGGCGTCGGTCCGAAGCTGGCCGGGAGAATCGTCAACGAGTTGAAGGACAAGGCGGGCGCATTGCCGGGGTCTGGTTCGGGCGGCGGCGTGGCTGGATTTGTCGTTCCCGCTAACAGCGCCAGCGCCGATGCTGTGAGCGCGCTGGAGAATCTCGGCTTCAAGCCCGCGATTGCCGCACAGGCCGTCGCGCGCGCTCAGGGCGAACTGGGTGAGGACGCCAGCGAAAGCGAGCTGATCCGCGTAGCACTGAAAAGGGCGGCGGGGTGAGAGTGTTTTGGGGGATTCGGCGCCGTGGCTCAGCTGCCACGATTTTTGCCTCGCTTTTCATGGTGTCCTTGTCGGGTTGTGCAACCGATCTGGGAGAGCTTTCCAATAACTATTCTTCTGAAGACGCCGAAGACATTCAGAACATCCAAGCAGGTTTCGGAGGGCCTGCACTTTATAGCGATCGGGCTCTACGCGGCTACAACGCGCGTTATCGACTGACCACGTTTGGAATACGCTGTCTTCGTTATACCGTTTGGCTGGATGAAGCTGTCGATGGAAAGGTCACGGGAAGGTTCAAGAGTCGCGATGATTGTCCACACCATGCTGATCGCCAGAGGACCAATCGCTCTTTCTCCGCAGGTTCTGCAGATATTGGCGAGCTGAAAGAACTGATTGTTGAGGCAGGAATGTTTCGTGAGACCATGCAAATCTGGACCCGCCAGGAAGACCCAAATTCGATTTGCGTGGATGGCATCGGTTTGATGTTCGAGCGGCGAGATTCCGACGGATACCGCGTCACCCTAGCAAATACCCCCTGCACAGCATCCGAGAGCGTTCTCGCTGTTGCCAACAAGTTTCTTGAGATCGCTCAGGCAAAACGGGCTGGCGTACTCTAATGACCCTGAACCCCGACCTCACCCCCGATCGCCAGCCGGAGGACCCGGATGCCGCGCTGCGGCCCAAGTCGCTGACCGAATTCGTCGGGCAGGAGGCGGCGCGCGAGAATTTGCGCGTGTTTATCGAGGCCGCCAAGGGGCGCGGGGAGGCGATGGACCATGTGCTGTTCTTCGGCCCGCCGGGCCTCGGCAAGACCACGCTGGCGCAGATCGTGGCGAAGGAACTGGGCGTGGGCTTTCGTGCCACCAGCGGGCCTGTGATCGCCAAGGCAGGCGACTTGGCCGCGCTGCTCACCAACCTTGAGCCCAATGACGTTCTCTTCATTGACGAGATCCACCGCCTCAACCCGGTGGTGGAGGAAGTGCTCTATCCCGCGATGGAGGACCGTGCGCTCGATATCATTATCGGCGAGGGGCCGTCCGCGCGAAGCGTGCGGATCGACCTGCCGCCCTTCACGCTGGTGGGTGCGACCACGCGGCAGGGCCTGCTGACCACGCCGCTGCGCGACCGTTTCGGCATCCCCGTGCGCCTCAATTTCTATACCGAGGACGAGCTGCTGCGCGTGGTGACGCGCGGGGCGCAATTGCTCGGATTGGCGATCGAGCCCGATGGCGCGCGCGAGATTGCCCGCCGTTCGCGCGGCACGCCGCGTGTCGCCGGGCGCCTGCTGCGGCGGGTGCGCGATTTCGCCCATGTCGCAGGCCAGGACACGGTCACGCGGGCGATTGCCGACGATGCGCTGACGCGGCTGGAGATCGATTCGCTTGGCCTCGATGCGATGGACCGGCGCTATCTTC
>JBNLDR010000108.1:0-7145 GCA_050304495.1 Altererythrobacter sp.
GAAAGCGCGCATCCTCTTGCAGGTCTGATTGACGTCCAGCCATGGGTTTGGATCGGGGGCGGGCAGGCTACCGCACGGTGGCCGGCACCAGGCCGACACCGCGAAACAGCAGCAGGTCATGATCCGTGATCACACGCATCGTTCAAGATTGAGCGGTAGCAGCGCCAGCGCTGTTTGCGAACCCCAAAAGCGCCCAAGCGCCTTCCCCTAGCCAGCTAATTCTTGATTCACAACGCTATTTGTCCATTTGGTTTTGGGGACAAACCCCTCATTTTTACTCATTCCCCGCGCGGTTCAGTGATTTGCGGTTGCGAATATCAGCGATCATGGCCAAGGGGATGGGTAGCCATTTCGCAAGGGTCCAGCATTGGCAATTTCTGCAATTTCAAGTCCGTGGTATCTCGCGCAGGTCAAACCGAACTGTAGCCAGATCGCGCGCCGCAACCTTGAACGGCAAGGCTTCACAACATTCGCTCCCTTTGAAGAGGAAACGCGCCAGCGCGGAGGGAAGAGCCTGCTCACCAGATTGCCGCTGTTCCCGGGCTATCTGTTCGTCTCGCTCGATCCCGAAACATCGCCCTGGCGCAAGATCAATTCAACGCTGGGCATTGCCCGACTGGTTGCGTTTGGGACCCGCCCCGCCCCCGTGCCGCAAACCGTGATCGAGGATTTGATGCTTCGCTGCGATGCTGACGGCAGACTGACTGCGCCCGCACCGCTCAATCCCGGCGATCAGGTGCGCATAAAGCATGGCCCGTTTTCCAGCTTTGTGGCGCAAGTGGAACGGATCGAGCCCAACAGGCGTGTGTGGGTGTTGATCGATATCATGGGCGGCGAAAAGCATGTGGCGATCCCGCAAGCCGATCTGCGCCTTGCCAGCTGAGTTCGGCACCCGCTATCCATGAGACTGATATTGCACCCTGCCTTTGCCAGAGCAGCGTTCTTCGCGGCCGCGATTGCGATCCTGATCCTGGCCAATCTGCCCGACCCGCCACAACTGCCCGGCCAGCTATCGGACAAGGTGCAGCACATGCTCGCCTTCGTGGTGCTCGCAGGACTGGCCAGAATTGCCTGGCCCAAGGTAGCATGGTGGGCAATCCTGATTTCGCTGGCAGCATTCGGTGCACTGATCGAGATGCTCCAGGCCGCCGCAGAGCTTGGCCGTGACCCCAGCATGGCTGACTGGCTGGCGGATGTTGCGGCGATAGCATTGGCGCTGATCGCAATTTCTGCGACCGGCCGGCTGGCCCGAATGGCCAGGCGTTTCTTCGCGACTTCAGGTTCTGCCAAGTAGGACAAGGTGTTGCGCAGAGCGGAATGGGCCTATACTTGCGCTGACGAGTGTGGAACGGCTTTCGGACCGTTTTAGGCCGACCGTTTCAGGAGATATGATGAAACGCCCACCTGTCTCGCTTGCAACCGCGCAGAGAGCGCCGGTCATGCAATTTGGCGAACAGCTCGCATTCTACCTGTTCTGCGGCATCGCATTCCCCGCCGTGATGTGGTCTGTTGCCCGCGGCGTTTCGCTCTTCGGGCCGCTGCCGCAGCGTACGCTGATCGAACTGGCCCTGGCGAATATGGTGACTTGCTATGTTCTCAATCGTTTGCGCAGCTATGCCAGGGCGCGCCTGCTTTCCTATGTCCTCCCAATCAACCTGGTCGCATTCGGGGCGCTGGTGGCGTTCAATAGCCTGTTGCGCCTAAATGCATCGGTCACCCTGTTTGCGGCATGCCTCATATCTTCGATCGCGATCAGCTATCTGGTGACCGCCAAGATCCGCCACGCGAACCCCAGAATGCGGCATTACATCGTTCCGGGTGGCAATACGGGCGGGCTGCTGGGAAGGGCCGGTTTCGTCGAAGCCCCGTCGGTAGAGGCGCTGAGCGAACTGGTTGCAAACAGCCAGGTGTCGGGCTCGATCGTGGCCGATTTGCACCATGATCATACGCCCGAGTGGGAGCGGTTGCTGGCCAAGGCCGCGCTGAAAGGAATCCCTGTCTATCATTACCGGCTGCTTGAAGAGGCGCTGACAGGCGAGGTGCGGATCAACCATTTGCGCGAGAACGAGCTGGGATCGCTGATACCGAACCTGCCTTATCGTACCGCCAAGCGGGGGTTTGACATTGTCGCAGTGCTTTTGATCGGGCCCATACTGTTGCCGCTTTTGGCGCTGTTGGCAATCGCCATCCGGCTGGAATCCAGGGGGCCGGCGATTTTCGTCCAGGAACGCATCGGCTTCAGGGGCGAGAGTTTTCGCATGTACAAATTCCGCACCATGGCGGTCCAATCGCCCGACGAAGCAGAGGCCGATCAGCGTGATCGGGCGATTACCAAGGACAATGACAATCGCATCACCCGCATCGGGCGGTATCTGCGCAAGACCCGGCTGGACGAGCTGCCGCAGGCCTGGAACATCCTCAAAGGCGATATGAGCTGGATCGGGCCGCGCCCTGAAGCATATTCGCTGGCCGATTGGTACGAGGCCGAAATCCCCGTTCTATGTCTACCGGCATATCGTGCGGCCGGGCATCACCGGCTGGGCCCAGGTCAACCAGGGCCATGTCGCCGATCTGGATTCGGTCAGGGCAAAGCTCCGTTTCGATTTCTACTATGTGAAGAATCTGTCGCTATGGCTGGATATACTGATTGCGCTCAAGACGCTGCGCGTGGTCGTCCAGGGCATTGGGGCAAAGTGACATGAAGAAAGTCCTCATCACCGGCAGCGCCGGCTTTATCGGCTATCATCTGGCGCAATTACTGCTGGACGAAGGGTTCGCGGTGGTCGGCTATGACGGCATGACCGATTATTACGACGTCCGGCTGAAAGAGCGGCGACACCAGATGCTGATGCAGAACCAGCATTTCACCGGGCATGTCGGCATGCTGGAGGATTTCGACAAGCTCCATGCGCTGGCGATTGCCGAACGGCCCGACGTGATCGTCCATCTCGCGGCGCAGGCCGGGGTACGCTACAGCCTGGAAAACCCGCGCGCCTATGTCGATGCCAATCTGGTCGGCGCATTCAATGTGATGGAATGTGCGCGCGAGCTGGAGGTTGAGCATTTGCTGATGGCCTCAACCAGTTCGGTCTACGGCGCGAATGAAGAGATGCCGTTTGACGAGCGCGAGAAATGCGACACGCCGCTAACGCTTTATGCCGCGACCAAGAAGGCGAATGAGGCGATGGGGCATAGCTATGCCCATTTGTGGAACCTGCCGACCACCATGTTCCGCTTCTTCACCGTTTATGGCCCGTGGGGGCGGCCCGACATGGCGCTGTTCAAATTCACCAAGGGGATCCTCGAAGGCACGCCGATCGATATTTACAACAATGGCGAGATGTATCGCGACTTCACCTATGTCACAGACCTGGTGCGCGGCATCCGCCTGCTGATCGACATGCCTCCCGTCCGGCCCGAAAGCGCGGACGAGATTGCGCCCTATGACAGCCTGTCACCCGCCGCCCCCTGGCGCGTGGTCAATATCGGCAATAGCGACAAGGTCCGGCTGATGGATTTTGTCGAAGCGATCGAGACCGAATGCGGGCGCGAAGCGGTGAAGAACTTCATGCCGATGCAGAAGGGCGACGTCCCGGCCACCTGGGCCGATGCGACATTGCTGAAAGAGCTGACCGGCTATGCGCCGCAAACCAATGTGAAGGATGGCATCCGCCAGTTCGTGGCGTGGTATCGCGACTATTACGGCGTTTGATCGCCGGTTGAGCTCTCTTCAACCGGTGCTGCGGGCTCTTCTGTCACGGGTGCGGCAGTGGGCGCCGCTTCGCCCGGAAGGGCACCCTGCCGTTCGCGCTCAAGCCGCTCCATATATTCGCGCTCAATCTGTTCGACGCGGGTCTGCTCGGCGGCAGCATCTTCATCGATTGTAGAAAGCCGTTCCGCCCGCGCTGCCTCGATCAGCTGGCCAAAGCGCACGCTCGATGCGCCTTCCTTGTCGGCATAGGCCGCGTTGATCATCTGCTGGGTGCAGCCGGTAAAGCCGCCCGCACCCGCCGGATCGCAGGACAAGGTCCCGAACTTACCGACCATCTCGTAACGATCGACGCGTTCGGTCCAAGCGACATTTTGAGGGCTATCGCTGAGGCGAAGGTTTTCAGGAATGCGATAGCGCTCATTCTCGGCCTTGCGCGCGCACACCGTAATCTCGCCATCGGCCGGCACCGGGCATTCATCCTCACCATAGACGATCACCATATTGACCTTGTCGCCCGCGTCATCCTGGGCGGATAGGGGCGCGGTTGTCGCAAAGCTTGCGGTGGCGAACAGGGCAGAAACGGCGAGAAGACGGTTCATGGCAATTTCCAATCGGTGTCACTGATGACCAACATTAGGGCCTAAGCGCGCTGAACTCCAGATGAAGCTGTTGCAAGGCCCGGATCAAGCCAAGCCTCAGATCCGCTTGGCCAGCGCGATCGCCGCACGGCATCCCAGCCGGATCGCGCCTGACAGCAGGGGATAGGCCGGAGCCTGTTCGGCCCCTGCAGCCATCGCTGCGTCGCGGTGTTCACGCTCATCGGCGCGAAACTCTTCGATCATCTCGGCCAGTTCGGGATCGCTCCCGCTTTCCTTCAGCCGCTCGAGCTGCTCGGTATAATGGAGGTCAATCTCGGTCTCGACAGCGGCGGTGCAAGCCATTGCGGCTTTCGGTCCGATCAGCGCGGTCGCCGCACCCAGCGCATATCCCGCGACCGACCAGAAGGGCTGCAAGGCCGTGGGGCGCACACCGCGCGCGGCCATCAGCGCATCGAAGCGGGCGCGGTGGTCCTCTTCCTGCTCGGCCATATGGGTGATTTCCCGCGCGTTCGGGCCGCGATCGCCCATCACCGCCAATTGCCCGCCGTAAATCCGCGTCGCACCAAACTCACCCGCCTGGTCGACCCGGATCATGGAGTGGATTTCGCTGCGTTTCATATTGGGTCCTTTCGTTGCAGCAGCACCAGCACTGCCAAACCGCCCAATGTTGAGATCAGAAAATTCCATCCCGCCAGCGATATCCCGAACAGGCTCCACGGCGCAGCGTCACAGCGCACCATGGGCGCGTTCATGATCGCATCCATCGCATCACCGCTCGTATCGAGCGCGCTGGTGCATTTGGTAAGCCCTTCCCACCAGCCATATTCGATACCGGCATGATATCCGCCGATCGCGCCGGAAGTGATGATGGCGAGACCCGCCAACGCGATCCAAAGGCGCCGTGGCTCAATCACCAGCGCCAAGAGGCCCAATGCCAGCGCTGCGAAATGCGGATAGCGCTGCCACCAGCACATCTCGCACGGGTACAGGCCAAAGCCATATTGCGAGATATAGGCCCCGCCGAGCAATGCAGCGGGAATCAGGATCGCAAGCGCTTGCGCCTTGCGCGCAGAAGAGTTGAGACTCATGGTGCCCCTAATAACGCGTCAGCGGCGCAGCGCCACAGTGCTTCGCGTAGTGCGGCGCAAGGTTTCCAGCGCATAGTGCAATTGGAAATCCTTGATCCCTTGCTGCTCCAGCTGGGCCGACGTCAGCTGGAAGCGCGGATCAGCCTTGGCATCCGCTTCAAGCGCATCGTCCTCCAGCGCCAGTTCATTGACCAGATGCCCGCGCAGATCGCTTTCGCGCATCAGATATTTGCTGCGCTTAGCCAGGTCGGGGTCAGAAATCTGCGGCACGGCGATATCCGGCTTGATCCCGCCTTCCTGCACCGAATGGCCTGACGGCGTATAATAGCGCGCGGTCGTCAGTTTCAGCGCGGCATCGCGGCCCAATGGCAGCAGCGTCTGCACGCTGCCCTTTCCGAAGCTGCGTTCGCCCATGATCAGCGCCCGCCGGTGATCTTGCAGCGCGCCGGCGACAATTTCCGACGCCGAGGCGGAACCGGCATCGATCAGCACGATCAGCGGGACGTTTGCGGCAATCTCTCCACGGAACATCGATTCGGCATCATAAAGCAGCGTTTCTCCCCGCGCGCGGCCGCGTTGCGACACGATCCGCCCTTCGTCTAGGAACAGGTCCGAAAGTGCCACCGCTTCATCAAGCGCTCCGCCCGGATTGGAGCGCAGGTCAAGCACCAGCCCGCTCACCCGCCCAGCCGCTTGCTTGCGAATGTCATTCCAGGCCGCCAGCACATCCTTGCCGACATCGGCTGAGAATTCATTGACGGTGATGACGCCGACATCCCCGGCTTCAAGCGTATAGGAAACCGGCTCAAGCTCGATCACGCCGCGCTGGACAGCAACCTCGAACGGTTCGTCGCGGCCGGGGCGAAACACGGTCAGCTTGATCGATGTTCCGGCTTTCCCGCGCATCTGCGCAACCGCATCATCCAGGCTGCCGCCATAGATCAGCTTGCCATCGAGATGAGTGATGAAATCGCCGGCCTTGACCCCGGCCTTCTCTGCCGGGCTGCCGCGGAAGGGTGAGATGACCTTCACCGCACCATCTTCCATGACGACCGAAAGGCCGAGGCCGGAATAATTACCGTCGATCATGGTTTCGAGCCGTTGGAGATCGGAACCGTCGACATAGGCCGAATGGGGGTCGAGCGAAGCCAGCATGCCATCGATTGCGCCGCGGATCAGCTTTTCATCATCGACCTCCTCGACATAGCTCGCCTTGATCCGCTGATACGTCGCGAAAAGTTTGCCGAATTGCGGGCCAACGCGCGCATCGACCTGCGCCATGGATGCAGTGGTTGCTGGAATCAGTGCAACGGCGGTCACCAGGGCGGCGCTGCGCATCAAAGCGGCGATCTTCATTGGCATCAATCTCCTGTATCCGGCAATTCTATCGCGCAATGCGGCTTAACGCCAGATGAGAGCGCAAGAGACAGCTATTGCGTCTCCCGATGGGGCATTCGAATGGCTGGATGCTACCAACAGGACCTGCCCCTGGACTGCACGGGAAATTCCACCAATGATCGATATCAATCCATATATTGCAGCGGATTGACCGGTTCCCCGTCACGCCGCAACTCCATGGTGACAGTGGGGTTCTGCTGCGCCGCACTGCCCAGCGGGCTGCCGCCAAGCAGTTGATCGCCCGCCATGACGCTGGTTCTTGCCAGCCCGGTAACAAGGCTGGTCCAGCCATTCTCATGCTCGACAATCACGATCTGGCCGTATCCGCGATAGGGCCCGGCAAAAGCC
>JBNLDR010000109.1:0-6982 GCA_050304495.1 Altererythrobacter sp.
CAGCAATTCCTGCTCCACCTCGGGTGAGGCGCCATCTTTTTGCGCCTGCTCCATGTCCAGCCCCACTTGGCGGGCGGCCTGATTGATGGTTTCAGGCGTTGCGGGCGAAAGCTGGAACATCACGTCATGGAATTCGGCATATTTTCCCTGTCTTGCGGCAGCCAGCGCCATCCGGGAGGCAAGATCGCTGCCCTGGAAGATCGGCCATTCGCGCACCACCACCTTCAGCTCGGGCTCCTGCTCGATCAATTTGGTCAGATCGCCCATGCTCGCCCGGCAATAGGGGCAGTTATAATCGGTGAATTCGACCAGGACTTTTGAACCATTTGGGTTCCCCAGCACCGCACCGGGGAACGGCTCCATCACATCGCCCTTGACGCTCGTCAGCCGCTTTTCGGCCTCTGCCCGCTGATAGGCATCCGCCATTTGCGGGAGCAGCTGCGGATTGTCGAGCAGATAGGCCCGCGTATGGGCATCGCCGAGGCCCGAGTAGGACCACGTCGCCGCGCCCAGAAATCCGAACAGGAATGCCAGTGCTGCCGTCAGCAGCGAGGCTTTCAAACCGCTATTCATATACCCCCCGATGGTTACTTCTTGCGATCGCGCATGCGTTCAAGCTCTGCGCGCGCCTGCAGTGCAATATCCTGCGCCCGAATCCAGTCCGGCGTTCCTCGTTCGAGCCCGGCCTCCGCCGCCTGGGCGCTGCGCAATGCATCGGCAAAGCGCCCATTCATCGCTTGTTGCTCGGCGCTGGCGAGCCGCGCGCGCGGCATGTCGCCATTGGCGGCATAGACCACGCCCAGCTGGTACCAGGCAAAGGGGTTGAAACGATCGCGCGCCACCGATGCGCGCAGTACCCGTTCGGCCTCCGGATAGTTCACCTTGTCCTCGGTCGCGATCAGTGCATGGCCAAACAGCGATGCGATAAGTGGCGAACTGCCGGTCAGCTCGGTCGCCAGCCGCAGCGGCTCGAGCGCTTCGGTGGGCTTGCCGGATTCGAGCAGGACCTGGCCCTTGAGCTCGAGGAAATAGGGGTCTTTCGGATCGATCGCGATCAATGCGTCTGTCTCGCGCAGCGCCTCATTAATCAACGCATTCTTGTGATAGGCATAGGCGCGCGCATAATGGGCGGGAATCGACTGGTCGCTTTGGGGGTAGACGTTGAGCGTGCGTTCCGGGGTGGACAAGTAACCGAATAGCTTGGCCTTTACCCGCTGGAAACGCGCCTCCAGCCGCGGATCGCTCGGTCGATTCCAGGCCGGGTCCTTCTCATAGCCTTCGCGCAGGGTGGCGATACGGTCACCCGAAAGCGGATGGGTGCGCACAAAGGTGCTCTCATCGTCCTGGCTATAGCCATAGCGGAATTCCTGGTTCTGCAATTTCTTGAAGAAATCCAGCGATCCGCGCCCGGAGATGCCAGCCTTGGACAGGAAGCTGGCCCCGGCAGCATCGGCGCTGCTTTCCTGGACCCGGCTGAAGGCGAGATATTTGCCCAGCGCCGCGCGCTGTCCGGCCATCATCACGCCCATCGCCGCTTCACCCGCGCCAGCGGCCGCCGCCGCCACGCCCAACAGCATGGACAGGATCGAGATATTGTTCGCCGCGCTTGCCCCTTCGCTACTCCGAATGACATGGCCGCCGGTAATGTGGCCCAGCTCGTGTGCGATTACACCCTGCACCTCGTTCGCGGTATCGGCGGCATCGATCAGGCCGCTATGAATATAGACGGCCTGCCCACCGGCCACGAAGGCATTGATGGACCCATCGTTCAACAGCACGATGTCGACATTGCCGGGATCAAGGCCCGCAGCATCGACCAAGGGTTCGGCCATATCCTGCAGCAAGGCTTCGGTTTCAGCATCGCGCAGCACGGATTGCGCCATTGCGGGTTGGGCCGAAAGGGCAAGGCCGACGAGCAGCGCGAGGCAATAGCGGAAAAAGCGCATGTTCGCAGACTAGCGGGTTTCGCCCTGAACGGGAACTGAAGGCGAGACCTGGCGCGCGAATTCCACCATCAGATCCAGGATCTGGCGCTTGCGCCGCCAAGGTGCGGCTAGGGCGATCAGGGGCTGGCTGTGATTCATCCCCTCATGAATGTAGAGCCGCGCCGAACCGCCCAGCCCCGCTATCCGGCGCGCCAGTTCGCGGGAATTGCGCGGCTTGACCAAAGTGTCCGCTTCGCCGTGAATCAGCAACAGCGGCGGAGCATCGCCGCGCGCAAAATTGACCGGTTGGGTATCGGCAGGCTGGGGGACTGCCCCAAAGGAATTGCGCGCCGATTCATTGGTGAAGGGATAGAAATCATAGGGTCCGGACAGGCCGATCACGCCCGCCAGCTGATCCGCCGATTGCCCTTCGCGCCCCAGCCATTGCCGGTCGAGCGCCAGCATGGTGACATTATAAGCTCCGGCGGAATGTCCGGCCAACACGATCCGGTCCGGATCGCCGCCATGGCGCGCGATATTCTCGCGGGTCCAACGGACCGCCCGCGCGGTGTCTTCGAGCATGGATGGGAATGTAACATCAGGATAAAGGCGATATCCCGCCAGCACCACCACAAAGCCTTCGGGCGCGAATGCCCGCGCCACAAAGCCATAATCGTCGGGGCTGCCCCAATTCCATCCGCCACCATGGACAAACAGGATGACGGGCAGCGCCGTGCCGCCTGGCGAACCGTTCTTGGACCCATTTTTCGGGCCATAGACCGTCAGCTTTTGCTCTGAAGCGTCGCCCAGGCGAACTTGCTTGATCAGTGCAACATCGTCAGCGCCACCGGCGATACGATCAATCGTGTCGAGCACTGCCGCGCCATTGCGCTGGATCGCCAGAAACAGGGCCAGGCCGCCAATCGCTGCCAGCATTATGAATGCAACCGGCACCCACATGATCCGCCGCCCTTTCCCATTGGCCGTGAGTGCGCCCTATCGCGCGCCGGCGGCCAAGGCCAGCGGGTTATTGTCAAAGCTGGGACTGCAAAGCCGCCGATCAGCCGATCAGTTTGCGGGCCGCGCGCTCGATCAGCGGAATATCGTCGCCAATTTCGCCCAGCACCACAATCTCGCCCTCTTCCGTCCGCCGGATCATGACCAGCGCGAATTCGGGACCATCTGATGCAATATCCTCCAGGCTCGCACCATCGAGCTTGCGCAGCTTCTTGGCGATCGCCGGACGCGGCGCGTCGAGCGGCGCAACTTCCTTGCCGCTTTCCTCCGCGCGCAGGCGGCGTTCGGCCTGGACCACGCCCTTGAGGCCGCCTTCGGCCTGGGCAAGATAGCTGGCGAGCGATCCGCGTTCGATCCCGGCGCGGTGCGCATGGGCCAGAACGGCGGCATATTCGGTCAGGCGCGTCTTGTCATAATCGGCACCGAACACCAGTTTCACAACCGGGGTCATCGGGGCGCGATCCTGCACGCTCAGGCCGTTTTCCTCGACCAGTTCGGCGAAATCCTGCGGCGCTTCCTGGGCCGCGAGCGAGAAGTCATAGGCGCGGCCGACCGCGGCATAGAGCGCGCTGCGGCTGCGATCTTCGCTGGTGTGGGCGACCTGTGCCAATTCGCGCGCCGAAGCGAGACAATCGTAAAGATCGGCATCGGGAGGAAGCTCGGTATCCAGCTCGGGTTCGGTGTCGGCAAGGAAGCTGAAGTCAGAATCGGCAGCCGGTGAATCTACGCTGGGCGCGGGCTCCGGCTCAGACACGGCTTCAGGCTCAGCTGCGATCTCAGCTTCGGGCGCTGCTACAGGCTCGGGCGCGGAAATGCTGGCGGGTTCTTCCGCATCTGCTTCAGCATAGTCTATCTCATCGGCTTCGAACTGTGCGTCGAGTTCAAGCGCTTCATCGAATTCGTATGGCTCCTCAGCCGCCGCGGGGTCGATGTGCTCGGCCGGCTGTTCCGGCTCATAGGCTGTGGGAATGGGCGGCGAGCCCTGCAGACCGAAGCTATCGTCGTTTGCGCCCGATGCGATGTCCGCATCGAAGCTTTCCGGGTCATAATCGACCTGTGGTTGGAAATCTTCGAGGTCGATCGCCGGGGCCTTGTTTTTCGGCGCCTTGATATGATCGGTCAGGGAAGCGAAGCCGTAATCGGTATCCTCATCCTCTTCCTCGTCATATTCGTCTTCTTCCTCGTCATCGAAGGAATAATTGCCGAATGCGGGCGCGGGCAGATCGCCTTCCTCGTCCAGCTCGTCTTCATCTGACAGCTCGAGTGGTTCGACATCGTCATATGCGTCTGCTGCAAACGGGGCAGGGTCAGCCATGTCCGCGCTGCCATCATCATCCGCACCGGGCCCATCGGCCCATTCTGCGACCGGCGTTGCTGCGGTCGGAGCAGTCGGAGCGGTTTGGATTTCTTCCTCTTCCACCTCGTCTTCCACGGCCAGGGCCTGGTCGATCTCCAGCAGCAGTTCGTCTGCCGCTGCCGCGCTCGCCATTTCCTTCCAGTTGATGACGCCATAGATGAAATCGATCGTGTCATCGTCGCTGGAGAAGGGCAGCAATATGCCGCGATAGAGCACAGTGTTGCCCGCCAGGTTCACGAATTCGGCTTCGAAGCCGATCGGGGCCTGGTTGGCCAGGATCTGCAGATAGTGATCGGTGATGCGGCTCAGCAGCGAGCGCGGCGGTACGTCTGACAGGCGCTTGATCTCGCCTTCATTGTGGCATTCCTTGGCCAGCTCTGCACCGATGAATTGCACCGCGGGATCCTCGATCCCGACCGAAAAATCCAGCAACACGCTGTACGGGCCGAAATCATCGAGGCTGGACGGATCGAGATCTTCGATCGAAGGATAATTGCGGTTGTCGAGCAGTCCGGCCCAGAAATTATAGGCGCGCACCTGCATGCGCCGTTCGTCCTGCCCGATCGAGGCTGGAGGAAGATCGTGGCCGGCATCATCCTCCGTGACGTCATAATCGTGCGCATCGCCCGATACGTCGGAAGAATCAAAATTGCCGCGCAGAGTGTCCATGGCCCCAATTGCCCCTTGCGTAATGGTTACGTCCTGCCTTTTGACGCAGCATGGTAAACTTAGTGTTAAACCAACCCGAAAAGTTGCGCGGATATGAAGCGCTGCCTGCGTGACGTCACGACATGGTGGTGCGCAGGTGGCGTTGGCCCTAGCCCTTGGCGGCGGGGAGTAGCTCCAGCACCCGGGGGTCGATCAGGCCGGAATGGCGGCGCAGGGCGGCCCGGGCGAGCCGTTCGACCTCAACCTTGCGGCGCGCGGCATTGAGCGGCTGCAGAGGAGCGGGACGCAGGATTTCGGCATCATAGCCATCCGCCACGATCACGCCGCAGGAATCCGGCCGAAACCCCTCCTGTTCCAGCGGGGTGCGGTCGAGCATGGGGGGAAGACCCCAATAGAAGCGGTCGCAGAAATCGAGGTAATCCGGCCATTTGCCGTCACCCAGCAGATCCCCGCGGGCGACCTTGATCTCAACGATGACGATATGTCCCTTGGCGTCGATCCCCATCAAATCTGCGCGTCGGCCATTGCGCAGCGGCATTTCCGGGAGGCACCAGATGTCATTGCGCGCGAACAGCCGCCCAATCCCGCGAGCGACCGCCAACGCATCTATCGCCGCATTGGCGCTCGAATCGATCTGAGAGGCACAACCATCCGCCATCGCTGCACGATGGAACATAGAGCGAACATGGTCAAGCCTGGATTATGCAGATCCGCCTATTGGACCGGGCAAAGCGCCAGCAGCGCCTGCCGCGCTGCATGGAATTCGCGCCACAATGCTAGCGCGGGTGCTGTCGGTTCTTGCCCCCGTGCACTGAGCGCGCGCAATGCGGAAAGGCCCGGCTCGATCATGGCGAGGATGTCGTCCAGCCCCTGCTCCGTCAAACCCTCTATCGCGGGACCGGCATCGGCAATGCGCGCCGGGAAGCCCGCCAGTTCGTCGGTAATGGGCTCAACCGCCAGCGCCGCATAGCGTCCGATTTCAGTCGCCTGATCGTGAAGCGATGCCCAGCGGACGGCGAGCGTGGCCGGTTGATCGCCAGCGCCCTGCACCTCCTGCGCCAGGCTGCGCATGGCGCGAATCTGTTCAGGGTTTTCCATGGCGGCCATGAAAAAGGGCTAGCGCGTCAATCCTTACCAAAACGCAAAGGTTACCGCGTCGGTCAGGCCGTATGCCATTTTTCGGGTGGCCCCGCGCGCAGGGCTTTGCTAAGCGCCCGCATCCCGCCGCGTTGGCGACGTGCACCCGTAGCTCAGCTGGATAGAGCGCTGCCCTCCGAAGGCAGAGGTCACAGGTTCGAATCCTGTCGGGTGCGCCATTTTCCTTCTTTAAAATCAATATTTTGCTGAGATGAGATGACTTTCCGACTTGGAAATTTGTCGAAAACTGCTCTTCACAAATCATTGACAAATTTCAGTTGGCTCGACAACTTTCTGAAACTAAAAATGAATCGGAAGGAGGGCGTCAGTTGACCTATTCCGAAGAGAAGATCGATGTGCGCGGTGATGGACGAATTGTGCTCTATAAGCGCACCCATCTGATACGCCCCAAATGGCAAGCAAGAATCAGTGTTCCCAATTCGACGGGGTACAAGGTTCTTTCCACTAAGACGTTCGATCTCGCAGAGGCTCAACGCTGGGCAATCGCCAAGTACGAAGAGCTTTATATGCAGGTGCAGATGGGCGGCTCACTCAAGACCAAGACTTTCAAACAGGTATTTGAGGAATGGTCAAAATACGCAACGACCACACTTGTAACGACGCGTAGGGGTGGGTCTTGGGATACAACCATTGAGAGGATCAGGGCGTACGCCCTTCCATACTTTGGGGCGAAGCGGATCGATCTCATCGATCGAGCTGACTTTTCCGATTATTGGGCTTGGCGGAAGGTGAACTTCAACCAGCGTCCACCAAAGAATGTGACGCTTCGCAGAGAGGCGACAAGCATTGCGGCAGTGTTCAATTTCGCTTTGTCAAAGGGCTACATTCTTAAGCCACCAAAACTTGATCCGCCACC